>DAINOM010000171.1:0-7243 GCA_036735445.1 Propionicimonas sp.
GGTGCTGATCGTGATCAGCTACCTGATCTACCGGGCGAAGTACCGCATCGACGACGCCTTCTACGCGAAGATCGTCGGTGAGCTCCGGGAGCGTGGCCAGCTGAACTGATCGCCCGGACGCGGGTTTGGGCCCGGGTGCGGAATGTGCGACAGTGGAAGTGGCCCCGGCGACCGGGGTCCCGGACGAGGGAGCCGTACCCGGAGTGCGACAAGACGGCCTGGAAGAGGTCGTCATGTCCTGGTTGGTCCTTGTCATCTCCGGAGTGCTGGAGGCCGTCTGGGCCGTCGCGCTCGGCCGCTCGGACGGGCTCACGAAGCTCGTCCCGTCCGTCGTCTTCGGCATTGCCGCGGTACTCAGCATGGGCGGGCTCGCCTGGGCGATGCGCGATCTGCCGACCGGCACCGCCTACGCCGTGTGGGTGGGTATCGGCGCCGCGCTCACCGTGGGCTACAGCATGGCCACCGGCGCGGATCCGGTCACGCCGCTGCGGGTGCTGTTCCTCGCGATGATCGTCGGCGGCGTGGTGGGCCTGAAGCTCGTGCGCTGACGCCTCCGTCCGGCATGGCACGATGGCCCTGAGATGAGACTCACCGACCTGGTGCCGGACACGGCCGCCGCCGACCCGGACGCCCTCTACGACGCCTTCGTCGAGTGGGCGACCGCCGACGGCATCACGCTGTACCCGCACCAGGACGAGGCGGTCATCGACATCCTCACCGGGGCGAACGTGATCGTCACCACGCCGACCGGCTCCGGCAAGTCGCTGATCGCGACCGCCGCCCACTTCGCGGCGCTGGCCGGCGGCGGGCGCAGCTACTACACCGCGCCGATCAAGGCCCTGGTCAACGAGAAGTTCTTCGCCCTGTGCGCGGTCTTCGGTGCCCACAACGTCGGCATGGTCACCGGTGATGCCGCGGTGAACGCCGACGCCCCGATCGTCTGCTGTACCGCGGAGATCCTGGCGAACATCGCCCTGCGCGAGGGACGGACGGCGGCCGTCGACCAGGTCGTGATGGACGAGTTCCACTTCATCGCCGACCGTGACCGCGGCTGGGCCTGGCAGGTGCCGCTGGTCGAGTTGCCGCAGGCGCAGTTCGTGATCATGTCCGCCACGCTCGGCGACATGCGGCCGACCGCAGCCGACCTGGAGCGCCGCACCGGGCGTGGCGTGAGCATCGTCGGCGGCGCGGTCCGTCCGGTGCCGCTGGTGTATTCGTGGGCGCAGACCGCCGTCCACGAGACGATCCCGGGGCTGATCGACACCCACCAGGCGCCGGTCTATGTCGTGCACCCCACCCAGGGCAGCGCGGTCGACCGCGCCCAGGCGCTGCTCAGCTCCGGCATCGTCGACCGCAGCCACCGCGCGGAACTGGTGGAGGCGCTGCGCGGCTTCCGGTTCTCCGGCGGCTTCGGGCGGACGCTGTCCACGCTGCTGCACGCCGGCATCGCCGTCCATCACGCGGGGGTGCTGCCGCGCTACCGCCGCCTGGTCGAGACCCTCGCCCAGCGCGGCCTGCTCACCGTGATCTGCGGCACGGACACCCTCGGGGTGGGCATCAACGTGCCGATCCGGACGGTGCTGTTCGCGTCCCTGACGAAGTTCGACGGCCGCCGGACGCGGGTGCTGCGCAGCCGCGAGTTTCACCAGATCGCCGGGCGTGCGGGCCGTCCAGGCTTCGACACGGTGGGCTACGTCGTCGCCCAGGCTCCCGAGCACGAGGTGGAGAACGTCCGGCTGCTCGCCAAGTTCGCCGGGGACGAGAAGAAGCTGCGCTCCGTCCGCCGGAAGAAGCCGCCGGAGGGGTTCGTGAACTTCTCGGAGGCCACGTTCACCAAGCTCACCGAGTCCGAGCCGGAGCCGCTGCACGCCCGGATGCGGGTCACCCACGCCATGCTGCTGAACCTCCTGCAGCGGGACGAGGACACCGGTACCGCCCTCGCCCGGATCATCGACTCCTGCACTCCCGAGCGGCCGGTGCGCCAGCGGCTGCTGCGTCGGGCTGCGGCGATGGGCCGCTCGCTGCTGCGGGCCGGGGTGGTGGTGCGCCTTCCGGAGGCGACCCCCGGCGGACGCCGCCATGCGCTCGCCGTCGACCTGCAGCACAACTTCGCGCTGAACCAGCCGCTGAGTGCGTTCGCACTCGCGGCGATGGCCCGGCTCGACCCGGAGGCACCGGGCTACGCGCTCGACGTGGTCAGCGTGATCGAGGCGACGCTGGAGAACCCGATGGTGATCCTGCTCGCCCAGCAGTTCAGGGCACGCGGCGAGGCGGTGGCCGAGCTCAAGGCCGACGGCTACGACTACGACGAACGCAAGGAGCTGCTCGACGAGGTGACCTGGCCCCGACCGCTGGCCGAGCTGCTCGACGAGGTGTACGTCGGCGAGCTGGCCGCCCACCCGTGGCTCGCGGAGACACCGGTCAGCCCGAAGTCCGCGGTCCGCGACCTGTACGAACGGGCCATGACCTTCGGCGAGTACATCGGCTTCTACAAGCTGCAACGTAGTGAGGGCCTGCTGCTGCGCTACCTGTCCGACGCCTACCGCGCGCTGCGCCAGACCGTGCCGGACAGCCTGCGCACCGAGGAGCTGGAGGACCTGGTCGAGTGGCTGGGCGAGGTGACCCGGCTCACTGACTCCTCGCTGCTGGACGAGTGGGAGTCGCTGGCCGGGCTGTCGTCGCCACCGTCGGCCGAGCCTGACGAGGCCCAGCGCGCACGCAACCAGACCGTCACCGGCAACGTCCGCGCTTTCCGCGTGCTGGTGCGCAACGCCATGTTCCGCCGGGTGGAGCTGGCGGCGGCCGATGACGTGGACGGACTCGCGGCACTCGAACCCGGCGGCCCGATGACCCGAACCCGCTGGGACGACGCGCTGGGGGAGTACTGGGACGAGCACGACCGGATCGGCACCGACGCCGACGCCCGAGGTCCCGCCTTCCTCGTGGTCACCGACCATGGCCGGGTCTGGGACGTGCGGCAGGTGATCGCCGACCCCGAGGACAACCACGACTGGTCGATCACCGCCCGCGTCGACCTCGACGAGTGCGACGATGCCGGCGAACTCGTCCTGCACACCCTGGACTTCCGCCGCCTCGACGGCTGAGCAAGCCCCGGGCCGGGGGAGCAGGGGCGACTTCGGGGTCGCGTGGCGCGTCGCGGCCGTCCGGGACGGGCGGGCGATGGACGATGGTGACGTGGCAGATCAGGCGAACAAGGTGGCTGCGGAGCGCGCGGCACGCTGGGGGAGAGCGGTGGCGGTCGTCCTCGGGACGGCGCTGGCGGTGAGCACGTCCGCGTGCACGTGGGGTGGCAGTACGCAGTTCACGCCGAAACCGGTCGAGACCATCACCCCGTCCGCGCCGCAGAAGCCGTCCGCCTCGCCGACGAAGACGCCCTCGGCCACGCCGACGTCCGCCGCCCCGACCCCCGACCCGGTCGATGCCACGGGCACGATGGCGATCTTCCTGACCGTCAGCGACGCCCTCAAGGGCACCTGCCAGACCGTCGACGGCGCTCCGACCATCAAGCTGGCCGACCACGCCAACGAGTGGTACGGCACGGTCGACCTGACCGTCGTGCTCGATGCGGCCCGCAAGAAGGTGGCGTCCGTCGACGGCGCCTTCGGCAAGGACTCGGAGGGCTTCACCTGGAAGCTCGGCTACAACGCGGCCAAGCCCGCCAAGGGCACCTCGGGAAAGCTGGCCACGTCCGGCAACACGTTCACGGTGTCCGGCAAGCTCCTCGCCCGCGAGACCCGGAAGGGCACCACGCGGACGGAGGTCCTGCCGTACAAGATCACCGCGAAGTGCAGCGACAGCAAGTGGTGAGTTCGGGCCGACCCGAACCGGTCAGGTGGTGACCTTCCTGGTCTTCGCGGAGCGCAGCTCCAGCGTCTCGTAGCCGTCCTTGGTGCCCTTCACGACGACGGTGAGCTGCTTGGCCTTGTCGGACTTCGTCAGCTTGTACTTGGTCTTGGTGGCTCCCTTGATCGCGCTGTCGCCCCGGTACCACTGGTAGGTGAGCTTCACGCCGGACGGCGACCAGGTCCCGACCTCGATCTTGAGGGTCACGCCGACGTCGCGGGTGCCGTGGATCAGCGGCTTCTTGCCGGTGAGCGTGCCCTTCGCCACCTTGTCGGTCTCCGCGGACGTCTTGGCCACCGACTCGTAGCCGGCCTTGGTGCCCGTGACCGTCACGGACAGCTTCGCGTCCACGTCGGCGGCCTGCACGGTGTAGGTCGACTTGGTGGCGCCGGCGATCGCCGTCCCGTCGCGCAGCCACTGGTAGGCGAGGGTGACCGGCGCCGGCTTCCAGGTGCCGGCAGTCGCGGTGAGCTTCTGCCCGACCCGTGCCGTGCCCTTGACCGTGGGCACCGGCGCGGTGCCGAGCGTGTTGCTCTCGATCTCCTTGGTCGCCGCGGAACTGCGGCTGGTCACGGTGTAGCCGGCCTTGGTCCCGGTCACCACGACGGTGAGGGTCTTGCCGGCGTCCTCGGCCTTCAGGGTGTAGCTGTCGCCGTCCGCGCCGCTGATCGCCGCACCGTTGCGCTGCCACTGGTAGTCCAGCGCCACCGTGCCCGGGCCCCACTTGTCGACCGTCGCGTTGAGCGTCTGGCCGACCCGGGTGGTGCCGCTGATCTTCGGCGCCTGGGAGTCGAGGGCCATGAACAGGGCGGCCCAGGTGTTCGGGTCGACCGTCCCGGTGGCGCCACGGCCGGCGGTCGTCTGGAACGACTTCACCGCGGCGAGCGTGGCGCTGCCGAAGTCGTTGCCGGCCGTCGTGGCGTAGCCCAGCCCGTCCAGCAGCGCGTTCAGCGCCTGGGTGGACGCTCCGGACGTGCCCGAGGCCAGCTTCGAGAACAGCGCGGTCAGCGTGTACTGCCCGGCCTCCCCGTCCGACTCCAGCTTCTTGGCCTTCTGGAACTTCTTCACCGCGGCCACGGTCTTGGCGTCGTACTTCCCGGTGACCGTGACGCTCTGGCCCGCCGCCTTCAGCAGGTGCTGCAGCGCGGTCACCTTCGACCCGGTGTTGCCCGAGACGAGCACGATCCCGATCGGGACGATGTCGTAGTCGGTGAGGTGGTAGGTGTCGATGAGCTTGTTCAGGCTGTCGGCGTAGTCGTCCGCGCTCTTGGGCTTGACCACCTTGGCGAGCGCGTTGACCAGCTTGGGCACGCTGGAGAGCACCGCGCGGGCGTCCTTGTAGGCGGAGTCCTCGGTGATCGCGGCGGCGTTGGCGTAGAACGAGTTGGTCATCGACGAGAACGCCGAGTACGTGGTCGAGCCGATCTTGAGGCACTTGGTCTTGTAGTCGCCGGCCGCGGACGCGGTCACGCTGTCGCCGTTCACCAGCACGAAGGACGCGTACCGGCGCAGTCCGGCGTAGTAGGAGCGCTGCTTCCAGTAGCTCAGGGTCGTCTTGACCACGCCGTAGGCCCGGCCGCGGGCCTCGATGATCTCCCAGTCGCCGTCCGACCGCTTCTTGGTCAGCACGGCGACATGGCCGATGCCGTTCGAGCGGGCGGGGTTGTTGCGCAGGAAGACCAGGTCGCCGACCTTGGGGGAGTCGCCGGACGCGACCTTCTTGGTCACGTTGTACTGGGCGGCGGCCAGGTCGGTGATCGTGTTGCCGGAACGACCGAACAGCCACTGCACGAGTTCGGAGCAGTCGAACTTCGGCGGGTTCGGGTTCGTGATCGCCGCCTCCGCGCCGAGCACGTACGGCTTGCCCACCTGCGCCTCGGCCAGCTTGGCGAACTGCGCGGCGGTCATCGAGCCGCTGCAGGGGGTGTCGAAGTAGTTCTTGGCCTTGTCCACCGCGGACGAGGTGCCCCAGTCGGACGCCACGATCGCCTGCGCCATCGAGACCGACGCCGGCACGCCGAACTTCCGCTGCGTGTTCTGGGCGGCGGTGACCATGCTGGCGATGAACTTCGTCTTCGCACTGGCGGAGACGGCCTCTGCGGATGGGGACTGAACGAGCGCGCAGCCGAGCGTCACGGCTACCGCAATGGCCACAGACAGCACTCTCGTCACAGCTTTCACAAGGGACTTCGTACCTAGCCCCGGTGGCGGTGGGCAAGGGTCTGCTTGAGGGTTGCGGTCGCCCGCGTGGTGGACAAAGTTGCGCTGACTAGGGATTTCGCTGTTCGGGCACCTCAAGTCGCCATTCAGGGTTGGGTTGAGGGTTGGCGACACCGAGCCGGGACGTCGTCGCAGCGATAGCGTTGCCGCGACGACGGCGGAGGAGCGCCATGGCGGGGCAGGGCGGCTACCGGGTACAGCGGCTGAGCCGCGCCCGGCTCGCGCTGGCGGCCGGTCAGGAGATGGCCCGTCGTCGCCACCTGATGTTCGCCCTCGTCGAGGCCGATCTAGCCACGCCCCTCGCGCTGATCGCCGCGCACCGGGAACGGACCGGCGAGCGGTTGTCGCTCTCCGGCTACGTCGCGACGTGCCTCGCGCGGGCGCTGGCCGAGCAGCCGGAGGTGAACGCCTTCCGCCGGCGCCGGTCGCTGATCCTGCTCGACGAGGTGATCGTGGTGGTGCTGCTGGAGCGCACGATCGACGGCCAGTCCGCCGTCGGCTACCTCCCGATCCGCCGGGCCGACACGAAGACCCTGGTCCAGGTGAGCGCGGAGATCCGGGCCGAGCAGGGCGGCGCGCAGCGCGTCGTGCCCGGCCAGCGGTGGTTGGAGCTGATCCCGACGGCACTCGTCCCGATCGTGTTGGGCCCGGCCAGCCGCAGTCCCCGCTGGGCGCTGCGCTACGGGGTGGCCGGGGTGAACAACCTGGGGATCGGCGGCGACATCCCGGGCTGGGGTCTCGCGCCGGGCGCGGGGACGGTGGCCGTCACCATCGGCGGGATCAGCCCGCGGAGCGAGGGCGGCGCCGAGCGCCGGATCGCCCGCCTCACGCTGAGCTTCGACCACGATGTGGTGGACGGAGCACCGGCCGCGCGGTTCACCTCGCGGCTGCTGGACCTGCTCGCGTCCGGAGAGACGAGCGGGATCCCGGTCAGCCCTCGGTGAGCGGGTCCAGGTCGTCCAGCGCGGGGAGGGCGTGCCCGGGGTAGGCCACCGGACGCGCGGGAATGCCGGCGACCGTGGTGTAGGCCGGGACATCCTCCAGCACCACGGAGCCCGCGCCCACCTTGGCGCCCTCGCCGACCCGGATGTTGCCCAGCACCTTCGCGCCGGCGCCGATCATCACGCCCTTGCCGATCTTCGGGTGCCGGTCGCCGCCG
>DAINOM010000172.1:0-7170 GCA_036735445.1 Propionicimonas sp.
GATCGAGCACAACCTCGACGTGATCAAGGCGGCCGACTGGGTGATCGACCTCGGTCCGGAGGGCGGCTCGCGCGGCGGCCTGGTGATCGCCGAGGGCACGCCCGAGCAGGTCGCGGCGAATCCCGCCTCGTTCACCGGCGAGTTCCTGAAGCCGGTGCTCGCCGGGAGCCGGGTGGCCGAGCCCGAGATCCCGGACCTGCTCAGCGCGAGTTGAGCGGCCGCTGATGCCGGGGGGCATGCCCGGTCAGCTGAGCGTGAGCGTGTCGCCGTCCACGGTCACGGTGGCCTTGGCGAGCGCGGTGGTCGCCGGGCCGGTGAGCACCGTGCCGTCGGCGAGGGAGAACGAGCTGCCGTGCCGGCCGCACACGATGGCGGCGTCGGTCACCTCCTGCACGGGCAGGTTCTGGTGGGTGCACAGGTAGCTGAACGCCTCGTAGCTGCCCTCCTTCGGCTGGGTGACCACGAAGGAGCCGACGATCTTGCCGCCGCCGACGGGGATCTCGGCGGCCTTGACCGTGTTGCCGCCGGACGAGCCGGACGTCGTGGAGCTGGTGCCGGACGTCGCCGCGGCGCAACCACCCAGGCAGAGCGTGACGGCGGCGATGCCGGCTGAGTTCAGGACGGTGCGTCGGGTCGGGAGTTGCTGGGCGGTCATCGAGGCCTCCTCGTTCGGTTGCCGAAAATGGTAGAACCTTCAACCACGCTGGCGGCTGTGCCAGAGCTGTGAATGGGGTTAGCATGCCCGCACAGGTCGCAGCAGGGGGACAGGATGGCCGACCAGCAGCCGGGGGAGCAGCGCGGTCGCTCGCCGCTGGACGGGAAGGACTGGCTCGGGGCCGCCGGATCCGTGCTCGCGATCGCACTCTCCGTGCTCGGCATGAACCTGGAGCCGGCCTTCCGCACCGCTGCCGTCGTCCTGATGCTGCTCGCGGCCGGCACCGGTGTCGCCGCGATCGTCCTGCCCCGGCACCGGCGGATCACGACCACCGCAGCGGTGGTCCTGGTGGTGGCCGCGGTGGGCATCCTCGCGTTCGCCCCGACTCCCCGTCCGCAGCCGGAGCCGTCGCCCACGCCCGGCCCGCAGCTCGCGCTCAGCCAGGTGGTCGTGGTGCCGCCGGACGGGGCCGGGTCGGTCGCCACCCTCGACGTCACCGTCCGCAACGACGGCGACCGGGTCGGCGTGCTGACGGCCGTCGAACTCACCGTGGACGACTTCGCCTACCTGCCGCCCTGCCTCTACGGCAGCGACCTCGAGGTCAGCGGCGAGTACGAGGCGGTGCTGCCCGACGACCCGGCCGGGGGTGACGTTGTCCGGGTCACGCTGCACCAGCAGATCGAGCCGGGGGCGGTCGACCGGTTCACGATCGGTCTGAAGGCGCCGCAGCGCGAGGGGCTCGGCGTGCTCGCGTCGTACGTCTACCTGCTCCGGGTCTCGGTGCTGCAGGACCGGGCCGGACCCGCGGTGGCCGCAGGTCCCGTCCTGGTCGACGCCGGCTCGGCCCTCGACAGCGACGGCACCTTCTACTTCGGTGCACCCCGGGACGCGACCGCGGCCGACGCGGGCAGCGGAGGACTGTGCGGCGGCGAGACCGACTGCGTGCGCCAGCAGGTGGCCTGCTGGAACGCCAACCGCGCCGCCCTGCTGCCGCTGCTCGCCGTCCCCGCCACCCGCTCGCCCGGAGGCGACGCCGCCGCTGCCGACCTCGGCGCGGGATAGTCGGTGCCGGTGCCTATGCTGACGGCATGGCTGACCCGGCGAGCTACCGACCGGCGACCGGCACCATCCCCACGGGCCCCGGCGTCTACCGGTTCAGCGACCCGGACGGCCGGGTCATCTACGTCGGCAAGGCGATCAACCTCCGCCAGCGGCTGAACTCCTACTTCGCCGATCCGGCGGCGCTGCACTTCCGCACCCAGACCATGGTGCGGACCGCGGCGAAGGTCGAGTGGACGCTCGTCCGCAACGAGCTCGAGGCCCTGCAGCTGGAGTACACCTGGATCAAGCAGTTCGAGCCGCGGTTCAACATCAAGTACCGCGACGACAAGTCCTACCCGTGGGTGGCGGTGACCTGGTCGGAGGAGTTCCCCCGCGTCTTCGTCGGCCGGGGCAGCAAGCGCAAGGGCACCCGCTACTTCGGCCCGTACGCGCAGGCCTGGGCGATCCGCGACACGATCGACTCGCTGTTGCGGGCGTTTCCGATGCGTTCGTGCACGAAGGGCGTGTTCAACAGCGCCCGGGCGTCTGGCCGGCCGTGCCTGATGGGCTACATCGGCAAGTGCTCGGCGCCCTGCGTGGGCAGGATCGACGCCGACGCCCACCGGGAACTCGTCGAGGACATGTGCGACTTCCTCGCCGGTCGCACCGGCGCCCTCGTCCGGCGCCTGGAGTCGGAGATGTACATCGCGTCCACCAACCTCGAGTTCGAGCGGGCCGCGGTGCTGCGCGACCAGCTCGCCGCGCTGAAGCAGGCCACCGAGCGCAACGCGATCGTGCTCGGCGACGGCACGGACGCCGACGTGGTCGCCCTCGCCGAGGACCCGCTGGAGGTGGCCGTCCAGGTGTTCCACGTCCGGGACGGGCGGGTGCGCGGCGAGCGTGGCTGGGTGGCCGAACGCAGCGACGACGCCGGCACCGGCGACCTGATCGAGCAGTTCCTGCTGCAGCTCTACGCCGATGCCGACGCGGACGCCGTCCCGCCGCTGGTGCTGCTGCCCGCCCTGCCCTCGTCCGCGGAGGTGCTCGCACAGCTGCTCGGCGAGCAGCGCGAGGGCACGGTGCGGCTGAGGGTGCCGCAGCGCGGCGACAAGGCGGCCCTGCTGCAGACCGCGGCCCGCAACGCGACCGAGGCGCTCACCCTGCACAAGGTGCGCAGGGCCAGCGACCTGTCCACCCGCAACCGCGCGTTGGAGGAGCTGCAGGAGGCCCTCGACCTGCCGCAGGTGCCACTGCGGATCGAGTGCTACGACATCTCCCACACCCAGGGCAGCGAGGTCGTCGCCTCGATGGTGGTGTTCGAGGACGGGCTGGCGCGCAAGAGCGAGTACCGCCGGTTCGTGATCCGGACGGTCGAGGGCAGCAACGACGTCGGCGCCATGCACGAGGTGATCACCCGGCGGTTCACCCGGCTGCTCGAGGAGCGCCGCCAGCAGGCCGCCGCGGACGAGGCCGCCGAGTCCGGGCCGCTGCTGGTCGACCCCACCACCGGCGCACCCCGCAAGTTCGCCTACCTGCCCGCGCTGGTCGTAGTGGACGGGGGAGCGCCCCAGGTGGCCGCGGCCGAACGGGCGCTGGCGGACCTCGGCATCGTGGACGTCGCGCTCTGCGGCCTGGCCAAACGGCTGGAGGAGGTGTGGCTGCCGGGGGAGGAGTACCCCCTGATCCTGCCGCGGGCGAGCGAGGGCCTGTACCTGCTGCAGCGCGTGCGGGACGAGGCGCACCGGTTCGCGATCACCCACCACCGCAACCGGCGCAGCGCGTCGATGGTCGAGTCGCTGCTGGACGACGTGCCCGGCCTCGGCGAGATCCGGCGCAAGGCGCTGATCACCTACTTCGGCTCGCTGCGCAAGCTGCGCGCGGCGACCGTCGAGCAGATCGCGGAGGTGCCGGGGATCGGTCCGCGCACGGCCGCGGCGATCAAGGCGGCGCTGGCGGCACAGGAGGCGCCGGTCGCGGTCAACGTCACCACCGGCGAGGTCATCGAGGGTTGAGGCGGCCGGGGCGGATAATGAGCGCATGAACGACGCGGCGCCCGTGCAGCTGCTGGTGATCACCGGCATGTCCGGGGCGGGCCGACGCACGGCCGGCCACACGCTCGAGGACCTCGGCTGGTTCGTGGTCGACAACCTCCCGCCCAGCATGCTGCCGGAGCTGATCGAGATCAGCCGCGAGCGCCAGTTCAGCCGGGTGGCCGTGCTGCTGGACGTGCGCAGTCGATCCGACTTCCAGCAGATCCCGGCGGCCTTCGCCCTGCTGGGCGACGCCGGCGTGGTGCCCCAGATCCTGTTCCTCGACGCCAGCGACGAGGTCATCGTGCGCCGCCAGGAGTCCGTCCGCCGGCCGCTGCCGCTGCAGGGTTCGGGCCGGCTGCTGGACGGCATCCGCAAGGAGCGGCAGTTGCTGGCCGGGCTGCGGGCCAGCGCCGATCTGGTCATCGACACCACGTCGATCAACGTCCACGAACTGGCCGCGCGGGTGGCGAAGGCCTACGCCGACCCGGACGAGACCGAGCTGCAGCTCACCCTGATGTCCTTCGGGTTCAAGAACGGCATCCCGATCGACGCGGACCTGGTCCTCGACGCCCGGTTCCTGCCGAACCCGCACTGGGTGCCGGCGCTGCGGCCGCAGACCGGGCTCGCCCAGCCCGTCTCCGCGTACGTGCTCGGGCAGGCGGACGCCGAGCCGTTCCTGGCCCACGCGCTGGGGCTGATCGACCTGATCCGGCCCGGCTACATCCGTGAGGGCAAGCGGCACGCCACCGTCGCCGTCGGCTGCACCGGCGGCAAGCACCGTTCGACCGCGCTGGTGGTCGAGCTCTCCCGCCGGTTGTCCGCCGAGGGCGTGCGCACCGAGGTCGTGCACCGCGACCTGGGTCTGGAGTGAGGACCGAGTGAGCAGTTTCGTCCGGCCCCCGGCCGTGGTCGCCTTCGGTGGCGGGCACGGGCTCTCCGCGAGCCTGACCGCGCTGCGGCAGCTCACCCACCGGCTGACCGCCGTGGTCACGGTCGCGGACGACGGCGGCTCGTCCGGCCGGCTGCGCGCGGAGTTCCCGATCCTGCCGCCCGGCGACCTGCGGATGGCCCTCGCCGCGCTCTGCGGCGACGACGAGGTGGGCCGCGCCTGGGCGGCGGTGATGCAGTCGCGGTTCCCCGGCGAGGGGCCGCTGGGCGGGCACAGCATCGGCAACCTGCTGATCGCGGGGCTGTGGCAGGAGCTGGAGGACCCGGTCGACGGCCTCGACATGGTCGCGGCCATGCTCCACGTCGAGGGCAGGGTGCTGCCGATGGCAGCGGTGCCGTTGGTGATCGAGGCGGACGTGATCGGCGCCGACCGGACCCGGCCGGACGAGGTCTCGCTCGTGGTGGGCCAGGAGGCGGTGGCGCTGGCGTCCGGCGAGATCGTGGACGTCCGGCTGATCCCGGCCGACCCGCCGGCGGTCCCGGAGGCGCTGCAGGCCATCCACGCCGCCGACTACCTCGTCCTCGGGCCGGGGTCGTGGTACTCGTCCGTGATCCCGCACCTGCTCGTGCCGGAACTGCTGGAGGCGATCCTGACCACCCGTGCCCGGCGGGTGCTCGCGCTCAACCTGGTCCCGACCGCGGACGAGACCCCGGCCTACACGGCGTCCCGGCACATCGAGGTGCTGGCCGAGCACGCCCCCGGGCTGCGGCTGGACGCGGTGCTCGCCGATCCGTCCTTCGCCCTGGGCGATCCGCACCTGGAGGCCTACGTCGCGTCCCTCGGCGCGCGGCTGGTGGTGGCACCGGTCCGGATGCGGGACGGAACGCCCCGTCACGACCCCCATCTGCTGGCCTCGGTTTATGCCGGGATCATGGGTCTGTAGGCTAAGCGGCACCGTCCCCGGCGAAAGGCAGCACAGCACCACCATGGCGATGACGCAGCAGGTGAAATCCGAGCTCGCCACCCTCGAGGTGACCAAGCCGGAACTGCGCAAGGCCGAGGTGGCCGCGCTGCTGCGCTTCGCCAACGGCCTGCACATCGCCGGTGGCCGGATCGTGGTCGAGGCCGAACTGGACACCGGCGCCGCCGCCCGCCGGCTGCGCACGGCGATCGCCGAGCTGTTCGGCTTCACCTGCGAGTTCGTGGTGATCACCGGCAGCGGCCTGCGCCGCGGCACCCGCTACGTGGTCCGGCTGATCCGGGACGGCGAGTCGCTGGCCCGCCAGACCGGGCTGATCGACCCGCGTGGCCGCCCCGTCCGGGGCCTGCCGGTGCAGATCGTCAACGGCGGCCTGGAGGTCTCGGTCGCGGCGTGGCGGGGGGCTTTCCTCGCCCACGGCTCGCTCACCGAACCCGGCCGGTCGATGGCCCTGGAGGTCACCTGCCCCGGCTCCGAGGCGGCGCTCGCCCTGGTCGGGGCGGCCCGGCGGCTCGGCATCGGCGCGAAGGCCCGCGAGGTGCGCGGAATCGACCGGGTGGTGATCCGGGACGGGGACGCGATCGCCGCGATGCTCACCCGGCTCGGCGCGCACGAGTCCGTCCTGGCCTGGGAGGACCGCAGGATGCGCCGCGAGGTGCGCGCGTCCGCGAACCGGCTGGCGAACTTCGACGACGCCAACCTGCGCCGCTCCGCCCGGGCGGCGGTCGCCGCCGGAGCCAGGGTCAAGCGCGCGCTGGAGATCCTCGGTGACGACATCCCCGAGCACCTGCTGGTCGCGGGCAAGCTGCGGCTCGAGCACAAGCAGGCCAGCCTCGAGGAGCTGGGCCAGCTGCACGTGCCGCCGCTCACCAAGGACGCCGTCGCCGGCCGGATCCGGCGCCTGCTGGCCACCGCGGACAAGCGGGCCGGCGAGCTCGGCATCCCCAACACCGAGGCCGGGCTGAGCCCCGAGTTGTTGGACGACGACGCATAGCCGGGGGCAGTCGGTGCACGTCGGTCCGGATAGACGACCCCGGCAACCCGGCCAGCGGTGAACCGCTAGGGTGGAACCGAACACGGCTGGTCGGAACCGGTCGCGTACACCGTTCGTAAAGGAGACCCTCACTTATGACCGTCAAGGTTGGCATCAACGGCTTCGGCCGGATCGGCCGCAACTACTTCCGCGCCCTGGTGGCTTCGGGCGCCGATCTCGACGTGGTGGCAGTCAACGACCTCACCGACAACGCGACCCTCGCGCAGCTGCTCAAGTACGACTCGATCCTTGGCCGTTTCCCGGGCGAGGTCACCTATGACGAGAAGGCGCTGTACGTCGATGGCAAGGAGATCAAGGCGTTCGAGGAGCGCGATCCGGCCAACCTGCCATGGGGTGAGCTGGGCGTCGACATCGTGATCGAGTCCACCGGCTTCTTCACCGACGCGGCCAAGGCCAAGGCGCACCTCGACGCGGGCGCGAAGAAGGTGATCATCTCCGCCCCCGCGAAGGGCGAGGACATCACCATCGTGATGGGCGTCAACGACGACAAGTACGATCCGGCCGCGCACAACATCATCT
>DAINOM010000173.1:0-7162 GCA_036735445.1 Propionicimonas sp.
CTCGAACCAGCCGCAGTACTCGATGCTGTGGCGGGTGATCGAGGAGTGGGTGGTCCCCACCTCCAGCGAGCTGGGCGTCTCGCAGATCTGCTGGTCGCCGGTCGCGCAGGGCGTGCTCACCGGGAAGTACGTGCCCGGCCAGCCGGTGCCGAAGAACTCCCGTGCGACGGACGAGAAGGGCGGCGCGACGATCATCCGCCGGCTGATGGGCGACGAGGTGCTGGTCGCGGTGCAGCGGCTGCGTCCGATCGCCGAGGAGCTGGAACTCACGATGGCCCAGCTGGCGGTCGCCTGGGTGCTGCAGAATCCGAACGTGGCGTGCGCGATCATCGGGGCGTCGAAGCCCCGGCAGATCACCGAGAACGTGGCCGCGTCCGGCGTGGTGCTCAGCCCCGAGGTGATGTCGCGGATCGACGATGCGCTGGGCGACGTCGTGGTGCGCAACCCGATGCTCACCGTGGAGAACAGTCCGAAGGAACGGCCCTGCTGAACGATTTCCCGGCCGCCGTGGCGGCCCACCCGGAACTGGAGCTGCACGGGATGGTGGTGCTGCACGACGGCGCCACCGTGTTCGAGCAGTACTGGGCACCCTACGAGCCGGACGACCGCGCGCTCGTCTACTCGGTCAGCAAGACCTTCTCCGCGACCGCGGTCGGCCTGGCGGTCGCCGAGGGCCGGTTCGGCCTGGACGACCGCCTGGTCGACCTGCTGCCCACAACGGTCCCTGGGCTGCCCACAGCGGTCCCTGAGGAGGTCGCTCTGCGACCGTCACGAAGGGCCGCCGCCGACCGCGTCGCCCAGCTCACCGTCCACCACCTGCTGTCGATGTCCACCGGCCACACCGAGGACACCCTGGAGGCGATGACCGACGGACCGCCCGAGGAATGGGTGCAGCGGTTCCTGGCCATCGGTCCGCAACAGCCGGTCGGCTCCTGCCACGTGTACAACAACGGCGCGTCGTTCCTGCTCGGCGAGCTGGTCCGCCGCCACACCGGCGAGGACCTGGTCGACTACCTCCGTCCGCGCCTGTTCGAGCCGCTGGGCATCGACACCGCCTGGGACCGCGACCCGCTCGGCCGCTGCCTCGGCTGGACCGGCCTGCACCTGCGCACCCGCGACCTGGCCGCGATGGGTGAACTGCTGCGCTGCGACGGCGTCTGGCGGGGACGCCGGCTGCTGCCGGAGGGCTGGGTGGCCCGGGCGACAGCGAAGCAGATCCCGACATCGGACACCAAGCCGGAATGGACGCTCGGCTACGGCTACCAGGTCTGGATGGGACGCGAGGGCTACCGCCTGGACGGCGCCTACGGCCAGTTCGCCTTCGTGCTGCCCGAGCGCCGCCTGGTGGTCGCGATCCAGTCCGCCCAGTCGTGCACCCAGACCCTGGTCGACCTGCTCTGGGAGCACCTGGACGCCCTTCGTGACGTCGACGGCTCGTTCCTCACCGCCGCCTCCTCAGGGAGCGATGGTGGGAGCCCGGTCCCTGAGGAGGTCGCTCCGCTCCTTGAACCGGTCCCTGAGGAGGTCGCTCTGCGACCGTCACGAAGGGCCACCATCCCCGTCCCCACCGACTCGGGAGCCGGCACCGCCTGGACCGCCGCGGGCCCCGTCCCGCTGGATCCGGAGATGGTCGACCCCGGCGAGGAGATCGGCCGACCCGCGGACGTCGCCGACGTCACCGCCACCCGCACGGACGCGGGGTTCGAGCTGAACCTGACCGCCGACGGCTTCCCCGTCCACGTGGTCACCGTGGCCGGCGAATGGTGCCGCCAGAGGCTGCAGCTCGGCGACGCGGAGGTCCCGGTCGCCGTGGCCGCCGGGGCTGACCAGTCCGGTGACCTGCACGTCCGACTGGTGTTCACCGACACCCCGCACACCCTGCGGTTGCGCCTGGGCGCCGACCACGCGGCGCAGGCGTGGCGGGTGAACCCGCTGCAGGGCCCGGGCCTGGCCGGCATGCGGGCGCACTGAGGAGGGGCCGATGAACCTGCTCCGGTTGCTCCTCGTCCTGCTGATCCTGCTGGGGGTGTTCCTGCTGTTCGTCCGGGTCGTGGTGCCGTACGCGCGCCGGGCGGCGAGCCGGGCCGGCGGGCCGACGGTGGTGCCGGGCGCGGTCGTTCCCGACGCGGAGGCGGCCGGGCTGCCGCTCACGTCCGGTCACGGCTACGACCGGACGGATGTCGAGGACCTGCTGGACCGGGTCTACGGGCTGGCGGACAGCCCGTCCGGACGGGTGGAGGCGCTCGAGATCGTCCGGTCGGCGCGGTTCCACCTGGACCGCAGGGGCGGCTACCAGCCGGTGTTCGTCGACGACATGATCGACCGGCTCGCCGACGCGCTGGCGAACGATCGCGAGCTGCCGCCCCGTCCCGACCAGCGGTGAACCCGCTGGGCAGTGCTCACACTGCCCAGACCCGGGGCACGCCGCCTAGCGTGGGGGCATGGCTGCCCTGAAGCTCGAACCCCTGCCCGACGAGGACTTCCAGCGTGTGCTGTGCGTGGTCGCCCACCCCGACGATGTCGAGTACGGCACGTCCGCGGCGGTCGCAGCCTGGACCGCGCGCGGCGTGAAGGTCGCCTACCTGCTGCTGACCGGCGGCGAGGCGGGCATGCAGCGGCCGCCGGAGGAGACCCGGGTGCTGCGCGCTGTCGAGCAGCGCACCGCCTGCGACCTGGTCGGGGTCAGCCAGCTGACCGTGCTCACCCATCCGGACGGGATGCTCGTCTACTCCCTCGACCTGCGCCGGGACATCGCGCGGGAGATCCGGCGGTTCCAGCCCGACGTCGTCGTCACCGGCGCCTGGGACATCGAGGTCGGCTGGGGCCTGAACCAGGCCGACCACCGTGCGGCCGGGCTGGCCTGCGTGGACTCCGTCCGCGACGCCGACAACACCTGGGTGTTCCCCGAACTCGCCGCGGAGGAGGACCTGCCCAAGTGGGGCGCCAGCTGGCTGCTGGTCGCCGGCGGCAACCCGCCCACCCACGCCCTGGACGTCTCGGGCGAGCCGCTGGAGCGCGGCATCGCCTCCCTCGAGGCCCACGCCGACTACCTCGCCGACATCCCGGGCCACCCGGCGCCCCGCGAGCTGATCACGGGCTTCGCCGCGGAGCAGGGCCGGGCGCTCGGCGTCCCCCACGCCGTCGCCTTCCGCGCCTTCAAGCTGAGGTAGCCGTCTTTTCGTCATCCCGGCTCTTTTCGTCATCCCGGCGAATGCCGGGATCCCTGCACTGGTCCGGCACATCGACCCACGAGATCCCGGGTCAAGCCCGGGATGACAGGTCAAGCCCGGGATGACAGGTCAAGCCCGGGATGACAGGTCAAGCCCGGGATGACAGGGGCGACGACTCTCACTCGACGGAGTAGCGCTCCACGAAGTTCCGCAGGACGAGGTGCTGCTCGCCGCTGACCTTGCTGGCGTAGGCCATCGCGACCAGGTCCTCGAGTTCGCTGGGGTCGAAGTAGCCGGCGTGCTGGTAGATCCGCATCCGGGCGGTCAGGTCGTCCGCGTCGAGTTCGGGGTGGAACTGGGTGACGTACACGTTCTCGCCGACCCGGTACATCTGGACGGGGCAGTCCTCGCCGGTGGCGAGCATCACGACGCCGGGCGGCGCGCCGGTGCAGGCCTCCTTGTGGCCGACGAAGGCGGCGAAGGCCGGACCGATGCCCGCCAGCAGGGGGTCGGCGCGCCCGGCGTCCGTGAGGGTGACCTCGATCGCGCCGACCGGCTCGCTGTAGGTGCGGTCGACGGTGCCGCCCAGGTGGGTGGTCACCGTCCCGACGCCGTAGCACATGCCGAGGAAGGGGTAGTCGGTGTCGACGATCTCGTCCACCAGCGCCGCGAGGTCGGCCTCCACCCGCAGCTGGATCCCGGTCTTCTGCGAGTCGGAGATGTTGAACGAGCTGCCGCCGAGGATCACCCCCGAGTACGCCGCGAGGTCCAGCGGCGGCAGCGGCTGCGACTCCACCCGCAGGTGTTCGAGCTGGTCAGGGGCCAGACCGGTGTGCCGCAGCACCGACCGGTACTCCGCGGCGGCGGCCTCGTTGTGGTCGCGCGTGGCGAGCAGCAGGAACGGCTTCACGTGCACAGGGTAACGACGCGGCGGGAAATGGGGACAGACCCCTTTCCCACCACGTGGCGGCTGCCGGCGGCAGACCTTGTCGCGATCCGGCCACGTGAGGCCCCAGATGTGGCCTGTGTGCACTCTGTGACGCGGAGAATGGCCAGATCGCGACAGGCGGTCGGACGACTCGCAAGATTGCGGCCTGACAGAGCGGGTCCGCGAGCGTAATGTTTGTCGGCTATGCATGACTTCCCACCCGACGTCGACGCCTATTCGGCGAGCGCCGCGACGCGTCCCGACACCCGTAGCCCGGCCAGGTTCCTGGCCTGGGTGCTGCGGGTGCAGGCGGACGTGGTCGCAGCCATGTCGGTGGCCGGAATCTTCTGGTTCCTGCCGGGCGCGCTGAGCCCGCTGCTGCTGGGCAAGGCCATCGACTCGGGCATCCTGCGGGGCGACGTGGCCGCGGTCCTCGGCTGGTCGGCCGTGCTCACCGTGGTGATCCTGGTCGGTGCGGCCGCCGGCATCATCCAGCACACCCTCGTGGTGCGCAGCTGGCTGATCGCCCTCTACGGGACGCAGAAGCTGGTGATCCGCAAGGCCGCAAGGCTCGGCCACGTGCTCGGCCGGCGGCTGCCGACCGGCGAGGTTCTGAGCATCTCGTCCACCGACTCCGACATCTTCGGCCAGACCGTCGAGGTGTTCGCCCGGCTGATCGGCTCCCTGGCGGCGTTCGCCCTCGTCTGCGCGCTGATGTTCAGCACGTCCCCGCAACTCGGCTGGGTCGTGCTGATCGCCGCGCCGCTGCTGGTCGTGGCCGCTTCGCCGGTGCTGCGTCCGCTGAACGCCGCGCAGACCGCCGAGCGCACCCAGAACTCCGAGCTGACCTCGATGGCCACCGACATCGTCTCGGGCCTGCGGATCCTGCGCGGCATCGGCGGCGAGGCCACCTTCGGCGGCAACTACGCCGGGCAGTCGCAGCGGGTCCGCCGGCTGGGGGTGGCCACGGGGACGTGGCAGGCGGTCACCGAGACCATCAGTGTGCTGCTCTCCGGACTGCTGCTGGTGGTGCTGGTGTGGCTGGGCTCGCACCAGATGCTCGCCGGTGAGCTGACCATCGGCCAGCTGATCTCCTTCGTCGGGTACGCGCTGTACCTGGTCTGGCCGCTACAGAACTTCTTCGAATTCGCCCAGAAGTGGGTCCAGGGCCTGGTCTCGGCCCGGAAGACGATCACCCTGCTGGCCGCGGAGTCGCCGTTCGCCGAGGGCTCGGCCGACCTCCCGTCCCGGCCACGCCTGGTCGACACCGCCTCCGGGGTGGCGGTCGAGCCGGGACGGTTCCTCGCCGTCGTCAGCGCCGTCCCGGACGACAGTGCCGCGCTCGCCGACCGGCTCGGCCGCTACCTGCCGGCGGAGCACCTGACCGACAACGCCGACGAGGACGAACTCAAGGGACGGGCGGCCCGCCTGCGCCGCGAGGAGCGCGAGGCCCTGCGCAAGGCGGCCGCCGAGGCGGACGCCCAGCGCGCGGCCCGCGACTGGGGCGTGACCGCGGACGACCTGGACTACCGGCACCTGACCGGCACGTCCCTGCGTCGCACGGTCGTGGTCAGCGACACCGCCAGCCAGCTGTTCGCCGGCACCCTGCAGGAGGCGGTCGACCCGTGGGGGACGCACACCCGCGAGCAGGCGGAGGCCGCGCTGCACACCGCGGCGGCCGAGGACGTGCGCCTCGGTCTACCCGGCGGTTGGCAGGGGCGTGTGGACGAACTCGGCCGCGGCCTGTCCGGCGGCCAGCGGCAGCGCGTGGTGCTGGCGCGCGTCCTGCTGCTCGACCCCGAGGTGCTGGTGCTCGTCGAGCCCACCTCGGCCGTCGACGCCCACACCGAGGCGGCGATCGCGGAGCGGCTCGCGGACCACCGGCGCGGCCGTACGACCGTGGTGATGACCGCGTCCCCGCTGGTGCTGCACTACGCGGACGAGGTGTCCCTGGTCGAGGACGGACGCGAGGTCGCCCGCGGCACCCACGCACAGCTGCTGGACGACCCGCGCTACCGCGCCGTCGTCGGCCGCGGCATGGAGGAGGACGAGTGAGCGAACGCCGCGATCGCCAGGGGACAGCGGTCCCTGAGGAGCGGGCGGGTGAGGAACGAGCTCGCGCGCGTCACGAAGGGCAGCCCACCGACACCTGGATCGCGAACCCCTCGGTGCCGTCCGTCCCGGACGAACTGCTGGTCACCCCCGGCCTCGGCCTGTCCGACCGGCTGACCGCGCTGCGCCAGCGCCACCGGCTGCGTCGCGAGCGTGCGCAGGCGGTATTCCTCGCGTCCCGGCACCCCGAGCGCGGCCTGCCGGTGGCCGACAACAAGGCGGCGTGGGCGTTCCTGAAGCGCCTGCTGAGCACGCGCAAGGGGCGGCTGGGCGTCGTGATCGGGGCGAACCTCGCCGCGGCCGTCACCGGGCTCGTGGTGCCCCGGATGCTGGGCAACCTCGTCGACCAGGTCGTCGGCGGCACGGCCAGCTCGGCCCAGGTGGACCCGATCATCGGCGTCGTCGTGGTGGTGGTCCTGGTCCAGGCGGTGCTGGTGCTCGCTGCGCGCCGGTCGTCCGCCGTCCTCGGCTACGACCTGCTCGCCGCGGCGCGCGAGGAGGTGGTCGACACCGTGCTGCGGCTGCCGCTGGGTGAGGTCGAGCAGGCCTCCAGCGGCGACCTGCTGACGCGGATCACGTCCGACGTCGGCAAGATGAGCCGCTCGGTCCGCTGGGCCTTCCCGCAGTTGGTGATGTCGGCCGTGCTGGTGGTCGCGACGATGGTGGCGCTGCTGCTGAACTCGCCGTTCCTCACCCTCGCGGTGAGCGGGTCGCTGGTCGTGCTGTGGTTCGCCACGCGCTACTACCTGCGCTACGCCGGTGCCGGCTACATCACCGAGTCGGCCACGTACAGCCAGATCAACTCGACCACGACCGAGACGGTCGAGGGGGCGCGGACGGTGGAGGCCCTCGGCCTGGGGCCGCAGCGGATCGCGATCAGCGACGCGGACGTGGCCGAGAGCGCGCAGGCCGAGCGCTACACGATGACGCTGCGGAACCTGTACTTCATCTT
>DAINOM010000174.1:0-7088 GCA_036735445.1 Propionicimonas sp.
CCGGGTAGAGCCAGCCGGTGCCGGCCACCGGCCACAGCAGCAGGCTGACCGCGACGGTGAGCGCGCTGTACGCCAGGATCCGCCACGCCACCCGCACGGGCGGCGCGACGACCGGCAGCATCGGCACGTGGGCGTTGAGGTAGTCCTCGCGGTAGCGCAGCGCGAGCGCCCAGGTGTGCGGCGGCGTCCAGGCGAAGACGATCGCGAACAGCACCAGCGGCGGCCAGGCGACCGAGCCGGTGACCGCCGTCCAGCCGATCAGGGGCGGGAAGCAGCCGGCGATGCCGCCCCAGACGATGTTCTGCGACGTCCGGCGCTTCAGCGCCATCGTGTAGACGAACACGTAGTAGAGGTTGGCGACGAGCGCCAGCGCCGCCGACAGCCAGTTGGCGCCGAGGCCGAGGATCAGCGTCGCGGCGATCCCCAGCACCGCGCCGAACGCGAGCGCGCGCGGCTGGGACACCAGGTCCCGGGCCATCGGCCGGCGGTGGGTGCGGCGCATCCGCGCGTCGATGTCGGCGTCGAGGACGGAGTTGAACACGTTCGCGCTGCCGGCCGCGGCCGTGCCGCCGATCAGCGTCCACAGCACCAGCTGCCAGTCGGGGAACCCGCCGGCGGCGAGGAACATCGCTGGCACGGTGGTCACGAGCAGCAACTCGATGATCCTCGGCTTGGCGAGGGCGACGTACGCCCCGGCCACAGCCCTCCAGTCGCCCAGCGCCTGGGCGGGCAGCGGCACGCCCTCCTCGGCTGGTTTCAAATCCGCCCCCTGAACGTGGTGCTGCAGCAGTCCGAGCATCTTAACCACGACGACCACCGCGGTCACACCACCCTGACCGCCGGGCGCCGGTCTGGGTACAGTCTGGGAGGTGATGAACCCGCTTCGCGATCCGAGGGACCCGCGGCTGCCCCGGATGGCCGGGCCGTCCGCCCTGGTGCTGTTCGGCGTCACCGGCGACCTCGCCCGCAAGAAGTTGCTCCCGGCCGTCTACGACCTGGCCAACCGCGGCCTGCTGCCGCCCGGATTCGGGCTGGTCGGCTTCGCCCGCCGCGACTGGGCGGCCGAGCACTTCGCGGACGTCGTGGCGGAGGCCGTCCGGCAGCACGCGCGGACGCCCTTCCGCGAGGACGTCTGGAAACAGCTGCTGGAGGGCATCCGGTTCGTGCCCGGCGACATGGACTCCGACGAGTCGTTCGAGCAGCTCAAGCAGACCCTGACCGACCTGGACGAGCGCCAGGGCACCGGCGGCAACCACGCGTTCTACCTCTCCGTGCCGCCCGGGGTATTCGACACGGCGGTGGCGCAGCTGCGCCGCCACGGCCTCGCCGACCGGCCGAAGGGCTCCTGGCGGCGGGTGGTCATCGAGAAGCCGTTCGGCCACGACCTGGCCAGCGCCCGGCAGCTGGAGCGAAAGCTCGCGCGGGCGTTCGAGCCGTCCAGCATCTTCCGGATCGACCACTACCTCGGCAAGGAGACCGTGCAGAACCTGCTGGCCTTCCGGTTCGCCAACACGCTGTTCGAGCCGATCTGGAACCGCAACTACATCGACCACGTGCAGATCACGATGGCCGAGGATATCGGCATCGCCGGCCGCGCCGGCTACTACGACGGCATCGGCGCCGCCAGGGACGTGATCCAGAACCACCTGCTGCAACTCCTCGCCCTGACCGCGATGGAGGAACCCACGTCGTTCGGCGCCGACCAGCTGAGCGCGGAGAAGCGGAAGGTGCTGTCGGCCGCCCGGGTGCCTACCGACCTGGACGCCCACACCGCGCGCGGCCAGTACGCGGCCGGCTGGGTGGGCGGCGTGGAGGTACCCGGCTACCTGGAGGAGCAGGGCATCCCGGGCGACTCCCGCACCGACACCTACGCTGCCATCCGGGTGGACATCGACAACCGGCGCTGGGCCGGCGTCCCGTTCTACCTGCGGACGGGCAAACGCCTGCCGAGGCGGGTCACCGAGGTCGCGCTCAACCTGCGTCCCGCACCCCACCTGCCGTTCGACGGGACGGACGTCCGGGCGCTCGGCACCAACGCGCTCGTGCTGCGGATCCAGCCGGACGAGGGCATCACCCTCCGGTTCGGCGCCAAGGTGCCGGCGACCCCCATGGAGCTGCGCGACGTGAACATGGACTTCGGCTACGGCACGTCGTTCGCGGAGTCGAGCCCGGAGGCCTACGAACGGCTGCTGCTGGACGTGCTGCTCGGTTCCGAGCCGCTGTTCCCGCAGCCAGAGGAGGTCGAGCTCGCCTGGGAGATCCTCGACCCCGTGCTCGACCACTGGGCGGCGCTGGAATCCCCGCCCGAGCCCTACCCGTCCGGCACTTGGGGCCCGCAGTCGGCCTACGACATGCTCGTCCGCGACGGCTTCACCTGGCGGCGGCCCTGACGGGCCGGGGAGGCAACCATGATCGAAAAACTCGCGAACACCAACGCTGCGGAGATCCAGCAGGCCATCGCCAGCGCGCGGCACCACATCGGCGCAGCGTCCGGCCTGGTCTTCACGCTCGTCGTGGTGGCGGAGATGGTGGAGTTCGACCGGGCGATGGAGGCGTGCGCAGAGGCCGGGCGTGAACACCCGTCCCGGATCCTGCTCGTCGTCAACGGCCGGGCCCGCGCCGACCGGCTGGACGCGGAGGTCCAGGCCGGCGAGGGCGCACCGGGCGAGATCATCACGCTGAAGTTCCACGGCGAGCTGCAGAAGCACCGCGAGTCGGTGGTCCTGCCGCTGCTGCTGCCCGACCTCCCCGTGATCGGCTGGTGGCCCGGCCGTTCGCCCAAGGCGCCCGGCCTCGACCCGCTCGGACGCCTCGCCACCCGCCGGATCACCGACGCCATGGGCGATCCCGACCCGATCACCGCGCTCGAGGTGCGTGCCCGGAACTACTGCCCCGGCGACACCGACCTCACCTGGACCCGGCTCACCCGCTGGCGTGGCCTGTTGGCCGCCGCCCTCGACGCCTACCCGATGGAGGTGAGCGGCGTGACGGTCTCCGCCGCACCCGAGAACGCGGCCGGCACGCTGCTCGCCGCCTGGCTCTCCGACCGACTGGACGTCCCGGTGGTCGTCGACCGGGGCCGGCCGGGGGTGGGCATCACCGGCGTGGTGCTGTCCTCGGCCGACGACGAGATCCGGGTGATGCGGACGGACGGCAACCTGGCCGCCTTCTCCGCGCCCGGCCTGCCGCAGCGGCTCGTCGCGCTCCCCCGCCGGGACCTGAACACGCTGCTGGCCGAGGAACTGCGGCGACTGGAGGACGATCCGATCTACGCTGAGACCATGGCAGCGCTGGTGAGACGTCTGGACCGGGCCGTGGCCCACGGCCGGGGACGCGCCGGATGACGGCCGCCCCGCCGCAGGTCGTGCGGCACGCCGATGCCGCCGAACTGGCCGAGCGCACCGCTGCACGCCTGCTGGCGGCCCTCGTCGAGCTGCAGCGCGACGGCCGGGTCGCGCAGGTGTGCCTCACCGGTGGCCGGATCGCCCACGCGGTCTATGCACAGCTCGGTGAGCTGGTGGCCGGCTCGGACCTCGACCCGTCCCGGCTCGAGCTGTGGTGGGGGGACGAACGGTTCCTGCCGACCGACGACCCGGACCGCAACGCCGGCCCGACCCTGGCGCTCCTCGCCCGGCACTTCCAGCTGGATCCCGCGCGGACCCACCCGATGCCGAGCGCGGACGGGGTCATCGACGCCGGCGCGTCCGCCGCCACCTACGCGAAGGAACTCGGCGACACCCGCTTCGACCTGTGCCTGCTGGGCATGGGCCCGGACGGCCACGTCGCCTCGATCTTCCCCAACCACCCCTCGGGCGAGCCGACCACGCAGCCGGTGATCGGGGTCAGCGAGGCCCCGAAGCCGCCGCCGGAGCGGATCAGCCTGACGATCCCCCGGCTGAACGAGTCGGACCAGGTGTGGTTCCTGGTCAGCGGCACGGAGAAGTCGAACGCACTCGCCCGCTCACTCGCCGGCGACAGCAGCCTGCCGGCCGCCCGCGTCGCCGGCCGGGACCGCACGCTGTGGCTGGTCGACCAGTCGGCCGCGTCCGAGTTGCCCTACTTCGACTGCGTGTCCTGACCAGCCGCTGGCCGAGTCCCGGGCTAGTAGATGACCTCGCCGGCGGCCCTGCGGGCGCGCAGCGAGTCCAGGGCCTCCGCGAGGATGGCGACCGCCTCGGCCTCCGTCCGGCGCTCCTTCACATAGGCGAGGTGCGTCTTGTAGGGCTGGGTCTTCGGCGGGGGCGGCGGGTTCTCGGAGTCGAGGTTCGCCGGCAGCCCGCACCGCGGGCAGTCCCAGCTGTCCGGGACGGCGGCGTCCGCCGCGAACGCCGGACGGGTCTCGTGCCGGTTGGCACAGAAGTACGAGACGTACAGGCGGGGGGCCGCGTCGCCGCGCTCCGCCTCTCCCATGGGACCGGCTCCGACCCGGCTGCCGCGAATCGCGCTACCACCAACCACGTGCTTTGACTCCTTTGCCTGGGGCTGACTCAGCCCAGCGTCCCGACCTCGGGGAAGTACCGGTAGAGCACCAGCAGTCCGACGATGCTGGCCAGCCAGACCAGGCCGACCGTGATGGTCAGCCGGTCGAGGTTCCGCTCCGCGACGGACGTTCCGCCCATGCCTGTGGTCATGCCGCCGCCGAACAGGTCGGACATGCCGCCGCCGCGGCTCTTGTGCAGCAGGATGAACAGCGCCAGGACGATACTGGTCAGGATCAGCACGATGTTGAGCGTCACGATCGGCCAGGTCATCAGCGGGAGCAGGATCACGCCGAGAATCCTAACTCACGCGGAACCCCATCAACGAAACGCCGAAACCGCTGGTCGACCGAGAAAACCGCTGGTCGAGCTTGTCGAGACCCTGGCGAGGGTTTCGACGAGCTCAACCAGCGGTTGGTTGCTCCAGCGTTCAGACCGAGTAGAACATCACGATCTTGGCGAACTCCTCGGCGTTCAGGCTGGCGCCGCCGACGAGGGCGCCGTCCACGTCGGGCTGGGCCATGATCTCGACGACATTGCTGGCCTTCACCGAGCCGCCGTACTGGATCCGGACGGCTTCGGCGGCCTCGGCGCCGAAGGTCTCCGCCACGTAGCCACGGATCGCGCCGCAGACCTCCTGCGCGTCCTCGGGGGTGGCCACCTCGCCGGTGCCGATCGCCCAGACCGGCTCGTAGGCGATCACCGACGCCGCCACCTGCTCGGCGGTCAGCGGGGCGAGGCATTCCTCGACCTGGCCCAGCACGTGCTCGACGTGCGTGCCCTGCTTGCGGATCTCCAGCACCTCGCCACAGCAGATGATCGGGGTCATGCCAGCCTCGAACACCACCTTCGCCTTGGCGCCGATCAGCGCGTCGGTCTCGCCGTGGTACTCGCGACGCTCGGAGTGCCCGACCACCACGTAGGCGCAGTTCAGCTTGGCCAGCATGTCGGCTGACACCTCACCGGTGTACGCGCCGGACGCATGGGCGGAGACGTCCTGCGCCCCGAACTTCAGCGGCAGTTTGTCGCCCTCGACCAGCGTCTGGACGGTGCGGATGTCGGTGAACGGGACGATCACCGCCGCCTCCGACTTCGCCGGGTCGTACTTGGCGTCGACCAGCGTCCAGGCCAGCTTCTGGACCAGGCCGGTGGCTTCGACGTGGTTCAGGTTCATCTTCCAGTTGCCGGCCATCAATGGCGTGCGAGCCATGTCAGTTCTCTCCTTCGAGCACAGCGAGACCCGGGAGCACCTTGCCCTCCAGGTATTCCAGGGAGGCGCCGCCGCCGGTCGAGATGTGACCGAACTCGTCGTCGCCGAAGCCCAGGTTGCGGATGGCGGCAGCGGAATCGCCACCACCCACGACAGAGAAGCCGCTCGACGCGGCGAGCGCCTTGGCGACGGCCTCGGTGCCGCTGGCGAGGGAGGCGATCTCCGCCACGCCCATCGGGCCGTTCCAGAAGATCGTCTTCGCCCCGATGATCGCGTCGGCGAACAGTGCCTCGGTCTTCGGGCCGATGTCCGCACCTTCGGAGTCCGCCGGGATCGCGTCGGCCTCGACGATGGTCACCTCACTGGCGTACCGGGCGGCGATGTCGAGTTCCTTCACCACGCGCACGTCGACCGGCAGCAGGATCTGCTTGCCCGCCGCCGTCGCCTGCTCCAGGTAGCCCGCGCAGGTGTCGACCTTCTCGGCGTCCAGCAGCGAGATGCCCACCTCGTGGCCCAGTGCCTTCAGGAACGTGTACGCCATCCCGCCGCCGATCACCAGGGTGTCGGCGACCTTGAGCAGGTTGTCGATGACGCCCAGCTTGTCGGCCACCTTCGCCCCGCCCAGCACCACCACGTAGGGGCTCTCGGGCTCCTCGGTGAGCTTCTTCAGGACCTCGACCTCCTTGGTCACGAGGTGGCCGGCCGCGTTCGGCAGCAGCTTGGCGACGTCGTAGACCGAGGCCTGCTTGCGGTGCACCACGCCGAAGCCGTCGGAGACGAACACGTCGCCGAGGGCCGCGTACTTCGCCGCCAGCTCCTCGCGCTCCGCGTCCACCTTGGACTCCTCGGCGGGCTCGTAGCGGACGTTCTCCAGCAGCGCGATCTCGCCGTCCGCGAGACCGGCGACGGTCGCCTGCGCGCTCTCACCGACCACGTCGGCGGCCAGCGTGATCGGCGCGCCGATCAGCTCGCCGAGCCGCTTCGCCACGGGGGCGAGCGAGAACTCCGGGGCCACCTTCCCCTTGGGACGGCCCAGGTGGGCCATCACGACCACCTTCGCACCGGCGTCCCTGAGCTCGGTGAGGGTGGGCAGCGCGGCACGGATCCGGCCATCGTCGGTGATGGTCTCGCCGTCCAGCGGCACGTTGAAATCACAGCGGATCAGGACCCGCTTCCCCCGGAGGTCACCGAGGTCGGATACGGACTTCACCAGTCGGTCCTTTCTGGAATCGGTATGTCATGCAACGGGCCGACCCGCGTTTCCACGCGAGCCGGCCCGATGCTTGGTTGTGGGTCAGGTCAGAGCTTCGAGCCGACCAGGGCGGTCAGGTCGACCAGGCGGTTCGAGTAGCCCCACTCGTTGTCGTACCAGGAGACGACCTTCACCTGGTTGCCGATGA
>DAINOM010000175.1:0-7001 GCA_036735445.1 Propionicimonas sp.
GCGCGAGCAGTTGATCGACGTGGCCAGGGCGCTGTTCGCCGAGCGCGGCCTGGAAGGCACCTCCGTCGAGGAGATCGCCGCGCATGCCGGCGTGAGCAAGCCGGTGGTGTACGAGCACTTCGGCGGCAAGGAAGGCCTTTACGCCGTTGTCGTCGACCGCGAGGTGCGCACCCTCCACGACGCGATCCGGACGGCGATCACCACACCCCGGGCCACCCCGCGGGGCCTGATCGAACTCGGCACCCTCGCCCTGCTCGACTACATCGACGACCATCCCAACGGATTCCGGATCCTGTCCCGGGACTCGTCCGCGACCTCGCCGGACGGGTCGTTCGCCACGATCCTGTCCGACATCGCCTCCCGCGTGGAGGACCTGCTCGCCGACGAGTTCACCAAGCGCAGCCTCGATCCCTCCACCGCGCCCCTGTACGCGCAGATGCTGGTCGGCCTGGTCGCCCTCGCGGGCCAGTGGTGGATGGACACCAGGGACGAACAGCACCTGGCCAAGCCGGTCGTCGCCGCCCACCTGGTCAACCTGGCCTGGCACGGCATGCGGAACCTGGACCCGTCCCCCCGGCTGCACGTGCCCCAGGCCCGCCGCGCCAACGACTGAGGCCCCGCGCCCCGCGCGAGACGAAAGCCGAGGGACGTTCGGGGTTCGCCGGAAGCAGCGTAGAGTACCGGCGGTGAGCGCTCTCAGTTCCCGCACAGCCGCCCCGGCGGTCACCCTCCTGTTCGGCTACAACGGCCTGGTCATCGGGGCCTACGCCGCGTCGATCCCCACGCTGAAGGCCCGGTTCGGGCTGGAGGCCTGGCAGCTGTCGGTGTTCTTCATCTGCATGGGACTGGCCGCGATCGCGTCCATGCAGGCGGCCGGACGCCTGTCCGACCGCTTCGGCGCACGGCGGGTCAGCCTGGCCATGCTGCCGATCCTGATCGTGGCGATCCTCGCCCTCGGTCTCGCCCCGACGCTGCCGCTCGCGTTCGCCGCGGGCATGCTGCTCGGCGTCGGCAACGGCGGCATCGACGTGGCCATGAACGCCATCGGCGTCCAGGTGGAGAAGCACCGGCCCAGGCCGATCATGAGCTTCTTCCACGGCATGTGGTCGGTGGGCAACATGGTCGGCGCGGCAGTGTTCGTGCTGGTCGCCCCGCTGCTGGGCCGCGACCCGGTCGCCACGATGATCACCACGACCACCACGGTCGCCGTGCTCGGCATCGCCGCCACGGCGACAGCCTGGCGGATCACCCCCGAGACGGCCGTGGTCGCCCACCACGACGAGTCCGGCACGAAGACCCCGATCCCGCGCGAGGCGTACCTGCTGGGCCTGATGGCGATCGCCTTCGGCCTGGGCGAGGGGACGGCCAACGACTGGTCCGGCCTGCACGTCACCCAGATCGCGGACGTCGACCCCACCACCGGCGCCCTCGGCTACACCTGCGTCGCGGCGTTCATGGTCGTGATTCGCCTGCTCGGCGACTTCCTCGTGGTCCGGTTCGGCCGGCGCGCCGTGACCACCTTCGGCGGCGCCTGCTCGGCGCTCGGCTACCTCGTCACCGCCTTGGGGAGCGGGCTGCCCGTCCTGCTCGTCGGCTGGTCGCTGGTGGGCCTGGGCATCGGCATGATCGCCCCGCAGGTGTACGCGGTCGCCGGGCACACCGCGGGCGGACGTGGCCTCGCGGTCGTGGTGACCTTCGGCTACGCCACCTTCCTGATCGCGCCGGGCCTCATCGGCTGGCTGGTCGGCAGCATCGGCATCCAGGCCACGATGTTCGTCCCCGCCGTGCTGCTCAGCGGCCTGCTGCTGGTCGCCCGGATCATGCCCGGACGCGAACCCGCCCCGGAATTCGCCGCAGAACGCTCCGAGTCCTGACCGGACGCCCGACCGCCCCCTCCGCCCCTCTACCTCGCCTCTCGCCTCTCCGACGGCCCGCCGCAGCGGCTGCCGAAAGCTGCGCAGGCTGCCGAAGCTTCGGCAGCCTGGGCGCCTTTCGGCAGCCTCGGGAAACGGGTGGGACGAGAGTGACGGCCGGGGGTTGGCCGTCGGGCAGGGCGACGGCTCGTCGGCCGGAGGGCGCGAGCCCGGCTCAGACCACCAGCCGGGCGCCGGGAACCGGCCCGCTGACCCGCTTCACCGCCCGGCACACCCCCTCACCGGACAGCTTCACCGACAGGTCGACAGCCGCCGGTTCGTTGGCGGCGAGGAAGGCCACCGTCGGTCCGGAGCCGGAGATGAGGGCGGCCAGCGCGCCGAGGTCCAGGCCGGCCTCGATCAGCTGGCGCAGCTGCGGGCGCAGCGCGAGCGCCGCCGGCTCGAGGTCGTTGCCCACGGCCTGCCCGAGGGCCTGCACGTCCCCTCCGACCAGGGCGTTCATCAGGTCCGCGGGGGCTTCGAGCCGGTCCGCGCCGAGGCCCATCTCGTCGAACTTGCCGAACACAGCCGGGGTGGACAGCTCACCGTCGCTGAACGCGAGCACCCAGTGGTAGCTGCCGCGGCTGAGCACCGGGACCAGTTCGTCACCACGGTTCGTGCCCAGCGCCGTGCCACCGACCAGACAGAACGGCACGTCGGCGCCGATCTGGGCGCCGAGGGTACGCAGTTCGTCGGGCGAGATGTCCAGGTCCCAGAGCACCGCGCACGCCAGCAGCGCGCCGGCCGCATCCGCCGAGCCTCCGGCCATGCCGCCGGCCACCGGGATCGACTTGCGGATCACCAGCTCCGCGCCCAGCGGCTGGCCCGCTCCCCAGGTGTCCGCCAGCAGCCGGGCTGCCTGGATGGCGAGGTTGTCGTCCCCCAATGGCACCCGGTCGGCCTGCTCCCCGAGCACGCGGACGCTGAACCGACCCGGTTCGGCCCACGACGCCTCGACCTCGTCGAACAGGGAGACGGCCTGGAACACGGTGGACAGCGAGTGGTAGCCGTCCGGACGGCGCCGGCCGCTGCGCAGGGTGAGGTTCACCTTGCCCGCCACCCGGACGCGCACGGCCTCGGGTTCGGTGACCGGTGATGCCATGGACGCGAGGCTATCCCACCGGCCCCGCGAGGACCTCGGCAATCCTGACGAAGTCGGTGACCCCGAGCACCTCCCCCCTGGCCTGCGGGTCGACACCCGCCGACTCCAGCGCGGCGGACGCGGCGGCTGACGACCCGAACAGCCCCGCCAGCGCCGAGCGCAGCATCTTGCGCCGCTGGCCGAAAGCCGCGTCCACAACGGCGAACACCTGCTGTCGGGGCGCTGTCGTCGCCGGGGGATCACGCCGGACGAGTTCGACCAGTCCGGAGTCGACATTGGGCACCGGCCAGAACACGGTCGGCGGCACGCTGCCCACCCGACGCGCCGCGCAGTACCAGGCCAGCTTCACCGACGGCACGCCGTAGGTGCGCGAACCCGGCCCCGCCACCAGGCGGTCGGCCACCTCCGCCTGGACCATCACCAGGCCGCCCCGGATCCCCGGGAACCCGGCGAGGACGTGCAGCAGCACCGGCACGCTCACGTTGTAGGGCAGGTTCGCGACCACGAGGGTCGGCTGCGGATCGGGCAGATCGGCCACCGTGAGCGCGTCGGCCTCGACGACCCGCAGCCGGTCGGCGCGTTCGGGCAGGCGTTCGGCCACCGTCCGCGGCAGCCGTTCGGCGAGGCTGTGCTCGATCTCGATGGCCACCACCCCGGCGGCGACCTCCAGCAGGCCGAGGGTCAGCGACCCCAGGCCGGGACCGATCTCCAGCACCATGTCGTCGGGACGGACGCCGGCCGCGGCCACGATCCGTCGCACGGTGTTGGCGTCGTGCACGAAGTTCTGCCCGCGCTGCTTGGTCGGACGCAGGTCGAGTTCCGCCGCCAGTTCGCGGATCGTGCGCGGGTCGAGCAGCCCGGCGCTCATCGCGAGCCCTTCGTGACGCGCCCGCTCGTCCCTCGCGTCCGCTCCTCAGGGAGCGGGGGGTTCCAGTCGCCGAAGACGCGGGACGCGTTGGCGGCCAGCTGGGCGCACAGCCCGGCCAGGTCGTCGCCGCGGCGCTCGGCCATGAACCGGACGGTGTGCGGCAGCAGGTAGCTGGAGTTCGGCTTGCCGCGGTACGGCAGCGGGGTCAGGTAGGGAGCGTCGGTCTCCACCAGCAGCCGGTCGGCCGGGGTCAGGTCCAGCGCCTCCCGCAGTGCCTCGTTGGCCTTGAAGGTGACCGTGCCGGGGAAGGAGAGCCAGTAGCCGCGGTCCAGGCAGGCGCGGGCGAAGTCCGCGTCCCCGGAGAAGCAGTGCAGCTGCACCCGGTCCGGCGCACCCTCGGCCGCGAGCACGTCGAGGATGTCCGCATGGGCGTCCCGGTCGTGGATCACCAGGGCGAGGTCGTGCTCCTTCGCCCACGCGATATGGGCCGCGAATGCCTCCTTCTGCCGGGCCCGGCCGTCCGGGTCGGTCGTGCGGAAGTAGTCCAGGCCGGTCTCCCCCACGGCCCGGACCCGGTCGGAGGAACCCACCAGCGCCGCGAGCCGGTCGAGTTCCACAGGGAGCCGATCCCCCAGCCGGGCCGCATCGTTGGGGTGGATCGCCACGGCGGCGACCACATCCGGATACTGCCCGGCGAGCTCAATGGCCGCCGTCGAGGACGCGACGTCCGTGCCCACCTCGACGATGCGGGTGACGTTCACCGAGCGGGCAAGGGCGAGCGCGTCGGCGACGGCCAGCCCGCTGTGGTCCCGGGTGCTCAACGCATGGGTGTGCGCGTCCGTCGTGGGGACGGGTAGCGGCTCCGGCGCAGGAGGAAGGGCGTACTTCGTTGAAGTACGAACCTCGAGGCGCTCAGTCATGGTTCCTCCGCTGGGGATCCCGGGTCGCCCGGGGCGTCGGGTGAGGGTGCCTTCCTGGCGTCGAGGGCGGCGGCGTAGAGCTGCTTGCGCGGCACGCCCGACTCGGCGGCCACCGCGGCCACCGCCGCGGAGAACGGCTCGCCGCCGGACACCCGTTCAGCCACCAGTGGGACCGCCTCGGCGACCGACAGTGCTGCCGGCACCGCCCCGGCGACCACGACGGTGATCTCACCGCGCACACCGCCGGCGGCCCAGGCGGCCAACTCGGCGAGGCTGCCGCGCCTGGTCTCCTCGTAGGTCTTGGTCAGTTCCCGGCTGATCGAGGCCGGCCGGTCGTCGCCGAAGGCCGCTCTGGCGTCGGCGAGGAAGTCGTCCAGCCGGTGTGGCGCCTCGAAGAACACCATCGTCCGCGGCTCGGCCACCAGGTCAGCCAGCCGACGGCGGCGCTCGCCGCCCTTCCGGGGCAGGAAGCCCTCGAAGCAGAACCGGTCGGTGGGCAGCCCGGACAGGGCGAGCGCGACCAGGACGGCGGACGGTCCCGGCACGACCCGCACCCGGACGCCGGCCGCGATCGCAGCGCTGACCAGCCGATAGCCCGGGTCGGACACCGTCGGCATGCCGGCGTCGGAGACGACCACGACCGTCGCGCCGTCCCTGAGTGCCTCGACCAGCCCGGCGGCGCGGGCCGCCTCGTTGCCGTCGAAGTACGACACGATCCTCGCCGAGGTGTCCGCACCGATCCGGTCCAGCAGCCCGCGGAACCGCCGGGTGTCCTCGGCGGCGATCACGTCGGCGGCGGCGAGCGCCGCCAGCAGCGCCGGTGAGGCGTCTGCCGGGTTGCCGATCGGCGTCCCCGCGAGCACCAGTTCACCGGCGTCCAGGCTGTCGTCCACCTGTGCAGTATTCCCGATTCGGCCGCGCTCGGCCGGCACCGCCCGCGCGCCACCTAGGATGTCCGGGTGACCGAAGCGGAGTGGGGACCGGGCGACCGGGCTGCGTCCGGCGACCAGGGCACGGCGACCGACACCGTCGGGCACCCGGTGTCGCCGCTCGACGCCGACCCCGACTACGCCGACACCGAAACGCCCGGTGCCGACGTGCCCCGCACCCACCAGCCGCGCCTGGCCTGGGACGAGCCCGAGGGGGACGCGATCGCGCCGCCGGCACCGAAGCCGTGGCACCGGCTGCGTCGCGCGGTCAGCCGCGAGGAACTGAGCACGATCGAGCGGCTGCGGGACGGTCAGGACGCGCTGCGGGACCGGCTGGTCGGCTGGGTGGTCACGCTCTCGATCACGGTGATCGCGTTCGCGATCCGGCTGGTGAACCTGGGGTACCCGAACAAGCTGGTCTTCGACGAGACGTACTACCCCAAGGACGCCTGGACGCTGTGGAAGTTCGGCTACGAGAAGAACTGGCCGGACGGCGACGTCGCGAACCCCAAGATCACCGCGGGCGACGTGAACATCTTCAACGACACGGCCGAGTTCGTGGTGCACCCGCCGGTGGGCAAGTGGCTGATCGGCCTCGGCGAGCAGCTGTTCGGCATGAACTCGTTCGGCTGGCGGTTCATGCCGCTGGTGTTCGGCACGCTGCTGGTGTTCATCACGATCCGGATGGCGCGGCGGCTGTCCCGCTCGACCCTGATCGGCGCGATCGCCGGCATCCTGCTGACCTTCGACGGGCTGGCGTTCGCGATGTCGCGGATCGCGCTGCTGGACATCTTCCAGGCGTTCTTCCTGGTCGCGGCCGTGTCCTGCGTGATCGCCGACCGGGACTGGTACCGGGGCCGGCTGGCCGACCAGCTGGAGGCGCTGGACCAGTACGACTTCGGCGGCAGGTTCGGTGCGGTCGTGTGGTGGCGTCCGTGGCGGCTCGCGGCCGGGGTGCTGTTCGGGCTGGCCATCGGCACGAAGTGGAACTCGCTGTTCGTCCTCGCCTCGATGGGCGTGGTGAGCGTGATCTGGGACGTGGGCGCCCGCCGACTGGCCGGCGCCGACTGGCGGGCCTGGTGGGCGGTGCTGGTGGACGGCGTCCCCGCGTTCATCCGGCTCGTGGTGGTGTCGGGGGTCATCTACGTGGCGACCTGGTCCGGCTGGCTGTTCACCGCCGGCGGCTACGACCGCGACTGGGGGACGAACCATCCCGACAGCCCCTGGACGATCCACCTGGGCGAGATGTGGGCGTCCTTCCTGAAGTAC
>DAINOM010000176.1:0-6983 GCA_036735445.1 Propionicimonas sp.
CTTCATCTTCGGGTTCCACCGGCGGGTCTGGTGCCCGAAGTGGACGCCACTGTCCAGCAACTGGCGCGTGGTGACGACGGCCATGGCCGTTCCTTTCTGCACGGGGCCGGACGCGGCCGTGCCCCGCTTGGGTTGTCCGGACCGAGCTTTTCGGTCCGCCTGACACAGCCGCCGGCACCCACCCATCGCTGGGACCACGGGCCCGGCCCGCCGTACGGCGGTGGGACTGCGTGCGAAGTCGCCCCGGATCCGCCGGGACGCTGGGGGCATTCTACGCGGCCGGTGGCCCTCGCCGCCAACCGGCGGAGTTGTCCACAGCCCTGTGGTTGTCCACAGGCCGCCAGATCGGCTGACCGGATTCCCGGGCCGTTGCCGAAGGTGAAGGTATGGCGAAGACACGGGCGCTGTTCACGCTACTGCTGGCAGGCAGTCTCCTGCTCGGAGGGGCCGGGCCGGCCACCGCCGCTGGGCAGGCGGTGCTGCCACTGGCCGGGCCGGTGGTGCGTGGCTTCGACCCGCCCGACCAGCCGTGGCTGTCCGGTCATCGAGGGGTTGACCTGCTCGGTGCCGTCGGCACCGGGGTGGTGGCAGCGATGGCGGGCCGGGTCGTCTTCGCCGGGACGGTGGCCGGACGCGGCGTGGTGGTGGTGTCGCACGGGGATCTGCGCACCACCTACCTGCCCGTCCGGCCACTCGTCTCCGTCGGCACATCGGTTGCCACCGGGCAGGTGATCGGACGGCTCCTGCCGGGTCACGCCTGCCCGGGCGGGAGCTGTCTGCACTGGGGGCTGAAGCGCGGCGAGCAGTACCTCGATCCACTCAGCCTGCTGGACGAGGCGCAGCTGCGGCTGCTGCCGGCCGACGCCGCCGAGCGGGTGGCGGAGTTGGCCCGCTTCCGCGACGACGCCGTGAGTTCGGGCGCGGCGGTGCCCGCGGTGCTCAGCCGACCGGTGCCCGGCGCGGTCGGGTCACCGTTCGGCATGCGACTGCACCCGATCCTGCACGTGGTCCGGCTGCACAACGGGGTCGACCTGCACGCCGGCTGCGGCGACCCGATCCGGGCTGCGGCACCGGGGCGGGTGGCGCGGGTCAGCTACGACTCCCGGTCCGGGCACCGGCTGGAGCTCGACCACGGTTCGCTCGGCGGGCATCGGCTGGTCACCCTCTACCTGCACGCCACCGGGTTCCGGGTCAGGGCGGGACAACATGTGGATCGTGGCGAGGTGGTGGGCCGGGTGGGCAGCACGGGCCTGTCGACGGGCTGCCACCTGCATTTCACGGTGAAGGTGGACGGCGGCTATGTCGACCCCGGGCGATTCCTCTCCGGGTAGCGGCTCACGCCCGCGGGTGCGCCTGCTGGTATGCCTTCCGCAGCCGGTCGCCGGAGACGTGGGTGTACAGCTGGGTGGTGGCCAGCGAGGAGTGGCCGAGCAATTCCTGGACGGAGCGCAGGTCGGCGCCGCCCTCCAGCAGGTGGGTGGCCATGGCGTGCCGCAACCCGTGCGGGCCGAGGTCGGGGGCGTCCGGCACGGCCGCCAGTGCCCGGTGGACGATCCGGCGCACCACCCGCGGGTCGATCCGGCCGCCGCGGTCGCCGACGAACACGGCCTGGCCGGCAGCGGGACGGGCCAGCCGCCCCCGCACCGCGAGCCAGGCGTCCAGCGCCCGCAGCGCGGGAGCGCCCAGCGGCACCGTCCGCTGCTTGCCGCCCTTGCCGAGAACCCGCAACAGGCCGCGTTGTGCGTCGAGGTCGCCGGTGTCGAGACCGGCAAGCTCGGACACCCGGATGCCGGCCGCGTACAGCACCTCGACGATCGCCTGGTCGCGACGCCGGGCCGCGCGTTCCTGCGGGTCCTGGGCCTCGTCGACCTGCGCGGCGAGGCCGTCCAGCACGCGGCGGGCCTGGTCGGCCTCGACAGTGGGCGGCAACCGCCGATCCACCCTGGGCGAGCGCAGCGCCGCGGCCGGATCGGTCGGCAGGCGTCCGGTCCGCGCGGCCCAGGCGAAGAACGTCCGCGCCCCCGCAGCCCTCCGCGCCAGCGTGGCCCGGTCGGCACCGGCGGCGTGCAGGTTGGCCAGCCATCGGCGCAGGTCCGCGAGGGTGACGTCCACCGGCTCGCCCTCCCCCACCCGGGCGAGGTGGCCGAACAGGTTCGTCAGGTCGCCGGTGTAGGCGCGGACGGTGTGCGGCGACAACCCGCGCTCCAGCCGGAGGTGGTCGGCGAAGGCGGCCAGCAGCGCTGCCGCGGCTGGCGAGAGTTCCTCCGTCTCCACCCCGCCAGCGTCGTCCCGGGCCAGTCACCGCGCAAGCGCACCCGCCGCGAGCCCTAAGATGTGCCCTCGAATGGGGAGGAGCATCACGATGGGCATCGAGGAGCTGGTGAGCGGCGGCACGCTGCGTCCGATCACGCGCTGGGGTGAGCCGGTGATGCATGCGCGGACCAGGCCGGTGACCGCCTTCGACGACGAGCTGCACACCCTGGTCAGGGACATGTTCGCGACCATGGACGCCGCCCACGGCGTGGGTCTGGCGGCCACCCAGGTGGGCGTCGACCTCGCCCTGTTCGTGTTCGACTGCCCGGACGCGGACGACATCAACCGCGTGGGCGCGATCTGCAACCCGGTGGTGACGCTGCCCGAGGGTGACCAGCGCAACCTCGAGTCCGCCGACGAGGGCTGCCTGTCCCTCCCCGGCGGCTACCAGCCACTGGCGCGCCCGGACAAGGCGACCTGCACCGGCCTCGACCCGTGGGGCAACCCGGTCACGGTCGAGGGCACCGGCCTGCTGGCCCGCTGCCTGCAGCACGAGACCGACCACCTCAACGGGACGGTGTTCGGCGACCGGCTGTCCACCCGGCTCCGCCGCAAGCTGTACGCCCAGCACGAGGAACTCGCCCACCTCTACCCCGCCGACTGGCCGGTCACCCCGAAGAAGACCTCCGCCGACGGCTGACGGCGGGCCCTCCGCGCGGCAGGCTGGGGGCATGGACGCCAACGACCTGCTGGCCTCGCCCGACCCGGCCATCGCGTACCGCGCCCAGCGCAGGCTGGCCGGCGTGCCCGACGACGATCCGGCCCAGGTCCGCAGGCGGCGGCAGGTGGCGGCCGGCGAGAACGTCCGGCGGATGCTGGCCCACCGCAGCCGGACGGCACGATCTACTACGGAGACGCCGACCGCGAGCGTGCCCGAGCGGCCGAGGGACGGGCTGCCGGCGCCTACCGCAAGTGGCAGGGTCCGCACTGGACGCTGGCCGGCCTGGCCGAACTCGGCCATCCCCGCGCCGATCCCGCCCTGGTGCCGATGACCGAACAGGTCCTCGACTGGCTGCTGTCCCCGCGCCACCTGCAGCCGCCCGCCACCCTGGTGATCCCGGGCCAGGAGGACCGGGTCCGCCGGTGCGCCTCGATGGAGGGCCTGGCGCTGTGGTACCTCCACGAACTCGGCCTCGCCGACGAACGTGCGGACGAGCTGGCGTCCCGCCTGGTCGCCTGGCAGTGGCCCGACGGCGGGTGGAACTGCGACAAGCGGGCCACGGCGCGCACGTCGTCCGTGCAGGAGACCCTGCTCCCCCTTCGCGGTCTCGCCCGGCATGCCCGGGCCGGGCATGCCGGTCCGGCGATCGCCACCGCCGTCGATCGGGCCGCCGGGTTCCTGCTCGACCGCGGCCTCCTCTGGCGCCGGGACGGATCCCCGATCCGACCCGCGTGGGGTCACGATCCGCTCCTGATCCAGTGGCCGATCCGGTTCTACGACGTGCTGTCCGCGCTGGTGGTGATGGCCGAGACCGGCCGCATCCGGGACCCCCGCTGCGCGCCCGCCCTCCGGCTGCTGGCCGGCAAGCGGCTCGCGGACGGCGGCTTCCCGGTCGAGGTCCGGACCGCCCGCACCACCGATGTCGTGGCCAGCGGCGGCACCTTCGCCGACTGGGGACGCGGTGGCCGAACCCGCGCGAACCCCTACGTGACCGTCGACGCCGTCTGGGTGCTCCGGGAAGGCGCCAGCGCGTAGCAGGTGATCGCGCTGGCCGCGGCCACATTGAGGGAGTCGATGCCGGCGGACATCGGGATCCGCACGATCGCGTCCGCGCCCTCGATCCACCACCGGCTCAGCCCGTGGCCCTCGGTCCCCAGCAGGATCGCCACCCGGGCGGACGGCGGCAGCGTGCGGGCGAACCCGGCGAGGTCCACGGCGGTGTCGTCCAGCGCCAGCGCCACCACGGTGAACCCGGCCTCGCGCAGGACCGCGGGAGCGTCCCGATGGTCGGCGAGTCGTGCCCAGGGCAGCGAGAACACCGCCCCCATCGAGACCTTCACGCTGCGGCGGTAGAGCGGGTCCGCGCAGCGCGGGCTGATCAGCAGCCCGTCCCAGCCGAGGCCGGCGGCGTTGCGGATCACCGCACCGACATTCGTGTGGTCGACCAGGTCCTCCAGGACGACCAGGCGCCGGCCCGCGGCGAGGACGTCGGCCACCGTGTGCCGGTCGACCCGGTACAGCGAGGCCAGCGCGCCGCGGTGGACGTGGAAGCCGGTCACCTGCTCGGCCAGTTCCTCACTGACGAGGTACACCGGCACGTCCAGGTGCTCCAGCAGCGGCGAGAGCTCGGCGAGCCACCGCTCGGCCAGCAGGAACGACCGGGCCGGGTAGCCCGCCTCGACGGCCCGCCGGATCACCTTGCTGCCCTCGGCGATGAAGACGCCACGGTCCGTCTCCAGCAGCCGCCGCAGCGACGCCTCCCGCAGCCCGACGTAGTCGGCCAGCCGTGGATCGGCCGCGTTCTCGACAGCGATCACGGTGGCCACGGCGCCGAGTCTAGGATGAGCCGCGATGTCCTGGCTCACCCGAATCCCCGTCGACCGGTTCCTGCTTGCCATCATCGCGGCAGCTGTGCTGGCCTCGGTGTTCCCCGCCACCGGGGTGTGGGTCGACGTCCTCGATGTGGCGACGACCGTCGCGATCGCCCTGCTGTTCTTCCTCTACGGCGCCCGGCTGAGCCCGTCCGAGACCCTCGCCGGCCTGCGCCACTGGCGGCTGCACCTGACGATCCTCGGCTTCACCTACCTGGTGTTCCCGCTCGTCGGCCTCGCGGTCCTCGCGGCCACCGGGCCGCTCATCGGGCCGGGCCTCGGCGCCGGCCTGCTGTACCTGACGCTGGTCCCGTCCACCGTCCAGTCGTCAATCGCCTTCACCTCGATCGCGAAGGGCAACGTGGCCGGCGCGGTGGTCAGCGCCTCCGCGTCCAACATCCTCGGCGTGTTCCTGACCCCCGCGCTGTGCTGGCTGCTGCTGTCCAGCACCGGCCGGGTGGCGTTCACCACGTCCACCATCGTCGACATCATGCTGCAGCTGTTCCTGCCGTTCGTGCTCGGCCAGCTGTCCCGCCGCTGGACGGCAGGCTTCGTCAAGGCCCACCCCCAGCTGAAGCTCGTCGACCGTGGCTCGATCGTCCTCGTCGTGTACTCGGCGTTCTCCACCGGCATGCGCGAGAACATGTGGACCCAGACCTCGTGGACGTCGTTGGCCGTCGTGCTGGCGGTGTGCCTGCTGGTGCTGGCCCTGATGCTCTGGCTGACCTGGTGGACGGCGCGACGGCTCGGCTTCAGCCGCGCGGACGTGATCGCCATCCAGTTCTGCGGCACCAAGAAGTCCCTGGCCAGCGGCCTGCCGATGGCGGGCGTCCTGTTCGCCGGCCAGCCCCTCGGCCTGCTCATGCTGCCGCTGGTGCTGTTCCACCAGGCACAGCTGATGGCCTGCTCCGCCCTCGCCGGCCGGTACGCCCGCGAGGCGGACTGATCGTTACGATGGCTCCGTGCCCCGCCCCGCCCGCTACGCCAAAGGCCTCGCCAAGCGCGAGGAGATCCTCACTACCGCGCTGGACGTGATCGCCCGCACCGGTTACCGCAGGACCTCGGTCCGTGAGCTCGCCGCCGCTGTCGGCCTGAGCCAGGCGGGCCTGCTGCACTACTTCGCGTCGAAGGAGGACCTCTTCGCCGAGATCCTCCTCAAGCGGGACGACGTCGACGTCGCCCGCGCCGTGGCCGACGAGCTGACCCCGCTGGAGACCATGGTGAGCATCGTCCAGCACAACGCCGGCGTACCTGGCCTCGTGCAGCTGTCCGCCCAGTACTCGATCGAGGCCGCCGATCCCGACCACCCGGGGCACGCGGCCATCGCCGACCGCTACGCGGGCCTCCGCCGGCTCCTCATCGACGACATCGAGACCCGCAAGGCGGACGGCAGGCTGCCCGCGCACCTCGACGCGGAACGGTCGGCCACCCTGCTGATCGCCGCCGCGGACGGCCTGCAGACGCAGTGGCTGATCGATCCCGGCCTCGACATGGCCGGGCACCTGACCTATCTGGTCAGCCTGCTGGGTTCTGCTCCGGCTCCTGCTGCGGGGCGGCCAGCGGATCAGTAGCCGGCGGCTGCGGGTCCCCCGTCGTCAGGGCGTTCGCCGCCGACTCGGTCGCCAGCCGGGCGGCCCTGCGTCCCTCCAGCGCCTCCGCCTCGGCGATCGCCTGCTGCACGGACGCCGCCGAGTTCGCCTCGTCGATCTTCTTCTGCGCGTCGATCTCCGCGAACACGTCCACCGGCTTCGGCGCCTCGAACTCGCCCTCGTCCGCCTCCTCCGGCTCACCGGCCCTGGCGGCGACGTTCCCGGCGATCTGGCCGAGTCCCTTCAGGGCGTCGTTCAACTCGCTGGGGATGATCCAGACCTTGTTCGACTCACCTCGGGCGAGGTTCGGCAACATCCGCAGGTACTGGTAGGCGAGCAGCGACTGGCTCGGCTTGCCGGCGTGGATGGCGTTGAACGTCGTGGTGATGGCCTGCGCCTCGCCCTCGGCCCGCAGCATCGACGCCTGCCGGTCGGCCTGCGCCCGCAGCACGGCGGACTCGCGCTCGCCCTGGGCCCGCAGGATCGACGCCTCCCGGTCGCCGGACGCGGACAGGATCATCGACTGCCGCTGGCCCTCCGCGGTCAGGA
>DAINOM010000177.1:0-6943 GCA_036735445.1 Propionicimonas sp.
CCTTCTCGATGCCGGGCTCGAGCACGCCGATGGTGCGCTTCTTCTCGTCGACCTCGTAGTCCTCGCCCGCCTCGAGCGTGCGCGCGATCTTCGCGAACTCGGCGAACCAGCGGTTCGCCTCCCCGGACGACGGACCGGAGATGATCAGCGGCGTGCGCGCCTCGTCGATGAGGATGGAGTCGACCTCGTCGACGATGGCGAAGAAGTGCCCGCGCTGGACGAGGTCCTCCTTGCGCCACGCCATGTTGTCGCGCAGGTAGTCGAAGCCGAACTCGTTGTTCGTGCCGTAGGTGATGTCGGCGTTGTACTGCTCGCGCCGCACCTCGGGCGTCTGCCCGGAGACGATCACTCCGGTGGTCATGCCGAGGGCGCGGTAGACACGGCCCATGAGCTCGGACTGGTAGGTCGCGAGGAAGTCGTTCACGGTGATGACGTGCACGCCCTGGCCGGCGATGGCGTTGAGGTACGACGGGAAGGTCGCCACGAGGGTCTTGCCCTCACCGGTCTTCATCTCGGCGATGTTGCCCTCGTGCAGGGCCGCGCCGCCCATGATCTGCACGTCGAAGTGCCGCTGCCCGATCACCCGGCTGGCGGCCTCGCGCACGGTGGCGAACGCCTCCGGCATCAGGTCATCGACGGTCTCACCGTCCTCGATCCGCTGTTTGAACTCCGCGGCCATCGCGCGGAGCTCGTCGTCGCACATGGCCTCGAAGTCGGGCTCGATCGAGTTGACCTGCGCCGAGACGACCCTCAGCTTCTTCAGCTGCCGGCCCTCGCCCATGTGCAGCATCTTGTCCAGTAGACCCACGGCGACCGTGCTTCCTGTCTCGGTTGATTGCGGTGCGATCCTCAGCGGCGCACCCGCCCCATCCTACGGGCTGCGGCCAATCCGGAGGCCATTGGAGCGGGGACCGGTGGCGTCTGAGGCGCGGATCGGACTTATCACCGAAACAAACCAGTGGCAGGATTCCCCAATCACCTTTGAGAAAGGACTCCCATGAAGCGACTGCTCGGCTTCGCCGCGGCCGCGTCCGCCGTGGCGCTGGTGCTCACTGGCTGCGCCAACTACTCCCAGCCGTCCGGCGCCGCCCCGGCGACCCAGATCAAGGACCTCGCCGATCTGAAGGGCAAGACCCTCGCCGTGCAGACCGACACCACCGGCCAGAAGTACGCCGAGGACCACAAGGCCGAGTTCGGCTACGAGATCAAGGTGTTCGACGACCTGCCCGGCACCGCCAACGCCGTCCTGGCCGGCACCGCTGACGCCGCGATCAACGACAACGGCGTCCTCTACGACTTCGCCAAGCAGAACCCCACCACCGAGGTGGTCAAGGAGTTCGCGACCGGCGAGCAGTACGGCTTCAACGTCGGCAAGACCAACCAGGGCCTGCTGAACGCAGCCAACGAGGCGCTCGCCGAGGCCAAGAAGGACGGCACCTACAACGCCATCTACTCCAAGTGGTTCGGCACCGACGCGCCGAAGGACGTGCTCGACAACAACACGCCGACCACCTCCGGCGACGCCAAGCCGACGCTGGTCGACCCGAAGTCGCTGACCGTGTGCACCCACCTGGCGTACCGGCCGTTCCAGTACCTCGACGACGACAACACCACGATCATCGGCTTCGATGTGGACCTTGCCGACGTCATCGCCAAGAAGCTCGGCGTGACCCAGAAGATCATCGACATCGAGTTCGGCCAGATCACCTCCGGCGCGGTATTCCCGGCCAAGAAGTGCGACCTGGGCGCCGCGGCGATCACGATCACGGAGGAGCGCAACGCCGCCGCTCCGTTCACCGATCCGTACTTCGACGCCACGCAGGCACTGCTGGTGAAGAAGTCCTGACCTGACCCACACCAGCCGGCCGGGGACCGACCACGACAGGACGGTTCCCGGCCGTTGCGAGGACGGAGAAGACATGTCAGCCAGCGCAGCCACTGCTGCCCCACCCAAGAAGAAGCTGTCGCCGCGCAAGCGGGCCCAGCGGACCCGGATCGTCCAGTACGTCGTGCTGGCCCTGCTCGTGGTCCTCGCGGCGGTCACTATCGACGGACGCTCGATCCAGCAGGTGTTCTTCCGTCCCGACCTGATCGCCCGGACGATCAGCGTCGCCCTCGGCAAGGCCTTCCTGAACACGATCATCTACACGGCGGGAGCCTTCGTGCTCGGCCTCGCGCTCGGCACCGTGCTCGCGCTGATGAAGCTGTCCCAGATCGGCCCCTACCGGTGGCTCGCCACCATCTACACCGAGTTCTTCCGCGGCCTGCCCGCGATCATCGTGTTCCTCGCGTTCAGCCTGCTGGGCACGGCGCTGCCGGGCTTCACCGGCTTCCCGCTCGATCCCTACGGCACGGTGTGGACGGCGCTCGGCATGGTCTCGGCCGCCTACATGTCCGAGACGATCCGCGCCGGCATCCAGGCGGTGCCCAAAGGCCAGCTGGAGGCGGCCCGCTCGCTCGGCATGCCGTCCGGGATGGCCATGCAGCGGATCATCCTGCCGCAGGCCTTCCGGATCATCACCCCGCCCCTGACCAACGAGTTGGTGCTGCTCACCAAGGACTCCTCCCTGGTGTACGTGATCGGCCTGACCACCGCCGGGTACGAGCTGACCAAATTCGGTCGGGACATGGCCAACTCCAACGCGAACATCACTCCCCTCGTGGTGGCGGGCTTCTGCTACCTCGTGATCACGCTGCCGCTGAGCTACCTCGTGCGACGGATGGAGAACCGGCAGCGGAAGGCGACCCGATGACCCAGCAGATTCCCACCGGCGACCGCAACGACGAGATCCAGATCTACGACCTGCACAAGAGCTTCGGCGACCTCGAGGTGCTGCAGGGCATCACCACGACCATCCATCGCGGCGAGGTGGTCTGCGTGATCGGGCCGTCGGGCTCGGGCAAGTCCACCCTGCTGCGCTGCGTGAACCTGCTCGAGCAGCCGACCAAGGGCCGGATCTTCATCCTGAACGAAGAGATCACCGACCCGGACGCCGATGTCGACCGGCTCCGCACGCTGATGGGGATGGTCTTCCAGTCGTTCAACCTGTTCCCGCACCTCACCGCGCTGCAGAACTGCACGATCGCGCTGGTCCGGGTGCTCGGCAAGGACCCGGCGGAGGCCCGGCGGATCGCGCAGGAGAACCTGGACAAGGTGGGCCTCGGCGACCGTGGCGACTCCTACCCCGCCCAGCTGTCCGGCGGCCAGCAGCAGCGGGTGGCGATCGCCCGCGCGCTCAGCATGGACCCGGAGATGATGCTGTTCGACGAGCCGACCTCCGCCCTCGACCCCGAACTCGTCGGCGACGTGCTGTCGGTCATGCGCGAGCTGGCCGACGGCGGCATGACGATGATGGTCGTCACCCACGAGATGGCGTTCGCCCGGGACGTGGCCGACCGCGTCATCTTCATGGACGGCGGTGTGGTGGTCGAGGAGGGACCGCCGGACGAGGTCATCGGCAACCCGAAGGAGGAGCGGACGCGGACGTTCCTCGCCCGGGTGCTGGACCCCACCCATGTCCACGCCGGGGACGAGGACCGGGCGTACGCCGAGCGGCACAAGCGACGTCCCGACAAGGACGGCGAAGGCGAGATCTCGGCGGCCAGCTGGTATCACAGCACGCCGGGCGGCGGCTGACCGGGATCAGGCGGCGACCGTAGCCAGGCTCGCAGCCAGCGTGCCGGCGCCCACGACGACCACGTCGTCCAGCCCCAGCCAGTCGGCCAGGCGGCGAAGCTCGGCCGCCAGCCGGACGGCGGTCTCTGCCTCGGCCGCGCCGTTTTCCAGCCACGCCGACTGGACGAGCAGCGCGGACGCCTTCCGGTCGGCCTTCAGGTCGACCCGGGCGGCGATCTCCTCGTCCATCACGAACAGGTACACGTAGTAGCCGTGCACCCGCTCGTGCTTCGGCGTGTACAGCCCGATCCGGTAGTGGGTGCCGAAGGTCTCCAGCAGCCGGTCGCGATCGAAGACGAGGGTGTCGAACGGCGCCACCAGCGCGTCCACGCTCATCCGGCGGGGCCGGGCCGCGGCTGACCACAGGTAGGCGGGCGCGGACCAGCCCTTGACGGTCACCGGCTCGACCTCGCCCGTCCCGACCAGCACCTCGAGCGCGGTCTTCGTGGCCGCCCGGTCGGTGTAGAAGTACTCGGCGAGCCAGCGGTCGGTGAACACACCCAGCGCGGACGCGGCGCGCCGGGCGAGGGCGAGCCGGGCCTCTTCCCCGCTCGGCGTCGGGGTGCCGAAGACCGCCTTCGGCAGCACGCGGGACGGCAGGTCGTAGCGGCGCTCGAACTGGGTGTTCCGCCCGGCACTGGTGAGTTCGCCAATGTAGAACAGCCACTCGCAGGCGTGTTTCACCGCGGACCAGTTCCACCAGCTTCCCGGCACCCGGGTCTCGTCGTGCTCGACCTGCCGCGCGGTCAGCGGTCCGCGCTCCGACACCTGGTCGTACACCTTCTCGACGAGGCCCGGATGTTCCTCCAGCAGCCGCTGGCTCCACCCGTCCCGCCGCTGCCGGTGCGACTCCGCCCGCCAGCGCAGGGCGGGCTGCAGTTGCACGTCGATCAGGCAGGCGGCGTGACCCCAGAACTCGTAGACCCGTCGGGGCGCGGAGTTCGCCGCCCGATCGAGCAGGCCGCGGTCGTATGGGCCCAGACGGGCGAACAGCGGCATGTAGTGGGCGCGGACGCACACGTTCACCGAGTCGATCTGGAGCTGGCCGAGCCGGCTGACCACCTGCTGCACCTGCCGCGTCGTCGGCTCGGTCGCCGGTCGCCGGCCGAGCCCCTGGGCGGCGAGCATGATCCGGCGGGCCTGGGCAGCAGTCAGTGATGCGGTCACGGCGGGCAGCCTAGCGACCGGCTCCGACAGCGGTCATCAGCCGGCGAGTTCAGCGCAGGCCGACGTAACCGACCTTCTCGATCAGCGCCTGGCCCTCGTCCGACACCACCCAGTCGACCACCTTCGCGGCGTTCGGGTTGGTGGTGCCCGCGGTGACCGCGTACACGTCGACGGTGTAGGGGTAGCTGCCGTTGCGGATGTTCTCCGGCGTGGGGGCGACGCCGTCGATGGCCAGCAGCCTGATCCCGGGATTGCCGTTCATCACAGTCGCGTACCAGCGGAACGAGTAGCCGATCGCCGCGGTGGAGTTCCGGTACTCGGCGACCTCGCTGAGGATGCCGCCCATCCCGTCGACCTGCTCGTCGCGCAGCGGGGCCGCCATCGTCCGTCCCTGCATCACCCTGGCCTGCATGACGGTCTGGCTGCCGGAGTCCTCGGGACGCTGGAAGGGGATGATCTGCTCATCGCGACCGCCGACCTGCTTCCAGTTGGTGATCCCCCGGCTGTAGATGTCCTGCACCTGGGTCGTGGTGAGGCCCGGCACCGGGTTGTCGGCGTTGACGAACAGGACGAACGCCTCCCTGCCGATCGGGGTGAGGTCGAGCTTCCTCCCCGCCGCCGCGGCCGCCTCCTGCTGCCGCTTCGACGGCTGCGCGCCGAAGAACACGTCCGCGTCCCCGTCGATCAGGCGCTGGTAGCCACCGGACGTGTTCGAGCAGGTCAGGTAGTGGTCGACGAAGTCCTCCCGGTGTGCGTTCTCCGGAATCCGGTACATCGCCTGGCCCATGGCGGCGTAGATCGGGTAGGCGGCGGTGGCCCCGTCCAGCACGGGGAAGTCCTCGGTCAACACCAGGCTGGACGGTGAGTCCGGGGTGACGAGCTTGCCGGAGCCGCTGAACGGGCGGTAGTCCTCCAGATCCACCTCCTGCGACACCTGCGTGCCTTCCTCGAGCAGCCGGGCGTTCGCCGTGGCGACGGCCACCTGCCCGCCCGCCGTCCCGACCAGGGCCACCACCGCGGCCAGGACGCCGGCGAGCCACCGCCGGCCGGGCGCGTCGGCCAGACTGCGGCGGCGGCCGAGGAGGAATCCACCGACCGAACTCAGCAGCACCAGTCCGAGGACCAGCGGCATCGCGTGGGGCGGGCCGACGAACAGGATGATGAACACCAGCGGCAGGTAGAGCGTGTGGGTGAACGGGGTGAGGTTCAGGGTGGTGCCCCAGGACAGGCCGGTGACGCCGAACACCACCACCCAGGCCAGCAGGTAGAGCGCGGGCGGAGCAGCCACCGGGACCAGCGCCCTCCCCCAGTGTTCGGGCCGTCCGATGGCCCGGCTCCAGCGATGCCACAACGGGACCTGCGTGAGCAGGACCACCAGCGCCCAGATCAGCGGGAGGATGTCGGCGCCCGCCTCGAGCGCCACCAGGCCGACCACCGCGCATGACATGGAGACCATCAGGGGCGCGCCCAGCAGTCCCAGCAGGACTGTCCGCACGTAGTACTTCGCCTGGGGCGACATCGGGCTCCTCCGTCGGGGTGTGTGCTCTAGCACCCCCAGCATCACGTAGCCGGCTCCGGAACACGGCCCGGACGCGGAACTCGTACCATCCCGGTCACCCGATCGTGGTTCGCAGGCGCATCGGAAGGGGTTCGTACGCGGTTCGTACAGCGCCCCCCACCGTCACTCCGGCGAACGTCGCCGCCCACCCAGGTGGCTGACGCGATCCGGCCACTCTGAACTCGGTGCGTGACTGGTGTGACCGGCGGGACGACGAGCGTGGCCGGATCACGACATCGGCGCCGCGGCTGCTCACCTCGATCCACCCGGGCGTCATCCCCGCCTGGCTACGTCACCACAGGGATCCCGGGTCACGCCCGGGATGACCAGAAGGCGCCGGGACGGACCGTGGGGGCTACAGCAGGGGCACCAGGTCGGCGACGGAGTCGAGCACGATGCTCGGACGGTAGGGGTACAGCTCGACCTCCTCGCGGGCGGTCACCCCGGACAGCACCAGGACGGTCAGCAGGCCCGCCTCCATGCCGGCGACGATGTCGGTGTCCATCCGGTCCCCGATCATCGCCGTGGTCTCCGAGTGCGCC
>DAINOM010000178.1:0-6891 GCA_036735445.1 Propionicimonas sp.
GACCCCGGCCGAGCGCACCAACCCGAAGATCCTGGACGGCTCCCGCCGCGCCCGGATCGCCACCGGCTCCGGCACCAAGGTCTCGGACGTGAACTCGCTGGTCAACCGGTTCTTCGATGCCCGCAAGATGATGCAGTCCCTCGCCGGTGGCATGCCGGGGATGCCGGGCGCCCGGCGTCCGGCCGCCAAGCAGCAGGCCAAGAAGAAGAAGGGCAACCACAAGGTGTCCGGCAACCCGGCCAAGCGCTCGGGGGCACCTGCCGCCATCGAGCCGCCGGCGCCGACCGCGGCGTTCGGCCAGGGGGTGCCCACCGAGGCCGACCTGGCGAAGGCCGTGGGCGAGTTCCAGCTGCCGGCCGAGCTGCAGCAGCTGTTCAACCCGAAGAACACCGGACCCCGCTGATCAACCCGGCGTTCGCTCCTGCGTGGGCGGCGCCGGCGCCCTCCCGCAGGGCGTGTGACCTCGCGGCCGTCCGGGACCAGTTATGGATGAACTGCCCATCCTCAACAGGTCGTCGGTGGACGACCGGGACGGGCAGCCCGGGGGGCCGTGGTGGAGTCCAGTGCGGAACGCACCGACGATGGCGGCCCGGTGACGCCCGCGGAGCCGGCGGCGGAGTCGCTGGACACGCATGATGTGGTGCTGCGCTACCAGCGCATGGTCTACGGCATCGCGCTCAGCCACACCGGTTGCCAGGGCGACGCCGACGACGCCTTCCAGGAGGCCTTCCTCGCCTACCACCGCAGGAACCTCGAGTTCCGCAGCGAGGAACACCGGAAGGCCTGGCTGATCACCACCACCCTCAACTGCGCCCGGCAGATCTCCGGCAGCTCGTGGCGGACGCGGGTCGTCCCCCTCTCGCCCGGTACGGACGAGGCGTCCCCCGCGCAGTTCGAGTTCGCCACGGTCGAGCAGAACGTCGTCTTCCAGGCGCTGCGGACGCTGCCGGTCGCCTATCGCAGCGTCCTCCACCTCTTCTACTTCGAAGACCTCGCGATCGCCCGGATCGCCGAGGTCCTGGACGTGTCCGTCGCGACGGTGAAGATGCGGCTCTCGCGCGGCCGCCGGATGATGCGCGACCAGCTCACGGGAGGCCTGTTCGATGAATGACGGGATGTTCGCCGAGATGGCGGAGCAGATGCGTCCTGACGAGGCGGTTCTGGAGGAGTTGCGGGCCCGGCTCGACGCGGAGGGTACGGAGGCGTTGACGAACCCCGCACCGATGGCAACCCGACGGCGCCGCATCCTGCCGCGGGCGCGATGGTGGATCGGGGTCGCGGCAGCGGCGGTCGCGGTGGCCCTGTTGGTGCCCGCGGGCGGGAGCCTGCCCGGGGTCGGCCGCCCCACCAGCACCGTGTCGGTGACGGCGGAAGCCCCGGCCGACTACGCCGGGCTGTACCACGCGGCTGTGGCCGCGGCCCGCCGGAACGGCGGACGGGACGGCGGCCGGGACGTGGGTGCGGCCACGGACAGCCTGTCCGGCAGCACCGGGGCCGGCTACGCGGCGGCACGGGTGCCGGCCAGCTGGGCGACGAACTCCCAGGTCGCCGGCATCGACGAGGGCGACATCGTCAAGAGCGACGGCAGCGCGATCTTCCTGGCGTCCGGCACGAAGGTGGCGATCCTGGCCGCGGACGGAGCGGGGACGCGCGAGTTGGCGAGCATCGACACGTCCGCGGGCGAGGCTGGCCGGCCGGGCGTGAGCGGCACCGTCCTGCAGGGGCCGGTGGTGGAGCTGGACCTGTACGGGACGACGCTGGTCGTCCTGGTCACCGAGTACCGGGCCCGGACGTCGGCGCTGCCCAGCGGTCCGCAGCGGACGTCCACGATGGTGCCCTTCGACGCCGCGCTGACCAAGGCGCTGCTCTACGACGTGTCGGACCCGGCGAGTCCGCGGTACCTGACCAGCCTCGGCCAGAGTGGGGCGTTGGTCACGACCCGCCTGGCCGGCGACCTGCTCTACCTGGTGACCACCTACACGCTGGACTCCGACTCCATCGACCCGGACGACCCACGGACCTTCGTCCCCGTGGTCACGGAGGGCGATGCGGTGCGGGCGATGAAGGTGGCCGACTGTGGTGTCGTCCCCGAGCCGACGGGCCCGACCTACTCGGTGGTGGGCAGCGTCGACCTCGCCGGCCGCAAGCGCATCGACACCCAGTCCGTGCTGGGTGGCGCCGGGACGGTCCACATGAGCGAGTCCAGCCTCTATCTCGCGGTGACGGACCACGCCCCGTCCGCGAAGGAGCGGGCCGCGGCGGGCGTGCCGAAGAAGCTCACGCACGTCGCGGTGACCCGGCTCACCCGGATCGGTATCGACGCGGGCCGCCTCGAACTGTCCGCCCAGGGCGCGGTGCCGGGGACGGTGCTCAACCAGTTCGCCCTGGACGAGTACGACACCCGGCTGCGCGTGGTGACCACCATCGAGGGCCAGAGCGGAAAGCGCTGGGTGCAACGCGCCGGCCTGTTCGTCCTCGGCGCAGACCTGAAGCGGACGGGCTCGATCCCGTCGCTGGTCCAGGGCGAGACCGTGCGGTCGGTCCGGTTCGCCGGCCCGATCGGGTACGTCGTGACGTTCCGGCAGGTCGACCCGCTGTTCGCGATCGACCTGAGCGACGCCGCCGCGCCGCGCGTGCTGAGCGCGCTCAAGGTCCCCGGCTTCAGCACCTACCTCCACCAGTGGAGCGACACCCAGTTGCTGGGGATCGGGCGCAGCGTCTCCGGCAAGACGACGGACGGACTGAAGCTGAGCATGTTCGACACGTCCGATCCGCTCGATGTCAGCGAGACGGCAACGCTCCGGTTCGCCGCCGACGACGCGGAGGCGCTGGCCGACCACCACGCGGTGCTGGTCGACGCCGCCGGCCGCCTGATCGGGTTTGCGGTCACGCGCTACCAGGGGGGGAAGAACCAGCTGGCCTACCAGACCTTCCGCTACGAGGACGGGACCGGTTTCGTCCGCGGCAAGACGCTCAAGCTGGACGCGGGGACGGAGTGGCCCGTGCCGAGCGTCCGCGGCCTGGTCATCGGCGACTGCCTGTACGTGACGTCCTCACGAGGCGTGGTGGGCGTCTACCGCACGGACGGCTTCGACCGCGTGGCGAAGGTCTCCGTGAAGGGCTGACCTGCGGTTCCGGGTGCGGCGAGATCCGCTAGCCTCGGCAGGCATGAGCCACCGCCACGCGCACCACGCGCCGCCCGGGCTCGGGGAGCCGGTGTTCTTCGCGCACGAGCACGCGGTGGCCACTCCCGCCGGCGCACCCGGGACGGTGCCGCTGCACCTCAACGGCGTCCTGTTGCCCGACGGCGAGGTGCGTGACCTGTGGGTCGTCGACGGGGTGATCCGGGTGGAGCCCGTGGCCGGCGCCGTGACCGTGTGCCGGGGCGCCTGGATCATGCCGGGCCTGGTGGACGCGCACTGCCACATCGGTCTCGGCGCCGAGGGTGCGGTGTCCGCCGAGGTCGCGGAGACCCAGGCGACCACCGACCGGGACGCGGGCACGCTCCTCGTCCGCGACGCCGGCTCGCCGGTCGACACCCACTGGATCGACGAGCGGGAGGACCTGCCACGGATCATCCGGGCGGGCCGGCACATCGCGCGTCCCAAGCGGTACATCCGCAACTACGCCGAGGAGGTCGAGCCCGAGCACCTGGTCGCCGAGGTCGCCCGGCAGGCCCGGCGCGGCGACGGCTGGGTGAAGCTGGTCGGGGACTGGATCGACCGGGACACCGGCGATCTCGCGCCGCTGTGGCCGGCGGACGTCGCCGCGGCGGCGATCGCGAAGGCGCACGAGCTCGGCGCGCGGGTGACCGCCCACTGCTTCGGCGAGCAGTCCGTCCACGAGCTGGTGCGGGCCGGGATCGACGGCATCGAGCACGGCACCGGGCTGGACGCCTCGACGATCGCGCTGATGGCCGAGCGCCGCGTGGCGCTGGTGCCCACCCTGATCAACCTGGCGAACTTCCCGGCCTTCGCCGACGCGGGGGAGGCGAAGTTCCCCACCTACGCGGCCCACATGCGTGCGCTGCACGCGAAACGGTTCGCCACCATCGGGGCAGCGGTCGAGGCCGGCGTGCCGGTGTACGCCGGCACCGACGCCGGCGGCACGATCAGCCACGGCATGCTCGGCACGGAGATCGGGCTGCTGGCCCGCGTCGGTGGACCGGAGTTCGCCCTGGGTGCGGCGTCGTGGCGCGTGCGGGAGTGGTTGGGCGCGCCGCCGGTCGTGGACGGTGCGTGGGCCGACCTGGTCGTCCACGACGCGGACCCCCGCCTCGACGTGGAGGTGACCAGGCACCCGGCGCTGGTCATCCTGCGTGGCCGGGTGGTGCTCAGCCGCTGAGTTCGCTGGGCACGGCGATCACGTCCACGAGGGCGCCGTTCCGCCAGACGGTGATCTCCACCGGCCGGCCGATCGCCTCCTCCAGCATCCAGCGCTGCAGGTTGGTGGCCGAGACGATGGCCTCCCCGGCGACGGCGACCACGATGTCACCCGGCTTGAGGGCGGCGACCGCTGCCGGGCTGCCCGCGACCACCTGGGCCACCTGCAGCCCGGTGCGCCGGGACAGCCGTGCGGCCAGCGGTGGCGGCAGCGGGGTCTGCGCCGCGGCCACGCCCAGCCAGGCCCGGCGGACCCGTCCGGCGGTCATCAGCGCACCGACGATCCGCTGGGTGTTGGCGTTGATCGGTACCGCGAGGCCCACTCCGACTCCTGCCACGGCGGTGTTCACGCCGACCATGCGGCCAGCGCTGTCGGCCAGGACGCCGCCACTGTTGCCCGGGTTCAGGGCCGCGTCGGTCTGGATCACCTCGTCCACGACCCGGCCGCGCCCGGTGGGCAGCGAGCGGCCGAGCGCGGAGACGATCCCCGCGGTCACGCTGCCCGACAGGCCCAACGGGTTGCCGAGGGCGACCACCAGCTGTCCCACCTGGAGACCGGCGGCGTCGCCGAGCACGACGGGGGTCGGCACGTCGCCGCGGGCCCGGAGCACGGCCAGGTCGGACAGCGGGTCGCGCCCGGCCACGTCCGCGGTGGTCTCGGTGCCGTCCGCGAACGCGGCCTCGGCGGTGTCGGCGCCGTCCACGACGTGGGCGCTGGTCAGCAGGAACCCGTCCGGCGTGATCACGCTGGCGCTGCCGCCGCCCTCGCCGCGGCGGGTGCGCACGCGCAGGCTGGCGACGCTGGGCAGCACCTGCTTCGCCACCCGCACCACGGCCGCCGAGTAGGCGTCCAGTAGTTCCTCATCGGCCATACCCGACCAACGCACGGACGGCGGGCCGTGTTCCGCAGGGTCAGGAGCCGCTCAGCGCCCACCAGATCATCACGACGTTGAGGGCCACGACGAGCGCGACGATCACCCAGTTGACGACGCGCTGCCACGGCCGGTCGGCGAACTCGCCCATCAGCCGCGAATCGGCGGTGACCAGGGCCAATGGCGCGGCGGCCAGGGCGACCCCGAAGCTGAGCACGACCTGGCTCCAGATCAGCACGGCGGTGGGCGGCGCCCCGAACAGCAGCAGGAGGACGGCGGGGCCGACGGTGATCGCCCGGCGCAGCGTGGGCGAGACGTGCCAGACGTGCAGGTCCTTGAGGATCCGGGAGCCGGCATGGGTGCCCACCACGGCGGAGCCGATGCCGGACGCGAGCAGCCCGATCGCGAACACCGCCGCGGCCAGCCCGCCCAACTCGCTCGCGAGGGTGGCGTGCGCGGCCTCGATGGTGTCGCCGGGGCGTCCGGCGAGCGCCGTGGCGCCGAGCAGCAGCATGCCGATGTTCACCGACCCGGACAGCAGCAGCGCCAGCGCCACGTCGAGGCGCTGGACGCCGAGCAGGCGGGGCAGGTCATGGCCGGGCGGGCGGCCGTCCGGCCGGAACCGGTCGATCGCCAGCGCGGAGTGCAGGTAGATGGCGTGCGGCATCACGGTCGCGCCGAGCATGGCCGCGACGAGCGGCCACGCGGCCCGGTCGGGGACGGTGGGGAAGAGGCCGGCGAGCGTGGCGACGGCGTCCGGTGGCCGGAAGGCGAGCGCGCCGAGGAAGCCGAGGGTGATCACTGCCAGCATGGCGCCGATGCCGGCCTCGAACGTCCGCTCGCCCCTGGTCCGCAGCACCCAGAGCAGGACGATCGCCACCACGCCCACGACGATCCCGCCCAGCCACAGCGGCAGCCCGAAGAGCAGGTAGAGGCCGAGGGCGCCGCCGACGACCTCCGCCAGGTCGGTCGCGATCGCGATCACGAACGCCTGCAGGCCGTAGCCCCAGGTGAACACCGGGCGCCAGCGGGTGCGGGCGAACCGCTCCGCCATCGCCTGCGGCAGGGTGAGCCCGCTGACGAGGCCGAGCTTCGCCGACTGGTACTGGATCACCATGGCCATCAGCGATGCGCCCGCGAGCACCCAGACCAGCGCGTAGCCATAGTTGGCGCCCGCGCTGAGGTTCGCCGCCACGTTGCCCGGGTCGACGTAGGCGACGCTGGCGACGAAGGCCGGCCCGAGCAGGGCCAGCGTCCCCGCGAGCGGTGCGCGGGGGCGCGACCTGCGGGCGCCCGGCGAGAACATGATTCCGGCAGGCTACACGCCGGCGCCCCCTCACCGAGTTGTCAGACTCTGTGCCGCCCATGACCGGCTGAGACTCTGACAAGTCGGCAAGGGGAGGGTGCATTGGCGCGGCGGGAGGCCGCTCTGGCACAATGGCCGCTGCATCTGTGCCCGTTGGTGCCCTCTCACCGCCGGCGGACGCGGATCCACCCGAATCCGGCGAGCGTTGCCCCACAGCGAGCGCCGCGTTCACCCGTCCGGGCCGGTGACGTCACCAGCCCAAGGTCCACAGGAGAATCCACACACGTGGCTGTCAAGATTCGTCTCAAGCGGCTCGGCAAGATCCGCTCCC
>DAINOM010000179.1:0-6843 GCA_036735445.1 Propionicimonas sp.
TGATCGGCACGTTCGAGACCGAGTACGAGCTGTTCCTGCACGAGCTTCCCGAGGATCGCCACGCCGTGGTGTACGCGTGGGAGGTGCGTGGCGGGTCGAGCGAGGAGTCGTCGAGCGGCCGGGCGGCGGGTTCCCGGCAGACCGCCGAGCAGATCTTCGACAGCTTCCGGTTCCGGCTGGATCGCGCCATCTTGGGCGAGGTTCGTGGGGCGGAGGTGTGGCTGATGATCAAGCTGATGGAGTCCGGGGCTGGATCGATGTCGACGACGCACGCCGCGAGCGCCCAGCAGGCGATCGACAAGCTGATTTCGAATGCGATGGAGGCGGGCGCCCTGCCGCAGGTGGCGGCGTGGAAGCTGGCCCAGACGGTGCACCTGGTGGTGCAGCTGGCGTGTGAGGTGGTTCGCGACCCGGACGACCCGACCGTGGCGCGCAAGCACCGCTACGTCGCTGAGATCGTCGAGGTTGTGCCTGGTGAGAACGAGGCCGGGTACGCCACCAATGTGATCTTCCGACGACAGCCGGGCCGCTGTGCGGTGGCGGCGATGCCGCCGGACCGGTTGATGGAGCGGCTGACCGCGCACGGCTTCGACGTCGACGCTTTCACCGCCGAGGTTCAGGCCAACCGGCAGCAGCCGAGGGGGCTGTGATGGTGCGGCGGGTGACGTTGGCTCAGCTGGTGGCGTGGGGAGGCATGTCGGAGACGGTCGCCTCGCTGCTGTCGGCGGCGGTGAGGGCGCGGCTGGGTATCGTGGTGTCCGGCCAGCCGGGCGACGGCAGAACCACTCTGCTGCGGGCGTTGTGCGCCGAGATCGACCCGCTGGAGGTCGTCGGCACGTTCGAGACCGAGTACGAGCTGTTCCTGCACGAGGAGGAACGCACCGGCCTGGTGCACGCGTGGGCGGCTCGGGGCGGGCAGGGTGCGGAGTCGGAGGCTCCTCGGCAGACCGCCGACCAGATCTTCGACAGCTTCCGGTTCCGGCTCGATCGCGGCATTGTCGGTGAGGTCGGTGCCGCCGAGGTGTGGCCGATGATCAAGCTGGCGGAGTCGGGCGCCTGTTCGATGTCGACGATTCATGCTGCCAGCGCCCAGGAGGCGATCGACAAGCTGATCTCGTGCGCGGTGGAGTCCGGCGAGATCAGGAGGCAGATTGCGGGGCTGAAGCTGCCCGAGGCGGTGCAGCTGGTGGTGCAGCTGGCGTGTGAGCAGGTCGGCGACCCGGACGACCCGTCCGTGGCGCGCGCGCACCGCTACGTGGCTGAGATTCTCGAGGTTGTGCCCGGTGCGAACGAGGCCGGGTACGCCACGAACGTGGTCTTCCGGCGTGAGCCGGGCCGGTGCGCGGTGGCGGCGATGCCGCCGGACCGGTTGATGGAGCGGCTGACCGCGCACGGTTTCGACGTCGACGCGTTCACCGCCGAGGTTCAGGCCAACCGGCAGCAGCCGAGGGGGCTGTGATGGACGTCGGTGCGGTTCTGGCGGCGACGGCCGGCGCTCTGGTCGTCGGCGGGATTCTGCTGGGGGTGTGGGCCGCTGTTCCCCGTCCGGTAGGTCCACCGTCGCCGCGCAAGCCGCGGCCGGCGCCTCGGTGGTGGCGGGCGGCCCGCCCGGTGCAGCGTGTGCTGGCTGTGGCCGCGCTGGCGGTCGGGGTGATCGTGGCACTGACGACGGGCTGGTGGGTCGCGATCCTGGTGCTGCCGGCGGCCGTGCTGGGACTGCCGGCGGTGCTGATGGTCTCTGACGACGGCCGGACGATCGCCAGGGTGGACGCGATCGCGGAGTGGGCCCGGAGCCTGGCCGGGGTGTTGACCGCCGGCCAGGCGCTCGAGGGGGCGCTGGAGGCGAGCCTGCGGTCGACGCCGGAAGCGATCCGGCCGGAGGTGTCGCGGCTGGTGACCCGGCTTCGGTCTCGCTGGTCGACCGAGCAGGCGCTGCGGGCGTTCGCCGACGATCTAAACGATGCGACCGGCGACCTGGTGGTCGGCTCGCTGATCTTGGCCTCTGCCCGCCGCGGCGATGGGGTGGCGAAGGTGTTGACCGGGCTGGCCGAGTCGGTCGCGGAGGATGTGCGGGTCCGGCGCGAGATCGTCCGCAAGCAGGCCGAGCCGCGAGGGACCGCCCGAACGGTCACCATCATCTCCATGGTGGCGCTTGGGGTGTTCTCCTTGACCGGCAGCTTCCTGGCCCCCTACGGCACCCCGACCGGCCAGTTGCTGCTCGCGTTCTTCCTGGCCGCCTACGTGGCGGCGCTGGTGGCGTTGAAACGCATGTCGCGGCCGCCGCGCTCTCCCCGGTTCCTGGCCGAGACCAGCGAGGGGAGCGTGGCGCGATGAACGGGCTGCAGTGGTGGATTCTGGCCGGGGTGCTGGTCATGGGCGGGGTCGCGTCGCTGGTGTGGTGGCTGGTGCCGGCGCAGCCCGATCTGGCGGCGGTCCTGGATCGGCTGACCCCGACGGCGGGGCCGCGACGGCGATCCTCACCGTTCAACCCCGATGGTGTGGATGGCACTCGCCGGGTCGGGCTGTGGGCGGCGCAGCACCTTCCGGCGGGTTGGGTGCGGGTGCCTGAGCAGGATCTGGCGATTCTGGGCAAGGCCCGCCACGAGCTGGTGGGGGAGAAGGTGCTGATGGCCGGGATCGGCCTGGTGGCCGGTCCGCTGCTGTCGGCCCTGTTCGTGATCGCGTTCGGCCTGCCGGCAGGTGTGCCGGTGGCGGCATCGCTGGCTGCGGCGGCCGGACTGTGGTTCGTGCCGGACGGGGAGGTGCGGAAGCGGGCGAAGGCGGCCCGGGCCGAGTTCACCCAGGCGGTGGCGGTTTACACCGATCTGCTCGCCCTGGAGCGCCGTGCGGGCGGCTCGGGGACCCGACAGGCGATGGAGAACGCCGCCCGGGTGGCCGCTTCGTGGCCGTTCCGCCGGATCGGCCACGCGTTGGCGCGCAGCTCATTGTCGGAGCAGCAGCCGTGGGATGCGCTCCACGACCTGTCACGCGAGCTGGACGTGGCGGCACTGGACGATGTGGCCGACATCATGCGGATGTCCGGCGAGCAGGGCGCTCGGGTGTACGAGTCGTTGCGGGCACGCTCTTCGGCGATGCGCAGCGCGATGCTCAGCGCCGAACACACCAAGGCGGACGAGCTGGCGCGCCGTATGGCGTTGCCGTCGACGGCCTGCGGGCTGATCTTCGCCGCGATCGCCGCGGCGCCAGGGATCATGCGCCTGCTCGCCGGCTGACAAACAAGGACCCCAGGGAACAACCAAACGGAGGGGGAAGGAACTGATGATGGATCAGATGAAGATCTGGTGGGGCTGGGTGACTGCGCTGGCTGGGCGGGTCCGCAGTGAGCGTGGCGTGACCGTCGAGCAGGTGTTGTGGATCGTGTTCTGGGTCGCCGCCGTCGGGGTTGTGAGCGTGGCGGTGATGTCGTTCCTGAACGGCAAGGTCGCCCTGATCAGGTGAGTTGGCGATGAGACGTGTTGGGCGGGGTGAGCGTGGCGCGGCCACGGTCGAGGTGGTGCTGCTGTTCCCGGCGATGATCCTGATGGTCTGGATCGCGCTGGGTGCCGGCATGTACCACTGGGGCCGGACCGCGGCGCTGAACGCTGCCCAGACCGGTGCCGCGGCCGCTGCGGCCGAGGACGGCACGATCGCCGACTGCGATCGGGCAGCCAGGGACATGGCCGCCCGCGTGGGGGATGCGTTGAGCGATCTGCGGATCTCCTGTTCGCTGACCGCGACCACAGCGACGGCAACGGTGTCCGGCTCGGTGCTCAGCTTGGTGCCGGGGTGGACGCCGAGCCTGACTCAGACCGCGACGGTGCCGGTGGAGCGGATCACATGAACCGGCGGCGAGTTCACGAGTTCCGAAACGGTCGGCGGGAGGGGGAGCGCGGCTCGGCGGCGGTGGAGCTGGCCATGTGGACGCCGGCGATGGGGCTGTTCATCGTCGCGATCATCTTCGGTGGCCGGGTGGCGGTGGGCCACCAGGCGGTCCAGACGGCGGCCGCGGACGCGGCCAGGGCGGCCTCGATCGCCAGAACCGCGTCCTCGGCCAAGACGGCGGCGAGAACGTATGCGGCGGCGACCTTGGCGAACGAGGGACTGGCCTGTGTCACGACGGACGTGGCGGTGGACGTGAGCGCCTTCTCCGCCCCGGTCGGCACCCCGGGAGTGGTGCGGGCGACCGTGGTGTGCGATGTGGCTGTGGGAGATCTCGGTCTTCCGGGGGTGCGGGGGACGGTGCGGGTTGAGGCCACCATGGCCAGTCCGTTGGACACCTACAGGGAGAGAAAGCAGTGAGGGGCAGGGGCGAGCGGGGGTCGGTGACGGTCTGGATGGTGCTGATCGTCATGGTGTTGACCATGGTGATCGGCATCGCGGTCGACCTGTCCGGACAGGTGAACGCAAAACGCCGTGCCGGTGATGTCGCTGCCCAGGCGGCGCGGGTGGCCGGGCAGCAGATCAGCCCGGATGCGTATCTGGCTGATGGTCGCAGCGTCGAGTTGGCGGTGGCGAAGGCGAAGGCTGCGGCGGTGGACTACATCGAGGCGGCCGGGATGACCGGCTCGGCGCGGGTCGAGTCGGGGACCGAGCTGGTGGTGCAGACCGAGACCACCTACAAGCCGATCTTCCTCTCGGCCGCCGGCATCGGGGACCTGACGGTGACCGGGTCGGCGTCGATCAGGGTCGTGCGGGTAGCGGACGACGGGAAGGAACGCTGATGATGCGGATACTCAAGGGACTGCTGGCGCTGCTGGGTCTGGCCGGGATCGTGGCCGGGATGCCGGTGCTGCTGGTGGCCGTCCACAATCTGGGGGCGCCCCGGATCGGCTGGTCGTGGCAGGGTCTGCTCCAGGCGCTGATGAGCCCGGACGACGGCACGCTGATGCTGACGCTGTTCAAGGTCGCCGGCTGGGTGTCGTGGGCGATCCTGACAACCGCTGTGGTACTCGAGGTGGGCGCACGTGCCCGTCGCCTGCCCGTGCCGCAGATCCGGGGCCTGGGTGTGGCGCAGGGCATGGCCCGGAACCTGGTCGCGGCCGCAGCAATCCTGTTCGTCGCCGGCACCAGCCTCACCAGCCACGCCACCCCGGTGGAGGCGGCCCCGCACGCTGCGGTCGCCCCAGTGGAGCTGCCGGGCCACGCAGCCCCGCTGGCGGCGCCGGGCCAGCGTCACACCGATCGCACGGTCACGGTTCACAAGGGCGACACGCTCAGCGAGATCGCGCTGGAGGAGACCGGGCAGGCGTCGAACTATCCGAAGCTGTTCAAGGCGTCGAAGTCGACTGCCCAGCCGGGTGGGCGGCATCTCAGCGACCCGGATCTGATCCTTCCCGGCTGGAAGATCACCATCCCCGATACGTCTGCGAAGACGCCTGCCGAGCGCCGGCACAAGACGCCGTCGACGGACGCCGATCCAGCTCCGCGCGTCCCGGCCGAGAAGGCGGGAGCGTCGTCGCCGGCCCCGGATACGGCTGAGCGGTCGGCAGAGCCGACGTCGGCTAGCTCTGCGCCCGCCGACCAGGACTTGGCGTCCGAGCCGGCCCAACCTGCCAGTGACGGCTCGGCGCCGGTGTGGCTGCTGAGCGGGCTGGCTGGGGCCGGCAGCCTGCTGGCCGGGTCGTTGTGGCTGGCGGTGCGCCGCCGCCGCGCGGCGCAGTTCCGCAGCCGCAGGCCGGGCCGGATGATCGCCGCGCCGCCGCCGGAGCTGGCCCCGGTGGAAAAGACGCTGGCACATGCAGGCTCCCCGACCGGCTCGCTGGTGCTGTTCATCGACGAGCTGCTGCGGAGGATGGCCGCGGGCTTCACCACGGCCGGGCAGGAGTTGCCTGAGCTGGTCGGGGTGGATGCCGCCCCGACCCGTCTGACCGTGCGATTCCGCAGGACCGTCCAGATGCCCGAGGTGTGGGAGCAGGTCGACGTCGAGGACGGGCTGGTGTGGCGGGTCACCCGTGACGTCGACCTGGACCAGGTCGGGCCGTCGGAGTCCGACAGCCCGCCGCCGTGGCCGCAGCTGGTCACGCTGGGCTGGGACAGCCTGGGCTGGCGGCTGGTCAACCTAGAGGCGCTGGGGGTGGCCAGCATCACCGGCGATCCGGTGTACGCCGCCGACCTGGCTCGCTACCTGGTCTCCGAGCTGGCCGTGTCGCCCTGGTCGCGGGATGTCGAGATCGACTGCCTGGCGATCTGCGAGGAACTGCCTGGCCTGGCCCCGGCCCGGGTGCATTTCCACTCTGACGCCGTGGTGATCGCCGACAGGGTCGCCTCCGCTGTTGCCGCCGCGGACCGCCTGGCCGAGTCCGATGTCGCTAACATCGAGACGGCCCGGGCCACGTTTGCCCGGGAGGAGCTGTGGGACAGCCGGGTGCTGGTCACCTCCGCCCTCGACGCCGAGCACCTTGAGGTGCTGACCCGGCTGGTGACCGACCAGCAGGGCCGCACTGCGACATCGGTGGTGCTGGTGGACGAGGCGATGCAGCCGACCGGGATCGAGATGCGTCTGACAGAGAGCGGTCGCATCGAGGTGCCCGCTCTGGGACTGGACCTGGTCGTGAACGGCCTCACAAAGGCTGAGGCGCGCGGCTGCGTCGACCTGGTAGCGGCCGGGCTGGACTTCACCGACACCAGCATCCCGGCGCGGCAGGAGCCAGACGATGAGGAGTGGGCCGGCTTCTGCAATGAGGCCGGGTCGCTGCGCGAAGAACTCACCGTCCCCCGCGGGACCGCCGCCGATGACGCGTCCACCCTGCTGCCGGGACCAGACGAGGCATACGTGGCCAGCACGGCTAACACCGTCGAGGACCTGGCAGCGTTGGCGCCGAGCGTCCCGGCAGAGGTGCGGGC
>DAINOM010000180.1:0-6825 GCA_036735445.1 Propionicimonas sp.
CCTGGAACTCCCAGTTCTTCGCCCATTTCTCGTAGTAGGCGCGATGGGACGCCAGCGTGCGCACCAGCGGCCCCGCCTTGCCCTCGGGACGCAGCGCCGCGTCGATCTGCCAGATCGTGCCCGCACCGGTGTGCGCGGAGCACACCCGGCTCAGTGCCCCGGCGAGCCGGGTCGCCACGGTCACGGCCTCGCCGGCCTCGCACACCGGCTCGCCCGCGGCGTCGAGCGCGGGTTCGGCGAGGTAGAGCACGTCCACGTCGCTGACGTAGTTCAGTTCGCGCGCGCCGGTCTTGCCGAGCGCGACGATGCCGATCCGGCAGTTCTCCCAGCCGGGCACCTCTCCCCTGGCCAGGGCGAGTGCCGTGTCCACCGTGGCGTCGGCGAGGTCGGCCAGCTCAGCGGCGACGTCGGGCAGCTCGGCCATGACGTCGGCCGCGGTGAGGTCCCGTGCCGCGATCCGCAGCAGCGCCCGCCGGTACGCGCGACGCAGGTCGTCCGAGCGCGCGGGTTCCGCCACCGGCGCCGCGGCACCCGGGTCGGCGCCCACCGCGAACAGCAACTCGGCCCGCAGGTCGGCCAGCGGACGCCGCCGCACCTCCCCGACAAGCGCGTCCACGTCGTCGGGATGGGTGCCGAGGTGCTGGTTGAGCGCGATGCTGGCACCCAGCACGGCGATCAGCCGCCGGGCGAACCCCGGGTCGGCGCCCAGCTCCGCGAACACTCCCGGACGGGCGGACGCGAGCCGGTTCAGCCCGACGAGGGCGAGGTCCGGGTCGGCGGCCCGCTGCAGTTCGGCCAGCGCGAGCTCGACCTGCTCCCCGGTGCCGCGTTCCCGCCAGGCGTCCACCACCGCTGCGGCGGCGGTCGCATCGGCGAAACCGAGCCGGGCGAGCCGGGCGGGCTGGCTGTCGATCCTGCTCACGCTCGCGATGCTAGCGTCTGGAGTCGTGGCCAGGACCGTGTCGGCGAGCGAGATCGAGCAGCTCAGGCAGGTCGTCCGCGACCTGGCCGCCGATCCGGACGCGGCCGTCGACCGCCCCCGGCTCGCCGCAGCCGCCCGCACCGTCTGTGCGCTGCTGGCCGTCCACCATCCCGGCGGGACGGTGGAGCTGCGCGTGCCGCCCTTCGCCGCCGTCCAGCTCGGCATCGGCGAACGCGGCCGGCACACCCGCGGCACCCCGCCGAACGTCGTCCAGACCGATGCGGTGACGCTGCTGCGGCTGGCCGCAGGGACCCTCGCGTGGGCCGACGCGCTGGCCGGCCACGCGGTGCGCGCGTCCGGGATCTACAGCGACCTGGCCCCGCTGTGGCCGCTGCCGGAACTGGCCTGACGCAGCCCTCCCCAGCGGACGCGGAGGAACCGCACAGCTGAACCACAGGTTCGCCGGGCTTCGGCCACAGGTGCGGGTCCTAGCCTCTGAAACGTGGCAGAGAGCCTTGAGGAGAACCGCACGCTATGACAACCGAAACCGACGGGTTCGCGCCCGACCAGCCCGACATCCCGGTGAAGCGCCGCTTCCGGATGACCCCGAAGAGATGGCTCGTCGCCGGCCTGGCGTTCGTGGTCCTCGCCGGGGCCGGAGTCGGCACGTTCCTGCTGCTCCGGCCCAGCCAGGCGGCCGGCGCCAGCACGTTCAGCCGCACGGTCGAGGCCGAGAAGGGCACCCAGACCCTGACCGTCAGCCTCGACGGCACGCTGAGCCCCCGCAAGCAGTCGGACGTGGACTTCGGCGTCTCCGGCACGGTCACCAAGGTCTACGTCAAGACCGGCGACACCGTCACCAAGGGCCAGAAGCTCGCCCGGATCGACGATGACGACCTGCAGAACGCCGTCGACCTGGCCGAGGCCAACGTCACCACCGCCGAGGCGAACCTCGACGAGGTGTACGACAACGACGGCAGCAGCGCGGCGATCACGTCCGCGAAGGCGCAGGTGCGCTCGGCGAACGCCGCCCTGACCAGTGCGAAGCAGGACCTGGAGGACGCCGTCCTCCGCTCCCCCATCGCCGGCACCGTGGCCAGCGTCGACCTCGAGGTGGGCGACACGGTCGGCTCCAGCTCGAGTTCGGGCAGCTCCGGCGGGTCCTCCAGCGCGAGCTCCAGCTCCTCGTCGTCCAGTTCCGCCCAGTTCGTGATCATCGCCACGGCCACCTGGAAGCTGGAGGGCAGCATCGGCGCCGCCGACCTGGGCAGCGTCAAGGCCGGCCAGAAGGTGGCCGTCACCACGGATGCCACCACCGACGAGCTGACCGGCACGGTCAAGTCCGTCGGGATCGTGGCCACCTCGACCAGCGACGACGGCACCGCCACCTTCCCGGTGGTGATCAACCTCTCCGGCACCCACACCGACCTGTACTCCGGCACCACCGCGTCCGCGGTGATCACCACCGGCAGCTACGACGACGTGCTCACCGTGCCCACCGCCGCGATCCGGAGCGAGGACGGGAAGACCGTGGTCACCAAGGTGACCGACGGCAGCAACACCACCACCGAGGTCGAGGTGGGCAAGGTGTTCGGCAGCTACACCCAGATCACCAGCGGGCTGTCCGAGGGCGACAGCGTGCTGATCACCTTCACCCGGCCGACGTCCACGTCCACCGCGTCCAGCGACTCCGGGCAGGGCGGCGGCTTCGGGATGGGCTTCGGCGGCATCGACGGCGGCGGCGGTCCGCCCGCCGGTGGCGGCGGCGCCCCTGCGGGTGGGCAGGGCGGCCGATGAGCATGCTGCACATGTCCGGGGTGCGCAAGACGTACTCCACCGGCGTGGTCGAGGTGGAGGCACTCCGCGGGATCGACCTCGACGTGGACGCGGGCGACTACCTGGCGATCATGGGTCCGTCCGGCTCCGGCAAGTCCACGCTGATGCACATCATCGGCTGCCTGGACGTGCCCACGGCCGGCACCTACGCCCTCGACGGCACCGACGTCAGCAAGATGACCGAGAAGGAACTCGCGGAGATCCGCAACCGCAAGATCGGGTTCGTGTTCCAGCAGTTCAACCTGCTGTCGAGCCTGACCGCCCTGCGCAACGTCGAGCTGCCGCTGGTCTACGCCGGCGTGCCGGCCGCGCAGCGCCGCGAGCGGGCCATGCTCGCCCTGGACAAGGTGGGCCTGGCGCAGCGCGTCCAGCACCGCCCGGGCGAGCTGTCCGGCGGCCAGCAGCAGCGGGTGTCCGTGGCGAGGGCGCTGGTCACCGACCCGGCGCTGATCCTCGCCGACGAGCCGACCGGCAACCTCGACTCCCACTCCACCAGGGAGATCCTCGAGCTGTTCGAGGAACTGAACGAGGCGGGGCGCACCATCGTGATCATCACCCACGAGCCGGACGTCGGCGAGCGGGCCCGGCACCTCGTCCACATCTACGACGGACTGCTCCGCGAGCACACCCCGGTCGCGGCGGCGGGAGCCACCCGATGATGGCCTGGGCGGAGACGCTGCGGACCGCCATCGCAGCGCTCAACGCGCGCCGGATGCGGTCCGCGCTGACCATGCTGGGCATCCTGATCGGCATCGCGGCGGTGATGCTCACCGTCGGGCTCGGCCAGGGTGCGCAGAAGCAGATCACCGACCAGATCAACTCGCTCGGGTCGAACATGATCATCGTCAGCCCCAGCCAGTCGTCCTCGGGCGGCTTCCGGGGCGGCGGCGGCGCCGTCTCGACGCTGACCACCCAGGACGCGGCGATGCTGGCCGACCAGGCGGTCGCGCCGGACGTGGTGGCGGTCGCCCCCACCTCCTCGGTCTCCGGATCGCTGCAGTCGTCCTCGACCACCTGGACCTCGACCGTGGTCGGCACCGTGCCCGACTGGATGACGGTGCGGGCGCGGACGGTGGAGACCGGCCGGTTCTTCACCAGCAGCGAGGTGGACTCGTCCGCCAACGTCGCGGTGATCGGCTCCGAGACCGCGACCGAGCTGTTCACCACCGGCTCCCCGGTGGGCCAGACGGTCAGCATCAACGGCCAGGCGTTCACCGTGATCGGTGTGCTGGCGGCGGAGGGCTCGTCGCTGGCGTCCAACCAGGACGACACCGTGCTCGTGCCGATCACGACGTTCTCGTCCCGGCTGTCCACGTCCAGCAGCGCGAACAGCGTGTCATCGATCTACCTGTCCGGCCGGGACACCGACAGCCTCTCCGCGGCCTACCAGCAGGTGAAGACGGCCCTGCTCTCCTCGCACCAGGTGACCTCGGACAGCGCCGACTTCACGGTCAGCACCCAGGCGTCGCTGGTCGAGACCGCGACGTCGGTGACCGGGATCCTGACCGTGCTGCTCGGCGGCATCGCCGGCATCTCCCTGCTCGTCGGCGGCATCGGCGTGATGAACATCATGCTGGTGTCGGTGAGCGAGCGCGTCCGGGAGATCGGCCTGCGCAAGGCGCTGGGCGCGACGCCCGGCGTGATCCGCCGCCAGTTCCTGGTCGAGGCCGGGATCCTGGGCGTGCTCGGCGGCTTGGTCGGGGTCGGGCTGGGCTTCGCCGGCGCGGCGATCCTGTCCCCGATCCTCGGCATGACCGTGCTGATCTCGCTGCCGGCCACGCTGATCGCCCTCGTGGTCTCGCTGGGCATCGGCCTGGTGGCTGGCGTCTACCCCGCCTCGAGGGCGGCCAAGCTCGCGCCGATCGACGCACTGAGGAGTGAATGATGTTCAACAACCCACGAGTCCGCGCCGTGCTCGGCGCCGGCACCGCCCTGGTGGTGGTCGCCGGCATCGGGATCGGCGTGGCCACGTCCTCCAGCGCGGCGTCCGCCCGCTTCGTGACCGCGACCGCGGCCACCGGCGACGTCACCCAGACGTACACGGCCACGGGCACGATCACCCGGAAGAACACCGTCGAGGCGGCCTTCACCGTCGACGGGACGGTGAAGCGGGTCGACGTCGCCGTCGGTGACGAGGTCACGGCCGGCGACACCCTCGCGACCCTGAACAAGGCGGCGCTGCAGCTGGCCGTGCTGAACGCCGAGACCTCGGTGGCCAGGGCCAACGCGTCCCTGTACGCGGCCCGGCACCCGAGCTCGACCAGCAGCGGCTCCGGCAGCAGCGGCGGCAGTTCGGGTGGCAGCGGCTCCGGCAGCATGGGCGTGACCATCGACCCGATGGTGCTGAACGAGGCCGCGTCGCGGGTGAACCTCGCGGTGCTGGACGAGGCGGACAAGTGCACGGCGATCTTCGCCGCGATCCTGCCGGAGGCCGAGCCGACCCCGACCGCCAGTCCCACCGCGACCGCGACCGCCGAGCCGACCGACTCGGGATCGGTGTCGAGCAGCGAGGAGACGGCGACCGCCACCCCCTCCGCCACCGCGACGCCCACGGCGCAGGCGACGACCGAGGCCGGCGAGAAGGACGAGCCGACCGCGACCGCCAGCGCGTCCCAGCTGGCCAGCACGCTGGACGCCGACTTCACCGACGAGCAGCTCCAGGCCTGCGCCAACGCGCGGGCGGAGGTGTTCGCCGCGAACACCAACCTGCAGGCCGTGGTGGCCCAGCTGACGAATCCGACCGGTGGTGCCGGTGGCAGCAAGGCCAGTACCAGCAAGAAGAAGTCCAGCTCGAGCTCGTCCAGTTCGGTGAGCGCGTCCGCGGTGGCGTCGGCCAAGGCCGACCTGCTGGAGGCCGAGCAGGACCTCGCCGCCGCCAGGGAGGACCTGGCCGCCGCCACGCTGGTCGCCCCGATCTCCGGCACCGTCGGCGTGGTGGGCCTGGCCAAGGGCGACAGCGCTTCGGCGGGCACGATCACGATCGTCGGCTCCGGCAGCGCGGTGGTCACGTTCGAGCTGCCGCTGAAGACCCGGGAGCTCGTCAAGGTCGGACAGTCGGTCACGGTCACTCCGGCCGGTTCGACGAAGACCCTGACCGGCAAGATCACCGGAATCTCCTCGCTGGAGACCAGTGGCACCAGCGGCGACACCCCCACCTACACCACCACGGTGTCGGTGAGCGACGCCGACGGCCTGCTGGCCAGCGGCGCGAAGGCGTCGGTACTGATCCCGGTGAAGTCGGCGAGCAGCGTGCTGCGGGTGCCGGCCTCGGCGGTGACCCCGACCGGCAGCGGCACAACGACCGTCCAGGTGGTCGAGAACACCTCGGCGACGACCGCGACGACGACGCAGGTGGAGACCGGCGCGGTCGGCTCCGGCTGGGTGCAGATCACCTCCGGCCTGGAGGCGGGCGCGCTCGTCGTGCTGGCGGACAACACCGCGGAGATCCCGTCCAACACCACCAACCGGCGGACGACCACCTCCAGCAGCACCCGGTCGTCGGCGTCCGCCTCGGCCACGGCGGCCGCAACCGCCGGGGCGACGGCGAGCGCGGCCCCGTCCGCCCAGCCGACCTCGACGGCCGGCCGCTAGGCCGTTCGCGGAGTAGCCCCTCGCGGGCCCGTCAGGACGCCCCTCGGTCTCCTGGCGGGCCCGCTACGCCGACAGCAGCCTTGGGGCATGACCACCCCCCCGGTTGGAAAGACCCCGGCGCCGGGCCGTCCGGCCCGGATCGACGCTGGACACCATTCAACCGCGCCCGCCGCGCCTGTGTTCACGCCCCGGACAAGTCCATACACTTCCGGACGCCTCGCGAGCGCTACAGCACGGGCAGCGACTGGTTGAGTTCCCACTCGCTGACATGGCCGCGGTAGGAGTCGTACTCGGCCTTCTTGTTGCGCAGGTAGAAGTCGAAGACGTGCTCGCCGAGGGTGTCGGCGACCAGCTGCGAGTTCTCCATCAGGTCGATCGCGTTGCCGAGACTGCGCGGCAGCGGGGAGATCCCTAGCGCCTTCCGCTGCCGGTCGGTCAGCGACCACACGTCGTCCTCGGCGCCCTCGGGCAGCTCG
>DAINOM010000181.1:0-6811 GCA_036735445.1 Propionicimonas sp.
TCCGGCCGAGGTCGGCCGAGGTCAGCGTGTAGGTCGCGCCCTTCGCCCCACTGATGGCGGACGTGCCGCGGTACCACTGGTAGGTGTAGCCCGTGGCCGCCGGCGTCGCCACGCCCGGCTGCGCGGTGAGGACCTTGCCCACCCGCGCGGTCGGCCCGTCCATGGTGATCTGCGGCCTGGCCCAGGCAGTGAACGCGGCCTTCGCCACCGCCGCGGTCACCGACGAGGTCTTCGTGACGGGTGTGTAGCCGTCGAGCGCACCAGTGACGGAGACCTTCAGCCGGTAGCCCACGTCGAAAGGCTGGACGGAGTAGGCCGGACCCGTCGCGTCCGCGATCGTGGAGGACTTGCCGGTCGAGCTCACCCGGTACCACCGGTAGGTGAGCGTGACCCCGTCCGGGCCCCACGTACCAGGCACGGCCTGGAGCTCCTGGTCGACCTTTGGCCCGCCAGGGGGCACGCTGACCGTGAGGACGTCGCTCGCGAGCGTTCCCGCCACGACGGCCGCGGTCGCCGCCGAGGTGGTGGTCTTCGGCGCGTAGCCGTCCCGCAGGGCGGTTACTGCCACCGTGAGCCTCCCGCCGACGTCGGCCGACCGCACCCGGTAGGTGGACTGGTCGGCACCGTCGATGGCCGACCCGTTCAGCGCCCACTGGTAGCCGAGGCCGGTCGGCTCCGGGCTCCAGCCCGAGGCGGACGCGGTGAGCAGCGCACCGACCTTCGGGGTGCCGGTGATCGTTGCGGTGCCCGGTCCTGCGAAGGTGCCACCGGGGACGGCATCGGTCGGATCACTGGTCGCCGTGACGCTGGTGTAGCCCGCCAGGCTGCCCGTGACCCGAAGCGACAGCCGGTACCCGACGTCGGCACTGGTCACGGTGTAGGTCGCCTGGGTTGCGGCGATGATCACCTCGCCGCCGCGGAGCCACTGGTAGGCCAGAGCGGTGTTCGCCGGGTCCCAGGCGGTTGTCGACCCGGTGAGCGTGCTGCCCACCGTGGCTGAGCCGGAGACCATGACGGCCCCCGGCAGGATGCCGGCCAGCACCGCGTCGGTGGCGGCCGAGGCCGCCGTGGTGGTGACCCGTCCGTCGAGCTGGGCCGTGACCAGCACGGCGATCCTCTTCCCGACCTGGTCGCTGGTCAGGACGAGCGTCGTCCCGGTTGCGTCGTCGATGGGCGAGCCGTCCGCGAGCCACTGGTAGGTGAAGGTCGCTCCGGTCGGTGCCCAGGTGCCGGGGGTCGCCGTCAGTGTCCCTCCGACGACGGGTGTGCCGGAGATCGCCGGCGTCCCGACGGTGTCGAAGGCGGTACCGCCGCTGATCGCGAAATCGATCGAGCGCACCGTCCGGCCGCTGCCCACGACGATCCGGGTGCCCGCTTCCTGGTCAGCCGTCCCCGGCCACCACTGCTGGAGGTACTCCCCGACGCAGTCCTCGCCGTCCTCGTCGGAGACACCCCACAACGTGCAGTAGTCGACCCGCACCTTGTAGGTGCCGGGCTTCAGGTTGAACCAGTAGCTGCCCTCCCCATAGGGACGCGCGTTGGTGACCTCGTCGCCGTCCGCGTCGACCACGGTCACCAGGACAGCCGTGGCCGAGCCGAACTGAGTGGTCACCTTCCCCGTGATCGCACCGTCCTCGGCGAGGGCGTGGAGTCTCGGCGAGATCTTGCCCGTGGCCTCGCCGGCCACGATCGTGACCGGAGTCGCCTGCGCAGCGGACGACGCGTCGCGCCACCACTCCGGGGCGTCGCCGTCCTGCTCGAACCGCACCAGCGCCTCACCGGCAGGAAGCCCGCCGACGCTGTAGCTGCCCCCTTCATAGACGCTGGTGGAGCCGAGTTCGACACCGGCCAGGTCGGTCACGACGATCCGGATCCATGAGGGGCCGCCGACGTCCGCGATGCGTCCGGTGCCGCGACCACCGAGACCCGCCTGCAGGGTGCCGAGCTGAACAGTCTCGCCCTCGCCGACCGTGACCGCGTCGTTGCCCGCGAGCGCGATGGCCGCGTAGCCGCCGTTCGGGTGGATCACCAACTCGTAGGTGCCGGCGGCCAGGCCGTCCACGTGGATCCCGCTGTTGTCGAAGGAGCTGTCAACGGTGTCGTCCGCTGCTCCCTGTCGCGTCCAGCTGACCCAGCCGGAGAGCGCCGTGCCGAACTCGTCGACCAGATCGCCCTCGATCGTTCCCGACGCGACCAGCTGCAGGTCGAGCACCGTGTCCGCGTCGATCTGCACGTTCTGCTCCAGGCCGAGCGTGCCGGCACCACAGGACAGGTACAGCGTGTAGCTACCCGCCTCCACGCGAGCGGTGTAGGTGCCCTCGGCGGTGATGTCGAGGTCGTTGTAGTCCTCGTCGTCGTCCGCGTTGGTCGGGTTCAGGTTGGACAGCGAGCCCCAGCAGTTCGAGTAGTCGAGGTCCGCCCCGAGCCCGGCCGGGGGAAGGATCCGGCCGCTGACGGTGTAGGCGAGCCTGCCGACGATGTCGATCGTGGTCGCGCCGTCCACCTCGAGCCCACGGTCGTGGAGGACCACAGGAAGCGAGGTCTGGGCGTCGAGCCAGTACCAGCCGGGCTCGAGCATGACGGAGAAGTTCCCACTGGAGTCGATCGGGACGGGAATGGACGCGGCCTCGTCCTCCCCCTCGTCGTCGTCATTGTCGAGGGTGGCCGTGATGGTCACTGTCGCGTAGTTCCCTGCCGTGTCCATGCCCTCCGGCAGGATCACCCTGCCGCTGAGGGTCGCCATCTGGCGCAGCGAGATGGTCTCTGCGGTGTCGCCCCAGACCCCGATCTCGTCGGAGTAGCCGATCAGGTGCAGGTCCGGCGCAGCGACCTCCAGCTCGTACCACCCGTTCGGGATGTCGGTCCCGCGTAGGTGGCCTGTGGCAGTGTCCATGACCAGAGGGATCGGTTCGGCATCCCCGGAGGTGAGCGTGCCGGTGACCCGCGCGTAGTTCTCCGGAGTCGCGGCGACGGTGGCGGGCAGGACCACCGCGATGTCGACCGGTGAAAGGACGGGCGGCGGCGAGTCGATGGCGATCTCGACATCGGTGAGGTTCGTGTCGCCCACGGCCACCCTGGTCGCGCTGGTGAAGTCCGCACCGCCGTACCACCCGAAGGCGTTCTCGTTGTCCTCCGAGTCGATCCGGAGCGCGTAGTCACCCGGGGGCAGCTGGGTGATCCGGTAGCTGCCGTCACTGCCGACCCACCCGCAGGTCAGGCTGACCTTGTCGGCGTCCACCGCGCACACCTCATACGAGTAGCTCTCCGGCGTCTCACCGTCCACCGTGAGGTGACCGGAGATGCTCCTGCCGGGCACGACGGCGATGGTCTCCTCGACCGTCCCGCCAGCCGTAACAGTGACGGGTCGCTGGGTCAGGGCGTAGGTTCCGCTGTCGTCCCACACGCTCAGGATGTAGTCGCCCGGCAGCACCCGGCTGAAGGTGAAGGTGTTCGTGGTCGTGTCGTAGCTGTCCCAGTACTCGTAGAAGTTGCCGGCCTCGACGAGTTCGGCCCAGCCAGAGAAGCCACTCCCGTCGGGGGTCGTCACCGTGGCGCGCAGGGACCCTGCGGCGGCCACCGTGAAGTCGGCGGTCCTGCTGGTGCCGACCGTGAGTTCCACCGGGATCGCACCGGCGAAGTCGGCGCCGGCCGGCCACCAACTGAGGTCGTTCCCCGTCCCGAAGACCGCCAGGTACAGCCCCGGCGTCTCGGTACCGAGCCGGTAGTGTCCCGCAGTGTCGGTGCGGGTCGTGACGACGGAATCTCCCTCCGAGGTCTCGAGCTGGACGATCCCGTCCGCCACAGGCCGGCCGAGGGTGTCAGTCACCGTGCCCTCGAGCACTGCGGCCGCACGTCCGCCCAGGCTGAAGTTGATCCCGCTGACGGAGCCGCCGGGCTCGAGGTTGACCGGGACGGCACCGAGTTCCGCGTCCGAGTCACTCCACCAGTGCGCAACCATGTCCGAACTGCCCGAGGGCGGGCTCGCAAGGAAGGTGTACGTGCCCGGGGCCAGCCCGCCGAGGGTGAACCCACCGTCCCGGTCCGTGTTCACCGTGCCGACCACGTCCGCCTCCGTGGAGTAGGCGACCACGGTCGCGCCCTTCAGCGGGGCGCCGCCGGGGTCGCTCACGGTCCCCGATGCCGAGGCGGTGCGCTGCAGCACGACGTCGTCGAGGGTCACGGTCTGGCCGGTCCGGGCACGAACGAAGGTCGCGTCCGTGAGGTTGTGCGCCCGCAGGTAGTAGGTGACACCGGTCTCGCCGTACTCGAAGCGCAACCGGTAGTAGCCCTTGGCGAGGCCGCCGAGCCGGTAGGTGCCGTCGGCCGCCGTCGTGGTGGACGCGGTCGTGTAGTTGTTGGAGTCGAGGAGCGTGACCGAGACGCCGGAGAGCGGCGTCCGGCCGTCGGTGCCGCCGATCGCCTTGCCGGTGATGACCGCTTCACGGGGGACGACCAGGGTGCCCAGGTCCTTGTCCTCTCCGTCCTCCACGCTGAACGATCCGCTGTAGGAGAGGTGGCCGCTCACGTTCCACACCGCGACGTAGAGCGAGCCGGCCGGCACGCCGAGGCCGAAGCTGCCATCGGAGCCGGTCGTGAGATAGCGGTAGCCGTTGTCGTAGGAGACGTAGACCTCTGCTCCGGCGAGCGGCGCCCCGGTGTCGTCGGTGACCACGCCGTGGGCGGTCGCACTCGTCACCGCGGTCGGAGAGCGTTCGAGCGTCACGTCGACGTTGGGCGTCTTCTGGCCCTTCGTCACGGCGATCGACGTGGCATCGGCCTGATCGGCGGCACCGTCGTACCACTGGTCGGCGTAGCCCCAACTCTGGAACATGATGTCGTAGGTGCCCGCTGCGACCTTCGGCAGCTCGTACTGCGTCGTGCTGGTCGAGGCGTAGACGCTGGTGCTGGTGACGTAGTGGCCCTCGAGATCGGTGAGGGTGATGAAGACCGAATGGCCGGATCCGTCGAAATCCCCGAGGGTGACCGTGCCGGACACCGATCCCGCCGCCGTGAGGACGAGGTCCACGCCCGTGCGGGCCTGGTTCTCACCGAGGGCGAGTCTGGTACCGGCGTCGAGTGAGCCGTCCCGGGTGGTGCTGACCCAGTAGGAGCCCGCGGCAAGGGAGCCGATTGTGTAGGTGCCCGTGGAACTGCTCGTCGCGCACGCGGAACTCGTCAGGCTGGCACACACCTGCACCGAGGCGACCGGCGCCCCGAGTTCGTCAGTGACCGTACCGCTGATCGAGGAGCCGCGGGAGACCACCACGTCCTTGCCGGTCACCTCGGCCGACTCCGGCACGGAGAAGGTCTCCCGATTGGCGTACATGGTGACGTCGCCGTAGTAGGTCGTGACGTATCCGGACGCCGCGACGACGAGGCTGTACTGCCCGGCGGGGATCCCCCGGATCACGTAGTGACCGCTGGAGTCGGAGGTGGCGCACAGGGCGGCCCAGCTGTAGTCGGCGCTGGTGCAGACCCACGCGGCCTGTACCGCCGCGCCGTCGGCATTGCGGACGGTGCCGCTGATCTTCGCGCCCAACTGGAGGGTGGCGTCGTAGCCGACCAGATGGTCACCGGTGGCGACCAGCACCGCCTTCGCCGCGTCCTTCGTTGCGGCCTGCTGCCACCAGATCGAGCGGTAGTCGGTGTTGGCCGCGTCGAACTGGATCACATAGGTGCCGGCGGCGATGTCGGCGACGGTGTAGGAGCCGGCGGCGTCGGTCGTCGCGGTCGCGACCGGGTTGGGGTCGCTCGACGACGGCGGGAAGAGCTTGACCACGACGCCGGCTACCGGATGCCCGGTATCGCTGGCCCTGACCAGCCCCGAGAGCGAGCCCAGGCCGGTGAGCGCGAAGTCGATGCCGTCCAAGACCTGGCCGTCGGCGATCGTGACCGTCGAGACCGGGTCGCCCTGTGCGTCTTCGGTCTCGTAGAACGCCGCGCGGTGGTCGGACGCCGTGGCCTTCAGGGTGTACTCCCCCGCCGGCAGGTCGAGGGAGTAGGTGCCATCTGCACCCGTCTGGGCGGAGCCGGCCTCGGCCGCGTCCGCATACGCCGTCACCGTGGCCGCCGGGAGGACGGCCTCGGTATCCGCGTCCCGCACGGTGCCGGTCAGCCGGCCCAGGCCAGCCACAAGCTGGCCGCCGGCCAGCGCAGCCAGCGGTGGGGCACCCAGAGCAATGGCCAGCGCCACTGCCAGGGCCAAGATGGCAGAACTCGGCCGATTATGGACGCGATGCATCGAAGAACTCCCCCTCCACGTCCCTACCCGGGGACGTGCCAAGCACAAGGTAGTGCGCCAGGTACTCCAATTCTGGGGAACGCACAAAGACGAGATGGGCAGTTCTGGAGCGTCGGACGACCGGCTTCGCGGCCGACGACCGGCATTGATGAATAGGACCCTGGAGGCGTCCAGCACCGCCGTTGAGGCAGCGGGACGGGCCAGTTCATTCCTGAGTCCGGCGTCCTCCCGGGCCGGCTCCACCCCGCGATTGTGGACTGGCGCGATCGGATCCGAGCACCAGCGGTAATCACCGTGATCAGTCGCCGAAATGTCACCGCTTGTCGGAAGGTATTGCCTGCCGAATGCTCTGCCATGGGGGTGCGACACCGGATAGCCATCGATACCGGCAGCGCCGCAGAACAGCGGCGCCGCCTGCTGCGGGCGCCGTGCGGGTGAACCGCAACCGGATTGTCCGTGCCGTGCTCGGCCCACCCAAGCCGGTGCCGTTCACGCGAGGAATTCTGTCGCATCCGGACACGGCGACGCCGCCGGTCCCTGTGGGGCCCGGCGGCGTCGTTTCGCGTCAGC
>DAINOM010000182.1:0-6745 GCA_036735445.1 Propionicimonas sp.
TCCTGGCCGAGGACGGCCGCAAGATGAGCAAGCACCTGGGCAACATCCTGGAGCCCATCCCGCTGATGGACACCCACGGCGCGGACGCGGTGCGCTGGTTCATGGCCGCGGGCGGCTCGCCGTGGTCGTCGCGCCGCGTCGGCCACGGGACGATCCAGGAGACCGTCCGCAAGGTGCTGATGACGTACCTCAACACCGTCGCCTTCCAGAGCCTGTACGCCCGCGCGAACGGCTGGTCGCCCGCCTCTGCATCGCTCGTCGAGCCTGTCGAGACGCCGACCCACGTCCTCGACCGCTGGCTGGTCTCGGCGCGCAACACGCTCACCAGGCAGGTCACCGAGGCACTGGACGACTTCGACACCCAGCGCGCGGGCGCCCTGCTGGCGAGCTTCGTCGACGACCTGTCGAACTGGTACGTGCGGCGGTCGCGCCGGCGCTTCTGGGACGGCCGGCCCGGCGCCCTGCAAACCCTGCACGACACGATCGACGTGGTCACGCGGCTGATGGCTCCGCTGGTGCCGTTCATCACCGAGCGGGTGTGGCAGGACCTTGTCGTCGCCACCGATCCGGACGCCCCGGCGTCGGTGCACCTCGCGAGCTGGCCGGTCGTGGACGAGGCCGCCATCGACCCGAGGCTGGACGAGGCCATGCAGCTCACCCGGCGGATCGTCGAGCTCGGCCGTTCGGCCCGCGCGGAGGCGAAGGTGAAGACCCGCCAGCCGTTGAGCCGGGCGCTGATCCCGTCCGCGGCGTTCGGGCTGCTGGACGCGGAGCTGCGCGCGGAGGTCATGGCCGAGCTGAACGTCGAGCGGGTGGAGTCGTTCGCGTCCGCCGGCGACCTCGTCGACCACTCGGCGAAGGGCAACTTCCGGGCGCTGGGCAAGCGGTTCGGCAAGCAGACGCCGCTGGTGGCCGGGGCGATCGCGTCCGCCGACGCGTCCGTGCTGGCCGCGGACCTGGCCACGCACGGCAAGGCGTACGTCCTGGTCACCGAGCTGGGCGAGGTCGAGGTCACGCCGGAGGAGGTGATCGTCTCCGAACGCCCGCGCGAGGGCTGGTCGGTGGTGAACGAGCAGGGCGAGACCGTCGCGCTCGACCTCGAACTCACCCCCGCACTGGTGCAGGCCGGGCTGGCCCGCGAGGTGATCCGGGGTGTGCAGGAGGCCCGCAAGGCGTCCGGCTTCGAGGTGTCCGACCGGATCCGGCTGGAGTGGTCGGCCACGGACGCGGCCACCGCCGAGGCCGTCCGTGCGTACGCTGCGCTGATCGGCGACGAGGTGCTCGCGGTGTCCGTGACCGAGGCCGGGGCGACTGCCGACGACTGGTTCGCCGACGACGAACTGGGCCTGCGCTTCCGGGTGGCCCGGGTCGGGCAGGCCTGATGACCGAGCCGGCCCGGCCGCTGCCGGTCGTCCTCCTCCACTCCGCGGGGCTCACCCCGCAGATGTGGCAGGCGCAGGTCGAGGCCCTGGGGACCGACGTGCAGGTGATCGCGCCCTGGCTGGCCGGGCTGCGCCCGGGGCGCCCGGGTGAGCTGTCGCTCAGCCTGGCCGCGGCGGAGGTGACCAGCACGCTGGACCGCTACGGCATCGAGCGGGCCCGGCTGGTGGGCCACCAGCTGGGCGCGATGGTCGCCCTGCAGGTCGCCGCGAGCGAGCCGGGACGGGTGGCCGGGCTGGTGCTGTCGGGAGCGTTCGCGACGCCGGGGAAGCTGGCGTTGAAGCTGCAGAAGTCGCTGATCCGGGTGATGCCGAACCGGGCGCTCGCCGACAGCGGCGCCACGAAGGAGGACCTGGTCCGCGCCCTCGACCTGATGGCGACCGCCGACTTCGGCAGCCGGCTGGCCGCGATCACGGTCCCGGTGCTGATCGTCGCGGGGGCCGACGACCCGGGCCTGCCCGCGGCGCGGCAGCTGGCGGCCCAGCTGCCGGACGCCCGCCTGGAGGTCATCGCCGGCGTGGGCGCCAACCCGAACCTCGAGGCCCCGGACGCCTACAACCGGCTGCTCACCACCGCCCTCGGCTGATTTCAACCAAACGGTTGACGACCCGCCGCCAGCGCGCTACGGTTATTCAACCGATCGGTTGAAGAAGGTAGCCATGCAGGACCAGCTCTCCAGGGTGTTCGCAGCCCTGGCCGACCCGACCAGACGCGATCTGGTGGTGCGACTCACCCTGAGCGACGCCACCGTGGGGGAACTGGCCCAGCCGTTCGACATGAGCGTCCAGGCCATCTCGAAGCACCTGAAGGTGCTCCAGGACGCCGGCCTGGTCAGCAAGCGCCCCCGGGCGCAGACCCGGTCCGTCCATCTGGAGGCCGAGATGTTCGACCTGATGACGGCGTGGCTGGAGCGCTACCGCCGCCAGGCGGAGGAACGCTACGCCCGCCTCGACACCGTCCTCGCCGAGCTGAACGCCGGCGAGCCGAAGAAGGGAACCACACCATGACCGAAGCCCAGATCTCCGCCGACCCGAACGTGCCGGTCATCCGGATCACCCGCGACTTCAAGGCCACCCCGGCCCAGCTGCTCCGCGCCCACACCGATCCCGAGCTGTACGCGCGCTGGGTCGGGCCGAACCGGCTCACCACCCGGATCGACTACTGGGACGCGCGCCGCGGCGGCAGCTGGCGATTCACCAACATCGAGGACGGCCAGGAGTACAGCTTCTACGGCAGCTTCCACGAGATCACCGATGACCGGATCGTCCAGACCTTCACCTGGGAGGGCATGCCGGACGGCGTCTCGCTGGAGACCATGTTGTTCGAGGACCTCGGCAACGGCACCACCCGCCTGCACGCCCAGTCGCTGGTGGACAGCTTCGAGGGCCGCGACGCCTGGCTCTCCTCCGGCATGGAGGTGGGCGTCAACGACGGCTACGCCAAGCTGGACGGCCTGCTCGCCGCCGGCGAGGTCTGAGCCGGCCGTGGCGCGCTGAGATTCTGACAACTCGGCGGGAAGCGGGCGGCATAGGGTGTGCTGGTGCCGGACCAGCAGCAACCACACCTCGACTCCCGCGGCCTGCTGCTCGCTCTCGCCGCCTACCTGCTCTGGGGCGCATTTCCGTTCTACTTCAAGGCGCTCAGCGCGGCCGACCCGTTCGAGATCATCGGCCACCGCGTGCTCTGGACGTTCGTGTTCTGCGCGCTCGGCGTGGTGCTCTGGCGGGAGTGGGGACACCTCCGTGAGGTGGCGGCCAATCCGACGCTGTTCTGGGGGCTGACCGCCGCGGGCGTCCTGGTCACCGTCAACTGGTCGATCTACGTGTGGGGCGTGCTGAACGACCACATCGTCGACGCGGCGCTCGGCTACTTCATCAACCCGCTGTTCACCGTGACCCTCGCGGTGGTCGTGCTGCACGAGCGGCTTCGTCCCGTCCAGTGGATCGCGGTCGGCGTGGGACTGGCGGCGGTCGTCGTGATCACGGTCGGCTACGGCCAGGTGCCGTGGGTCGCGCTGTCGCTCGCGGTGACGTTCGGCCTGTACGGGCTGGTCAAGAAGCAGGTCGGCGGACGAGTCTCGCCCCTGGTGGGCCTGACGGTCGAGACCGCCCTGCTCACCCCGCTCGCGCTGGCCTTCCTGGTCTGGCTGCAGGCCACCGGTACCAGCGCCTTCCTCAGCCACGGACCGGGCCTGACCGTGGGCCTCGCCCTCGCCGGCGCCGTGACCGCGATCCCGCTGCTGCTGTTCGCGGCGGCCTCGAGCCGGATCCCGCTGAGCATGATGGGCCTGATCCAGTACCTGACGCCGGTCATCCAGTTCTCGATCGGCGTGTGGATCAACCACGAGGTGATGCCGCTGGCCCGCTGGATCGGCTTCGGCCTGGTCTGGGTGGCACTCGTCCTGCTCACCGTGGACAGCCTGCGCGCAGCCCGCCGTCCCGTGCTCGTCGAGCCCGAGGTGGTGAACTGAGTCAGTCCTGCGCCGCGCCGATGTTGAACAGCCACTCCAGGCCGAACTTGTCCCGGACGTCGCCGTACACGTCGCCCCAGGCCTGCTTCTCCAGCGGCTGACCGACCTTTCCGTCGGCGCCGAGCCGGTCGAACCAGCCCCGCAGCCTCTCCTCCTCGTCGCCCATGATCGAGAGGTAGACCCGGGTGCCGCCCCAGGTGTCCTCGGAGCCGGGCATGGCGTCCGAGGCCATCAGCCGGAAGTGGTCGGTGACCAGCCGGGCGTGCATGGTGCCGTCCGCCGGCATGTCGGTCATGCCGTAGTCACCGAAGGTGAGGACGTCCAGCGTGCCCCCGAACACGTCCTGGTAGTAGGTCATCGCTTCCCGGGTCCTGCCCTGCGGGAAGTTCAGGTAGGCCACGAGGCTGATCGCCATGGTTCGCTCTCCTCCGACTTGTCAGAGTCTCAGCCTGCTACAGCAGGCACAGGTTCTGACAAGCCGGCAGCGGGACGGGCACGCTCACCGGCCGAGCTGGCTCAGCACTTCTGCCATGACCTCCTGGACGGCGAGCGTGTCGGCCAGCGGCATCACCGGGCTCTCGGTGAGGCCCCGGGCGAGGCATTCGTTGACGTGGGCCAGCTCATGGCTGTAGCCGGTGCCGGTCTTGGCGAAGACGAGCTCCTGCGGTTCCTCGCCGAGCAGGTGCACGGACAGCTGCTCGCCGCGGTGGAAGCGTGGCTTCACCTCCACCCAGCCCTTCGTGCCGGCGACCACCTGGCGTCCCGGGCCGGGAGCGGTGAAGCCGATCGCCTGGGTGGCGTAGCGGCCGTCCGACCAGCCCATCAGGATGCCGGCCTCGCCCTCGACGCCGTTCGGGTACATGCCGCCGGTGGCGTGGACGACGGCCGGCGCGCCGAGGAACTGCTGGGTGAAGGAGATCACGTAGACACCGAGGTCGAGCACGGCGCCACCGCCGAGCGCGGGGTTGAACAGCCGGTCCTCGGGGTCGAGCTCGCGGAAGGCCAGCAGGTCGCCGTACACCGCGCGCACCTCACCGAGGGCGCCGGACGCCACCAGTTCCCGCAGGTGCGCGATCGCGGGCAGGAATCGCGTCCACATGGCCTCCATGCAGAAGACGCGGCGCGACCGGGCGGCGCCGATCACCGCGCGGGTGTCGTCGACCGACGCCGTGAACGCCTTCTCCACCAGCAGCGCCTTGCCCGCGTCGATCGCCGCGAGGGCCAGGTCGGTGTGCTGCCCGTGCGGCGTGGCGAGGTAGATCGCGTCCACGTCGGACGCGAACAGCTCCGCGTAGCTGCCGTACGCCCGCGGAATGCCGAATCGCCCGGCGAACTCCTTCGCCCGCTCGGAGGACCGCGACCCGACCGCGACCAGCTCTGCGTCCGGCACCTGGGCGAACTCCGCGGCCATCGTCGCGGCGATCCGTCCCGGTCCGGCGATCCCCCAGCGCACGGTCATCGCAACTCCCTCCGGTCGTCGTCGGCCGGCAGCTGCCGGCCGAGTGCGCGGCGCCGCTGCCGCAGGTGCCTGCGTACATTCTCCGCCACCACGTTGGTGATCAGCGCGATCATGATCGCCGGCCAGAAGCCGAGGTAGCCCATGAGCGCGAGCAGGATCAGCACCGGCCAGACCAGTCCGGACACGGTCGCGAGGGTGGTCTCCAACCCCGAGGGTGGCAGAGTCGGACGGACGACCTCAGCGGACGCGGACGGGACGACCGCGGACGAGGATGCCTCCGGAGGCTCCTCGGGCAGGAAGTCCGGCTGCCGCCACTGCGGCTCCGGCTCGGGCGGCTGGCTGCTCACCGTCCCATGGTAAGCGCCGGTTCAGCGCAGGTCGGCGGCAACCTCGGGCATCCGGCGCTGCCAGCGCAGCACATGGAGGCGGCGCTTCAGCACCGTCCGGACGACGAGCGCGAGCACCAGCAGCGGCACCCAGTGACCGCCGACCACCGCGAGCACGAGCGCGACCGGCCAGACCAGGTTCAGCAGCGTCCGCAGGGTGGCCTCGGCCTGGCTGGGCGGCGCGACGGGCGCGAGCCGGCCGGGCACCGCAGCAGCGAGGAACACAGGCCCGGTCACCGGCTCGGACGTGGTGAAGGTGGGCTGTTCCCAGCGCTGCTCGGTCGGGTCGTTGGCGGTCATGCAGCCACGGTAGGTCGCCGTCGGGCCCCGGACATCAGGAGTACCCACCAGCCGACCCTGACTCTGCGCCCCCTTCCGACCCTCCGGGGCCCAGCACGTGAGTCCGTTGCCGTACCCCCCGGCGGTTCTGGCAGAGTGGAACGGTGCGGGTGGTTCAGAAGTTCGGCGGCTCCTCGGTAGCGGACGCCGAGAGCATCAAGCGGGTGGCGCGGCGGATCGTCGGCACCCAGGCGGACGGCAACGAGGTGGTCGTGGTCATCTCGGCGATGGGCGACACCACGGACGAGCTGATGGACCTCGCGCTGCAGGTGTCACCCGACCCCCGTCCGCGGGAGCTCGACATGCTGCTCACCGCCGGCGAGCGGATGAGCGCCGCGCTGCTGGCGATGGCGATCAACGACCTCGGCGCCACCGCGCGCTCGTTCACCGGGTCGCAGGCGGGCGTGATCACCACCGGGACCCACGGGGACGCCCGGATCATCGACATCACCCCCGGCCGGATCGTGTCCGCGCTCGAGGAGGGCGACGTCGTGATCGTGGCCGGCTTCCAGGGGGTCTCGCAGACCACCAAGGACGTGACCACGCTCGGCCGGGGCGCGTCCGACACCACCGCGGTGGCCCTCGCGGCGGCCCTGGACGCGGCCTACTGCGAGATCTACTCCGACGTGGACGGGGTGTTCACCGCCGACC
>DAINOM010000183.1:0-6722 GCA_036735445.1 Propionicimonas sp.
GGTGGCCAAGGAGGGTCGCGTGATCGCCATGCGCATCCCGGCCGAGGGCGGCGGAAGGCTGGTCATCGAGATGAACGCCACCGAGGCGGCCGAGCTGAAGGCGGCCCTGGAAGGCGTCGTCGTCGCCTGACGGTCACGCAAGAGCAGACGAGCGGGCCCCGGGAGAACCCGGGGCCCGCTCGCGTGCACGGGTTGCCACTCGGGCTGATCTCGTAATCCCGGGTCCTGATCCGGGTCCCGGTACCCGGTTTGTCACGTCGGTGCAGGGATCCCGGCGTGCGCCGGGATGACGCTCCCTGAACCCGGCGTGCCACGTCGGCGCTGGGATGGCGGCTCCCTGAGCCCGGCGTGCCATGTCGGCGCCGGGATGACGGCTCCCTGATCGCTCGTCGAGCCTGTCGAGACGCAGGTGTGGGTCTCGACAGGCTCGACCAGCGGTTGTTGGTCGACCAGCGGCTGCGCTCAGTGCGACTGGTGGTAGGCGATCGCCTTCTCGTAGACCGCGACCGTCTCCTGGGCGATCTTCTCCCAGGAGAACTCGTCGATGCAGCGCTGGCGTCCGGCCTTGCCGTAGCGCTCGGCGAGGGCCGGGTCCCGGGTGATCCGGTTGATCTCCTCCGCGAACGTCGACTCGAAGCCCGAGACGAACGCCGGGTCGCCGGCCAGCTTCGGGTCGTACGGCACGAGCGTCCCGGTCTCACCGTCCACCACGACCTCGGGGATGCCGCCCACCGCAGAAGCGACGACAGCGGTCTCGCACGCCATCGCCTCCAGATTCACGATGCCCAGTGGCTCGTAGATGGACGGGCAGGCGAACACGGTTGCGTGGGTGAGCACCTGCCGGACGGAGGCCCGCGGCAGCATCTCCTGGACCCACTTCACCGTGCCGCCCCGCACCCGGCTCAACTCGGCGAACGCCGTGTCGAACTCGGCCGCGATCTCCGGGGTGTCGGGGGCGCCGGCGAGCAGCAGCAGCTGCGTGTCCGGGTCGAGCTGCTGGGCCGCCCGGACGAGGTGGACGAGGCCCTTCTGCCGGGTGATCCGGCCGACGAACACCACCAGCGGACGGTCCCGGTCGACACCCAGCGAGTCGACCACGTCCGTGCCGAAGTCGGGCCGGAACTCGTCCGGGTCGATGCCGTTCTTCACCACGTACACCCGGTCGGGGTCGAGCCCCGAGTAGGAGTCGAGCACGTCCCGGCGCATGCCCGCGCTGACCGAGATCACCGCGGCCGCGTCCTCGAAGGCGGTCTTCTCCGCCCACGACGACACCCGGTAGCCACCGCCCAGCTGCTCGGCCTTCCACGGCCGGTGCGGCTCCAGGGAGTGCGAGGTGACCACGTGCGGCACGTCCCGGAACTTCGAGCCGATCAGGCCGGCGAAGTTCGCGTACCAGGTGTGGGAGTGGATCACGTCCACGTCGCCGATGGCGTTGGCCATCGAGACGTCCGCCCCGAGCACCCGGAGGGCTGCGTTGGCGCCGGGTGGGAAGTCCTCTGCGTGCGCGGTCGCGCCCTCGCGGGGCTCGCCCATGCACTGGACCTCGACGGATTCGGTGAACTTGCGCAGCTGGGGCACCAGCTGGCCGACGTGGACGCCCGCGCCGCCGTAGATGTGGGGAGGGTACTCCCGGGTCAGGATCGAGACTCGCAGTGCCATAGCGCGATCGTGGCACACCAGCGCGGCCGGTGGGGAGGTTCGGCCGGGAACGTCCGGGGGAAGCGGGGGTCATCCGGGCGGCGCGGACGTCGGGTCGAGATCCCGCGGACCATTTCTCCGGTTTCCTTGTGGCCGTCCCCGCGACCCCCTAGGTTCTGGTTATGACTAGCGGACCCAATGTCCTCTCGATTGTTCTTGCTGGTGGCGAGGGCAAACGACTGATGCCGTTGACGGCCGACCGGGCGAAGCCGGCCGTCCCGTTCGGTGGTACCTACCGCCTGATCGACTTCGTGTTGTCGAACCTGGCGAACTCGGACCTGACGAAGATCTGCGTGCTCACCCAGTACAAGTCCCACTCGCTGGACCGGCACATCTCCCTGACCTGGCGGATGTCGCAGCTGCTGGGCAGTTACGTGACCTCCGTCCCCGCCCAGCAGCGCACCGGCAAGCAGTGGTTCCAGGGCAGTGCGGACGCGATCTACCAGTCGATGAACCTGATCAACGACGAGGACCCCGACTACGTGGTGGTGTTCGGCGCCGACAACATCTACCGGATGAACGTCGAGGACATGGTCAACGCGCACATCGAGTCGGGCATGGACGCGTCCATCGCCGGCATCCGGGTGCCGCGCGCCGAGGCCAGCGCCTTCGGCATCATCGACGCCGCGCCGGACGGGAAGATCTCGGCCTTCCTCGAGAAGCCGAAGGACCCGCCCGGGCTGCCCGACTCCCCCGAGGAGTCGTTCGCGTCGATGGGCAACTACGTGTTCACCCGCAAGGCCTTCGTCGAGGCGCTCAACGACGACGCGGCGGACGCCGACTCCCGGCACGACATGGGCGGCAACATCATTCCCAGCTTCGTGTCCGGGGGCAGGGCGCAGGTCTACGACTTCACCCAGAACAGGGTGCCCGGCGCGACCGAGAAGGACCGCAACTACTGGCGGGACGTCGGCACCATCGAGGCCTACCACGCCGCCCACATGGACCTGGTCTCGGTCGAACCCGAGTTCAACCTGTACAACCGCAAGTGGCCGATCTGGACCTCGCAGGCACAGCTGCCCGGGGCGAAGTTCACCCTGCGCGGGACGGCGGAGGACTCGATCGTGAGCGCCGGCTGCATCATCTCCGGCGGTGACGTCGACCGCTCGGTGCTGTCGCCGAACGTGATGGTGGACAAGTGGGGGAAGATCGAGGAGTCGGTGCTGTTCTCCGGCTGCCGGATCGGCCGCAACGCCGTCGTCCGCCGCGCGATCCTGGACAAGAACGTCGTCGTGCCCGACGGTGTGGAGATCGGCGTCAACCCCGACCACGACCGGGCCCGCGGCTTCCATGTCGAGGGCGGCATCACCGTCGTCGCCAAGAACGTGGCGGTGCCCGGCAACTGGTGAGCCGGCGACGCTCCTCGGCGCGGTCGGGTTGGCTCTCGCCACGTGCGGCTACCTGGCCTGGCGCCGCGAAACGGGACAGAACTGCCGTGCGATGCGGCCCAGGTGGGCCAAACCGGCCCTACGGCCAACTGGCGGCAGCTTTGTCCCGTTCGCCGAGGAGAGCTCGCGACCGAATGGGCACCGAGCCGAAACAGGGACGGTTCCTTACTCGGTCCGGCCCAGGCGAACGGGAAGGGGGCCGGTCCCCTCTCAGATCAGCTGAACGGCAAAGGATCCGTCCCCCCACTGTTCAGCCGCGGACGGCCACCAGCAGGCCGTCGCCCAACGGCAGCAGCGCCGGGGTGAAGGACTCGTCCGCGAGCACGGCCTCTAGGGCCTCGCGGATGATCAGCGGCTCGTCATCGTCATTGCGTTCGTCCGCGACCAGGCCCTGCCACAGCGCGTGGTGCAGCACCAGCAGACCGCCCCGGCGCAGCAGCCGCTGGGCCTGCGCGACGTACTCCACGTACTCCAGCGGGTCGCCGTCCACGTAGACGATGTCATAGGCGCCGTCGGTCAGCTTCGGCAGGACGGCGAGTGCCTGCCCCGCGATCAGCCGCACCCGTCGGCTCGGCACGCCCTCCGCGGTGAGCACCTCGCGGGCGGCCAGCTGGTGCTCGGCCTCCGCATCGATGCTGGTCAGGACGCCGTCCGAGGCCATGCCGGCCAGCAGGGCCAGGGCGGACGCACCGGCACCGGTGCCGATCTCCACCACGGCCCGCGCCTCCAGCAGCCTGCTCAGCAGGGTGAGCGCCGCGCCGACGCCAGGGCTGATGCACTCCAGACCCAGATCGTCCGCCCGGCCGCGGGCGGCCGCGGCGCCGTCCGGCTCGGGGACGAGGGCCTCTGCGTAGGCGAAGCTCGCCGGGCTGGTGGCCGTGCGAGCGGAGCTCTTCGGTGCGGGATTCACGGGTTCAGCGTAGTGGGGTGCGTACCATTGCGTCCCATGAGTCGCGTGGTTGTCGCCGAGTTCGTCGCGGGGGTCGTGGCCGCCGTTGACGATGTCGTTCGAGACAGCCGGCCACTGGTCCCGATCGTCACCGCTTAGGCTTGCCCCCATGACAGCGCTGCCTTTCGGTCGGGTCCAGACGGCCATGGTCACACCGTTCGCGCCCGACGGCTCCCTCAACCTCGACGAGGCGCGCCGCCTCGCCGCCCACCTGGTCGACGAGCAGGGCAACGACGCGCTGGTGGTGAACGGGACGACCGGGGAGTCGCCGACCACCACGGACGCCGAGAAGCTGGCGCTGCTGGAGGCCGTGCTCGCCGAGGTCGGCGACCGGGCGAAGATCGTCGCCGGAGTCGGCACCTTCGACACCAACCACACCCTCGAACTCGCCCGGCAGGCCGAACAGGCCGGCGTGCATGGTCTGCTCGTGGTCACGCCCTACTACAGCCGCCCTCCCCAGGACGCGGTGGCCGACCACTTCCTCACCGTCGCGGACGCCACCTCGCTGCCGGTGATGATCTACGACATCCCGCACCGGTCCGGGATCCCGGTCGAGACGGCGACCATGATCGAGATCGCCGCCCACCCGAACATCGTCGCGGTCAAGGACGCCAAGGGGCTGCCGGTCGCCTCGGCGCAGGTGATCGCCGCCACCGACCTCGCCTACTACTCCGGCGACGACGCGATGACCCTGCCGCTGCTCGCGGTGGGAGGTGTCGGCGTGGTCGGCACCTCCACCCATTTCACGGGACGGCGGACCCGGGAGATGATCGAGACCTTCGTCGCGGGCGACGTCGCCAGGGCCACCGCGCTCAACGCCGCGCTGCTGCCGGTCTACCTCGGCGTCTTCGCCACCCAGGGCTGCATGCTGGTCAAGGCCGGTCTCGCCGCCCGCGGGTTCGCGCCCGGACCCGTCCGCAAGCCACTGCTGGACGCGACCGTCGAGCAGGCCGCCACCTTCGTCGCCGTCCTCGACGCCGCGGGCCTGTAGGGGAGCGGCCACGCACGATGCTCGACTTCAACTTCTGGGAGATCCTGGTCCTCGCGGCGTTCGCCGTGATCATCTTCGGACCGGAGAAGCTGCCGGAACTGGCGCGCAAGGCGGCCCGTGTCCTCAACTACCTGCGCAACATCGCCAACGATGCGCAGGGACGGCTCCGCGAGGAACTCGGTCCCGAGTTCGCCGACCTGGAACTTGCCGACCTGAACCCGCGGGCGCTGGTGAACAAGCACCTGCTGAACCCCGTCCAGGAGGAACTGGCGCCGCTGAAGTCCGAGCTCGAACCGCTGCGCGGCGAGCTGGAGCCGGTGAAGGCGATGATGGAGTCCGGGGGGCAGTACCAGCCGAGTCCGGCGCCCGAGCCCGTCCGCGCCGCCGTGGCCTTCGACAACGAGGCGACCTAGCGTTCGAGGGGTGGGTTGCGTAACCCGGAGGCGATACCCTGCCGGACGTGACCTCGGCTTCGTCGATCTTCGTCTCGAGGATCAAGGGACTGCCCATGCTCGACCCCAACGGCGAGCAGGTGGGCAAGGTGCGCGACGTCGTCATCCAGAATCGCTCGGGTAAACGCCCGCCCCGGGTGAAGGGGCTTGTGGTCGAGTTGTTCGCGCTGCGCCGGATCTTCTTCCCGATGGAGCGGGTGCACTCCATCGACGCCAACCAGGTGATCATCTCCGGGCTGGTGAACACCGTCCGGTTCTCGCAGCGAGAGCGGGAGATGCTCGTCGTGGACGGGTTGTTCGACCGCACCGTCACGCGCGCCGGCGCGAGCCAGCCGGAGACCATCTTCGACGTGGCGATCAAGCGCAACCGCTCCCGGGACTGGGTGCTGGCCGAGGTCGCCCTGCGCGAGGCCGGCCGCCGTCCGTTCCAGCGCGGGCACGTGACGATCGTCGACTGGTCGGAGGTGCCCGACTTCATCGAGAAGCCCGCCCCGAGGGACGCGGAGCAGCAGGTGATGCGGCTGTCCGAGCTGAAGCCGGCGGACGTCGCGCGCGAGCTGCACGACATGGATCCGCTGCTGCGGGCCGCGGTCGTGCAGGCGATGGACGACGACCGCCTGGCCGAGGCGCTGGAGGAGTTGCCGGAGGACGAGCAGGTCGAGGTGATCGCGTCCCTGGACACCGAGCGCGCGGCCGACGTGCTGGAGGAGATGGACCCGGACGACGCCGCCGACCTGATCGCGGAGCTCGACAAGGAACTGGCCGAGACCATCCTCGAGCAGATGGAGCCGGAGGAGGCGAAGGACGTCCGGACGCTGCTGAGCTACGACGCCGCGACCGCCGGCGGTCTGATGAACCCCGAGCCGGTGGTGCTGAACGCCGACGCCACCGTCGCGGACGCGCTGGCCGCGGTGCGCCGCCAGGAGGTCACGCCGGCCATGGCCGCGCTGGCGTTCATCTGCCGGCCGCCGATGGACACCCCGACCGGCCGCTACCTGGGTGCGGTGCACATCCAGCGGCTGCTGCGCGAACCCCCGTCCGTCCTTGCCGCAGGGCTGATCGACTCCGACATCACGCCGCTCACCCCGCAGAGCAACATCGCACAGGTGAGCCGCTACTTCGCGACCTACGACCTGGTCTGCGCGCCGGTGGTGGACGCCGAGCGGCGGCTGCTGGGCGCGGTGACCGTGGACGACGTGCTCGACCACATCCTGCCCAACGACTGGCGCGGGGTGCAGCTGGAC
>DAINOM010000184.1:0-6643 GCA_036735445.1 Propionicimonas sp.
AGTGCTACGGCGGCGACATCACCCGCAAGCGCAAGCTGCTGGAGAAGCAGAAGGAGGGCAAGAAGCGGATGAAGATGGTCGGCCGCGTCGAGGTCCCCCAGGAGGCGTTCGTGGCCGCACTGTCCACCGGTGAGGGCTCCGAGAAGAAGAAGTAGCTCAGCGCAGGTCGAGCCGCATCAGGACCCGCGGGAAGCCGTTCAGGACGGACGCGGTGTCAGCCGCCCAGGTGAAGCCGGCGTCCTCGAACAGCTTCCGCGTGCCGACGTAGGCCATGGTCAGGTCGACCTTCACGCCCCGGTTGTCGACGGGATAGCCCTCGATCGCCGGCGCTCCGTGGTCGCGGGCGAATGCCACCGCCCCGGCCAGCAGCGCGTGCGAGATGCCCTTGCCGCGATGGCCCGGACGGACCCGGATGCACCACACCGACCACACCTCGGCGTCGTCGACGTGCGGGATCCTGCGGTTGGTGGCGAAGCTGGTGTCGGCACGGGGATGGACGCCGGCCCAGCCGACGACCTCGTCGCCGTCATAGGCGAGCACGCCCGGCGGCGACACCTCGGCGCACAGCTCCCGGACCCGCTCGCCACGCGCCGGACCGGACAGCGAGCGGTTCTCGGCACTGGACGTCAGCCGGTAGGAGAGGCACCAGCACACGGTCGCGTCCGGACGCTTGGGACCGACCATCGTCGCCACGTCGGCGAACACCGTGGCCGGCCGCACCTCGATCGCCATGCCGCCACCCTGCCACCGCCGTGCACGCCCGTCGAGCGCAACCCCGCCGGTGGCGTCCGGCCCGCCGCAAAGTGGACCGAAACCGTCGACAACGGCGGTTTCGGTCCACCGAAGGACGCCAAACGTCGCGGCCCACGCCGGAGCGTCTGGCGACACGGGGGTGTTCGGGGCGCGGGTGCTCGGGGAGGGACCGGAGGGGCATTGGCCGGTCGGCGGGTGGGCATAGGCTTGCCGGCCATGGACGCAGAGATCGGCATCATCGGCGGCAGCGGGTTCTACGAGTTCCTGGCGAACCCCACCAGCGTGGTGGTGGACACCCCCTTCGGCGAACCCAGCGCACCGCTCGCGCTCGGCGAGGTCGCCGGACGCCGGGTCGCGTTCATCCCCCGGCACGGCCAGCAGCACCAGTTCCCGCCGCACCGGGTGAACTACCGCGCCAACCTGTGGGCGCTGCGCAGCGTCGGGGTCCGCCAGGTGCTCGCTCCCGCCGCCGTCGGCTCACTGCGCCCGGAACTCGGCCCCGGCACCTTCGTCGTCCCCGACCAGGTGATCGACCGCACCTGGGGGCGCGCGCACACGGTCTACGACGAGGTCGGCGCGGTGGTGCACATCGGCTTCGCCGACCCCTACTGCCCCCGCGGCCGCGCGGCGATCCTCGGTGCCGGTGACACCGACCTCACGCCCGTTGACGGCGGCACCCTCGTGGTGATCAACGGGCCGCGGTTCTCCACGAAGGCGGAGTCCCGGATGAACGTCGCGCTCGGCGGCACCGTCGTCGGCATGACCGGCATGCCGGAGGCCTCCGTCGCCCGCGATCTGGCCCTGTGCTACTCCACGGTCTGCCTGGTCACCGACCACGACGCCGGCGTGGACGGCGGCGAGGCGGTCAGCCACCACGAGGTGCTCGCGCAGTTCGCGGCCAACATCGACCGGATGAAGGACCTGCTCGCCAGGGCCATCGGCGCGCTGCCGACCCACGAGCCGGACGACGCGGCCGCCACCTGCACCTGCCGGCACGCGCTGGACGGCCAGCCGCTGCCGTTCGAGCTTCCCTGACGGTGCCGTCCACGCCGCCGGAGGGCCAGCCCGCACCGACCGACGGACGGCTGCCCGCCGCCGCGCTGGCCGGGGTGGGCGCGCGTCCGTTCAGTCTCTATGTGCACGTGCCGTTCTGCGCCTCCCGCTGCGGCTACTGCGACTTCAACACCTACACGGCGGCGGAACTGGGCGCCGCCCCGGGAGCCAGCCAGGACGCCTACCTCGCCGCCGCCGTCGCCGAACTCGACCTCGCCCGTGACGTGCTCGGCGGTGCCCCCGAGGTGCAGAGCGTGTTCTTCGGCGGCGGTACCCCGACGATGCTGCCCGCCGGCGCGCTCGCCGGGCTGCTCGCCGCGGTCCGCGACCGCTTCCCGCTGGCCGTCGACGCCGAGGTGACCACGGAGGCCAACCCCGAGTCGGTCGACCGCGCCTACCTCGACACCCTGGTCGGCGCCGGGTTCACCCGGCTGTCGCTGGGCATGCAGTCGGCGCGGCCCGGCGTGCTCGCCGTGCTCGAACGCCGCCACACGCCCGGACGGGTCGGTGAGGTGGTGCGTTGGGCGCGTGCCGCCGGCTTCGGGTCGGTGAGCGTCGACCTGATCTACGGCAGCCCGACCGAGACGCTGGCCGACTGGCGCGCGAGCCTGACCGCGGCGCTGGCGCTGGAGCCCGACCACGTCAGCGCCTACTCCCTGATCGTCGAGCCGGGGACGCGCCTCGCCGCCCGGATCGGCCGCGGCGAACTGCCCGCGCCCGACGACGACACGCACGCCGACTGCTACCTGCTGGCCGAGGACCTGCTCACCGCGGCCGGCTACCGGGCGTACGAGGTCAGCAATTGGGCCCATCCCGGCCACGAGTCCCGGCACAACCTCGCGTACTGGCTCGGTCACGACTGGTGGGGCGTGGGTCCGGGCGCGCACTCCCACGTGGGCGGCGTCCGCTGGTGGAACGTGCGGCACCCCCGGGACTACACCGCCCGGCTCCGGACGGGGGAGTCCCCGGCCCAGGCGCGCGAGCTGCTGACCGAGGACCAGCGCAGGGTCGAGCGGCTGCTGCTGGAGATGCGGCTCTCACAAGGGCTTCCGCTCGAGGTGTTGACCGCGTCCGAGCAGCGCCGACTGGCCGGCGTCGCCGCGTCCGGCCTGGTCGAGGTGGCGGACGGACGCGCGCGTCCCACGCTGCGTGGACGGCTGCTCGCGGACGCCGTCGTCCGCGATCTCCTGGACTGACGCAACGCGCTCTGAAATGCAACGATTCGGTAACACCGAAGCACACAACGGTTCTGTAACAATGTTGTGATGTGGGGGTGCTCGAATGTGCCCACGCCCGTAGCCTTGCCCAACCCGCAAGCACGGGTCCCAGCACTGAGGAGGGAAAGTTGAAGACCCAGTCGTTCAAGCTCGCCGGCGTCGCCCTGGTGGTGGCATCACTGGCTCTCACCGGTTGTGGCGCGCGCTCCGAGTCCGGCAGCAGCGGCTCTGCCGGCGGCTCCACCAAGGTCGCCAAGATCGGCGTGATCGCCCCGCTCTCGGGTGGCCTGTCCGCCCTGGGCCTCGGCATCCGCAACTCGGTCGACCTGGCGATCCGGCAGGCGAACGAGTCCAACGCGATCCCCGGCTGGAAGCTGGAGTTGGCCGCTGAGGACGACGAGGCGAAGGCCGATGTCGGCAAGAACGCCGCCACCAAGCTCGCCTCGGACAACGACGTCGTGGGTGTCGTCGGTGCGCTGAACTCCTCGGTCAGCCAGACCACGATCCCCGTGCTCGACTCGGCGAACATCGTCCAGGTCTCCCCGGCCAACACCGGCCCGTCGCTGACCAAGGGCGCCGACTTCGCCACCAACCCGAAGCGCCCCAACGCCAACTTCTTCCGCACCTGCACCACCGACACCGTCCAGGGTGCCGTGGCCGCGCAGTACCTGATCGACTCCGGTGTGAAGGAACTGGGCACGATCCACGACAAGAAGATCTACGGCCAGGGCCTCGTGCAGTCGGTCACCGAGAACTTCGAGAAGCTCGGCGGCAAGGTCGTCGCGGCCGAGACGATCAACCCCGATGACAGCGACTTCAGCGCGGTGATCACCAAGGTGAAGGCCGCCAACCCGCAGGCCGTCTACTACGGCGGCGAGTACCCGCAGGCCGGGCCGCTGTCCAAGCAGATGAAGGCCGCCGGGCTCAAGGTCGCGCTGATGGGCGGCGACGGCATCTTCGACCCGACCTACATCGAACTGGCCGGCGATGCCTCCAACGGCGACCTGGCCACCTCGGTCGGCGAGCCGGTCGACACCGCGAAGTCGGCGCAGGACTTCATCGCCGCGTACAAGGCCGCCGGCTTCAAGGAGCCCTACGCCGCGTACGGCGCCCAGTCCTACGACGCGGCCAAGGCGATCATCGAGGCCCTGAAGACCTCGCTGGCCTCCGCCGCCGACGCCAAGTCCGCCCGCGAGGGCACCATCACCGCGATGGCGTCCGTGGACATCACGGGGGCCACCGGTCGGGTGTCCTTCGACGAGTTCGGTGACACGAAGTCGAAGGTCATCACGATCTACAAGGTCGACTCCGGCAAGTGGGGAACCGTCAAGACGGTCGACGTCTCCAACGGCTGATCCGATGCGGTTGACGCCCTTCCCGAAGGGGAGGGCGTCAACCGTGCCGAGCCTTCCGGAACGACAGGAGACAAGCGGGTGGACTACTTCCTCCAGCAGTTGATCAACGGGTTGTCGCTGGGTTCGCTGTACGCCCTGATCGCGGTGGGCTACACGGTCGTCTACGGCATCGTCCAGCTGATCAACTTCGCCCACGGCGAGATCTTCATGATCGGCGCGTTCGGTTCCTACGCCACCTGGATGCTCCTCGGGCACCCCACCGACTGGAGCACGCCGATGACGCTGCTGGTGCTGCTGCCGGTGATGCTGATCGGGGGCATCGTGGCGTCGGTCACCGTGGCCCTGCTGACCGAGCGGTTCGCCTACCGCCCGCTGCGCAACGCTCCGCGGCTGGCGCCGCTGATCTCCGCCATCGGCGTCTCGGTGTTCCTGCAGGAAGTCGTCCGCCTGTTCTTCGGCACCATTCCCGGCTTCCCCGACGCCAAGCGGGGGATCCCGTTCCCCGCGATCCGGGGCATCTCGGGGGAGTCGATCCAGCTGGGCGGGGTGACCATCCAGATGCCGGCGGTGTTCACCCTGGTGGCCCTGGGCGTCTGCACGGTTTTCCTGTGGTTCTTTGTGAACCGGACGAAGACCGGACGTGCGATGGTCGCCACCTCCCAGGACCCGGACACCGCCCGGCTGATGGGCATCAACGTCGACCGCGTGATCATGGCGGCCTTCGCCGTCGGCGCGACCCTCGCCGCGGTGGCCGGCATGGCGCACGGCCTGCGCTACGGCAACATCGACTTCCGGATGGGCTTCCTCGCCGGCCTGAAGGCGTTCACCGCCGCCGTGCTCGGCGGCATCGGCAACATCAACGGCGCGGTCGTCGGCGGCCTCGTCCTGGGGGTGGCCGAGGCCATGGCCACCTCCTTCATCCCCGGCCAGTTCGGCAGTTCGGCCTGGAAGGACGTGTGGGCGTTCGTCCTGCTGATCATGGTGCTGGTGTTCCGGCCCCAGGGTCTGCTCGGCGCGAAGGTGGTGGACCGGGCATGAGGGTGATCATCCCCGACGCGGTCAAGCTGCGCTTCCGCTACCCGGCCCGCGCGGTCGGCATCGCCGGGGCGCTGGCGATGATCGTCTCGATCTTCCTGCCCTGGTCCTACGGCCACGGCGCGCTCGACGACGTCGGCTTCTACGGCGGGCCGTCCCCGCTGCAGCTGTTCTTCGTCGGGCTGCCGGTGGGCATCCTGCTGCTGCTCGCGATCCCGCTGGTCGGCAAGGCCCGGCTGGGCCGCTGGGCGAAGGCGCTGGCGTGGAACACGTCCGCCAAGACCGCGTCGATCGGCGCGACGGCGGTCGTGGTCGTGGCGCTGGGCGCCATCGCCATCGAGCTCGGCGGCCTGGTCAACGTGGAGCCCGGCGGCTGGCTGGCTCTCGCCGGCGGCCTGGTCGCCGCCGCGGCGACCCTGTTCCTGCCGGACTCGCCGGAGCCGACGCTCGAGAAGCTGAAGACGCCGAAGTGGGTGCAGATCCTCGCGATCGCCGCGGTGATGGCCGTGCTGCTGTTCACCGGTGCCTATGCGCTCAGCCTCGACGACGCGGGCAGCTTCATGGTGTTCGCGGCCTTCCTGGTCGGCGCGGTGATGACCCTGCGCCAGGTCGGCCTGTTCGCCTGGCTGGGTCTGGCCGCGGCCAACAACAACCGCGTCCTGGTCATGTCGGCCTTCGTGGTGGCGTTCGCGTTCCCGTTCACCCAGAACGGCTCGGAGGCGAACATGTCGATCGCCTCCCAGGTGCTGATCTTCGCCGCGACCGCGCTCGGCCTGAACATCGTGGTGGGCCTGGTCGGCCTGCTCGACCTGGGCTACATCGCGTTCCTCGGCGCGGGCGCGTTCACCGCAGCCGTCCTGTCCGAGTCGGCGTTCGCGACGATCCACTGGTCGCCGCCGTTCATCGTCACGGTGCTGATCGCCGGCACGGTCTCGTCCATCCTCGGCCTGATCATCGGTGCGCCCACGCTGCGGGTCTCCGGCGACTACCTGGCCATCGTGACGCTCGCCTTCGGCGAGATCTTCCGGATCACCATGAACAACCTGGACGGCAACGACGGGCCGAACCTGACGAACGGCTCCAACGGCGTCCCGGGCATCCCGGACCTGAACCTGCTCGGGTTCGACTTCGGCAAGGCCCACGTCATCCTCGGCGTGGACATCGGCCGCTTCGCCAACTACTACTGGCTGATGCTGGTGGTGATCGCCGTGATCATCGTGGTGTTCATGA
>DAINOM010000185.1:0-6606 GCA_036735445.1 Propionicimonas sp.
TCCAGTACCTGTACCTGCGCGCGTTCTTCGCGATGGACAACACCCGCACGCCGTTCCTGCTGCAGCTGTGGATCAGCGGCGCCAACGCGGTGTTCGCGCTGGCGCTCGCCCTGCCGTGGGACGACCAGCACACGGTCGCCATGCGGCTCGCCCTCGCGTACAGCCTCTCCTATGTGGTCGGCGTGGTCGTCACCCACTGGGCATTGCGCCGCCGGCTGCCGGAACTGCCGGGCCGGGAGACGCTGCGCCACCTCGCCCGGCTGCTGGTCGCGACCGTGCCCGCCGCCGCGCTGGCCTGGGTGATCACGTGGTGGTTCGAGCGCTACCCCAGCCTGCTGCTGCGGGTGCTGGGCCTCGCCCTCGCCGGTGCCGTGGCCGTGCTCGGGTTCTTCTTCACGGCGAAGCGGCTGGGCATCCCGGAGACCACGTCGCTGCTGCAGCAACTGCGGCGCGGCAAGGGCGACGACGGCCAGGCGGACGCCGCGGAGGCGATCGGCGACCAGGCCGACCAGGAGGACCACCGGGCCGCCGAGGCCGAGCCCCTGCCCGATCCGGACGGCGTCGGCGTGTTCGTGCCGGTGGCACCGCCGGCAGCGCCGCCGTCCGATCTCGTCGAGTTCCCGATGCCACCCATCGCCGGGACGCCGGAGGCCGTGGCCGCCGTCGACGGCCGGCTGCTGGGTGAGCGATACCGGCTCGCGGAGCGCCTCGTGGTCCGGGGCCGGACGGAGACCTGGCGCGCGGACGACATCGTCCTCGGCCGTCCGGTGCTCGTCCACCTGCTCGACCCGGCCGACCCCGCCACCCCGGACGTGCTGCAGGCTTCCCGGGAGGCGGCGCTCGCCACGGACGCCCGGTTCCTGCGGGTGCTCGACGTGGTCGCCGCCGAACCCGGGACGGACCCCTACCTGGTCTACGAGTACGCGGCCGGCCAGACCCTGGAGAAGGTGCTGCGCGGCGGGCCGCTGACCGGGGTGGAGGCCGCCTGGATCGTGCGCGAGGTGGCGGACGCGCTGATCGCCCTGCACGCCCAGGACCACTTCCACCGGCACCTCAGTCCCGCCACCGTGCTGGTCACCGCGTCCGGCAACGTGAAGGTGCTCGGCAACGCCCTCAACGAGGCGACGCAGCCGACCTCGAACCACCTCAACGGCGAGGCGACGGACGTGCGCGCGCTCGGCCAGCTGCTGTACGCCTGCCTGGCCGCCCGCTGGCCCGGCGGCGACCGCTTCGGCCTGCCCGCCACGCCGGTCGTGGACGGGCACTGGGTGCTGCCCAGCCAGGTGCGGAACGGCGTCGCCCCCGCCGTCGACCAGGTGGTGGACCGGGTGCTCTCGCCCGTCCCGCGTGGCCACGCGTCCCGGCTGACCACCGCCCAGGACGTCACCACGCAGCTCTCGCTCGTCCTCGGCCCGATGGGTGCCGCCCACGACCTGCGGGCCCGGCTGCACCCGGACACCGAGCCGGATGCCGACGATGCGCCCGCCGTCGGGGTCTCCTCGGTCGCGCCGCCCGTGCCGACGCCGGCGTCCACCCGCTTCCAGGCGTCGGAGCGGCTCAGCAGCCCACAGACGCCCGCGGAGGAGACCGCGCCGTTCGTGGACGAGGCACTGAGCCGGGGCGAGTCGTTCACGCCCGTGCCGCCGCCCGCCAGCCCGGCGCCGCGGGAGGACGCACCACCGGAGGAGCGCCCGGCCAGGCGGTCGCGCCAGCTGCCGCTGCTGCTGGGCGCCGTGGCCGTGATGCTCGCCGTCGGCATCATCGCGGCCTTCGCGCTGACCAGCCACCCGCCGACGCAGCCGGTCGCAGCCGTCGGACCGCTCACGGTGGCGAAGGTCACCGACTTCGACCCGAAGGCGGACGGCGGCAGCGGCGGCGAGGGCGCGAAGCAGGCCGCGTTGGTCATCGACGGCGACCCGAAGACGGTCTGGCGGACCGAGCGCTACCGCACCCTGCCCACCCTGGGCGGCCTGAAGCCCGGCGTCGGCCTCGTGCTCGACCTGGGCGCGAGCCGGACGGTCACCTCGGTGGCGGTGACCCTCACCGGAACCGGCACGGACCTGGAACTGCGGGTGCCGGCCAAGGCCGCGACCGCTGCGCCGATGAAGTCCGTGCAGCAGTGGCGGCGCGTCGTCGGGGCCACCGGTGCCACGGAGACCGTCACCCTCGAGCTGAAGGAACCCGAGCAGACGCAGTTCGTCCTCGTCTACCTCACCTCGCTGCCGCCCGCCGCCGACGGCTACTTCCGCGGCGGGATCACCGAGGTCGCCGTCTCCGGTCGCTGATTCCTGCCACCGACCCTCGCCGGCCCCCACCGCTCGCCGCGAACACCCACCAACCGCTCGTCGCGAACAGCCCCCACCAGACCGCTCGTCGAGCCTGTCGAGACGCACCGACGGTCTCGACCCTTCGACAGGCTCAGGGCAGGCCAAGCCCGACCACCGAGGTGCTGGTGCGGTCTCGTGGACGCACAGATTCGGCGCGAGGCCCCCGAATTCGGTCCGATGTCCTACGCTGGGGGAACGGTTTCGCAAATGCGGCGGGGGAAGCATGCTGAATCGGCGCTGGGGGGCGCTGCTCGGAGGGGTCGCAGGGGTTCTGTTCATACCTCAAGCGACGCTTCTGCCTGCCTCGGCCACGGAGCCCACACCGTCCCCCACCCCGGTGGCCACGGCCATACCGGCCGCCGACGGCCGCTCCCCGTACATCGTCCGCTTCCGGTCGGCGAACCCGACGTCGGCTCGCGCCGCCGCCGCGGTCCTCGGCAACCGGGTCCAGCGGCAGCTGAGCGTGTTCCCGGGGATGGTGGCCCGGCTGACCGCGGCGGAGCGCGACCGCCTGGCCGCTGATCCCGCCGTGGCCTGGGTGGAGTCCGACACCCCCGTCCGCGCCAGCGCGACGCAGACCAACCCGCCGTGGGGCCTCGACCGGATCGACCAGGCGGAACTGCCGCTCAGCGGTAGCTACACCGCGTCCCGCGACGGTTCGGGCGTGAAGGGGTACGTCGTCGACACCGGCATCGACCCCACCAACGCCGACTTCGGGGACCGCGTCGCCGTCGGCCCGTCCTTCATCGACGACGGCCACGGCACCAGCGACTGCAACGGCCACGGCACCGAGGTCGCGAGCACGATCGGCGGCACGAGGTACGGCGTCGCGAAGGGCGTCACACTCGTCCCGGTGCGGGTGCTCGACTGCCGTGGGGACGGCTCGTCCAGCGACGTGGTGGCGGCGCTCGACTGGGTGGCGAAGGACCACCGCAAGGGCAACCCGGCGGTCGCGAACCTCAGCCTCACCGGCCCCTTCAACAAGGCGACCAACGACGCCGTGCAGCGCCTGGTGGACGACGGCGTCACGGTCGTCGTCGCCGCCGGCAACAACAACGAGGACGCCTGCACGTACTCGCCCGCGTCCGCGCCCCGTGCGCTCACGGTGGGTGCGACCGACGTGAGGGACCTGCGGGCCTACTTCTCCAACAAGGGCACCTGCGTCGACCTGTACGCGCCCGGTGTCGACGTGCCGTCAGCCGTCGGCGGTGGCGTCGGGGCGACGACGACGTCGGGCACGTCGATGGCGAGTCCGCATGTCGCCGGGGTGGCGGCGCTGATCGTCGCGGCACATCCCGGCTGGAGCCCGGCGAAGGTCTCGGACCGCGTGCTGCAGCTGAGCCTCACCGGCGTCGTCGGCGAGAACCCGGCCGGCACCCCGAACCGGCTGCTGAACATCGCGCCCACGGTCACCACCGTCGCCCCGGCCGAGAGCTCGACCGCCGGCGCCCGCAAGCTGACGCTGACCGGCGCGCGGTTCCGCGGCGTGACCGCCGTGCTGTTCGACGGGGTGCCGGGCAGCAAGCTGGACGTGTCCTCGTCCACCCGGCTGACGGTGGTCACGCCGACGCACGAGCGGGGTCCGGTGTCGGTGACCCTGGTCACCGAGCTCAGCAGCGCGACCTGGGGGCGGAGCTTCACCTACCAGGAGCCGCCGGTGGTCTCGGAGGTCTCGCCGGCGGCGGGCCCGACCGGCGGCGGCACCACGGTCACGATCCGAGGCACCCATTTCCTGCAGGCCGTGGGGGTGACGTTCGGTGGTCGCGCCGCGACCTCGTTCACGGTGCTGTCGGACACCGCGATCGAGGCGATCGTGCCACGCGGGCACAGCGGCACCGTGGACGTACGGGTCGCGGTCGCGGCCACCAGGTCCGCCAAGGTGAAGGCCGACCGGTTCCGCTATGGCACGACGCCGACGGTCAAGAAGATCTCGGCCACGAAGGGGCTCACCATCGGCGGCACCCGGATCACCGTGACCGGCTCGTCCTTGTCGACGGCGAGCAGCGTCCTGTTCGGCGGCGTGCCCGGCACCGGGCTGAAGGTGAAGTCGTCGAAGAAGCTGACCGTCACCGTGCCGGCGCACGAGGCGGGTGACGTCGAGGTGCAGGTGGTCAACCGTTACGGCACGTCGACGCCGGGACGGCGGACGCCCTGGTTCACCTTCACCACCGCCCCGGCCCCGGCTGTGGCGCGGGTCTCGCCGGTCACGGGCTACACCGTCGGGGGAGCCAGGGTGACGCTCACCGGTGCCAACTTCCACGGCGTGACGGCGGTCACCTTCGGCAGTACGCCGGCGAAGGTCGTCTCCGTGTCCCCCACCCGGATCGTCGTGGTTGCGCCGGCCCATCCGGTCGGCACGGTCTCCGTCCGGGTCGCGGGGGCGTACGGGACGTCCGAGGTCACCGCGGGCGTCGGCTACACCTACGCGGAGACCCCCGCGCCGACCGTGACCAAGGTCTCGCCCGACTCCGGCAAGGCCGCGGGAGGCACCCGGGTGACGATCACCGGGACGAACTTCCTGTACATCGACTCGGTCACCTTCGACGACGTCCCCGGCACGAAGGTCGAGGTCGTCTCGTCCACGAAGCTCCGCGTCACGACCCCCGCCCACGCCGCCGGCACGGTCGCCGTCCAGGTCGTGGTGAATCCCTTCATCGCGTCGGCGCCGTCCGCCTCGGCCCGCTTCACCTACACCTGAACGACCGGGGACAGGTCCCTTTCCCGTTCAGCTGATCCGGCTGGACGGAAACGGGACCTGTCCCCTTCCTGTTCGCTCAGAGGTTGAGCCAGACCAGCACCAGGCCGATCAGTAGCAGTCCGGACGCGCCCAGGATCAGCGACCATCGGTTGGTCTGGCGACGCAACCGCTCGGCGGCCTCGGGGTCGTTCAGTTCCAGAGCGCGTCGCCTGCGCTGGAGTGCCCACGAGCCGATGCCGACTACGAGGATGGTGATCAGGCTCCCGATCACCGACGGCCAGAACACGGTGCCATCAGCAACCTGCCTGACGACGACCCAGACATAGGCGACGGCACCGGCGGCGAGGAGCACAGCGATGACCACGTTTCCCGGCCGTACCAGTCGCGACCCTGACTGCTCACTCATTGCCGAACCTCCTCGCTCCTACCGGCACAGCCATCGGCGATGCGGACTTGCAGGCGTTGTTGAAGTCAACCAGGGTGAAGCTGATCACCCCCAGCGCCAGGGCGCAGATGATGCCCAGCCCCGGGTTCAGCGCCCCTGCACCCCAGCAGAGTGCCGAGGTGCCGGCGAACCACGCGTACCAGGCCACCCACGCCTCCCAGCATTCTGGACCACTGTTCAGGACCTTGGCCTTCCCTTTGCCCTTGAGGAGCTTCACCGAGACCGAGCCGTCAGCGGTCATCGTGACCTTGAAATGCTTCCCCTTGGTCTTCGAGACGAGTTTGGAGACCTGCTTGCTCGTGCTGAGGGCGGTGAGCAGCTTCAGGTACGTCGCCCGCTTCCTGGACGGAACGGTCGCCTTGACCAGGTCGACGAGGGCCTTTGATTTCTTGAGCTTCGCGTAGCGCTTCTTGAAGCTCTTCGCGTCCCGCTTCTTCTCCTTGGCGATGATCTGCGCGGGTGTCATCGGGGTTGGCGATGCGGACGACGCCGCCGGCACGACCGGTGCGTCCGGGGTGGCCGCCCGAGCGGAACCGGGCAGGTGGCCGACCGCGAGAACCACTGTGACTACTGCCGAAACCAGAATCCGGCTGAATCCTGACGAGAACATACTCCTCCTGCCTCCTAAGCGTGCGTTGCTGGGTGAAACCCCGGGGCGGGTATCAGGTCCACTGCTGGACCACAGCCATCGTCACATTGAAAACGACGATCCGTCAATCGGAGATTGACGAGAAGGCTGTATGAGTCTGTATGAACGTCCGGACCTTGGCCGAAAGTGAACGGGAATGGGACCTGTCCCCGTACTGTTCAGCGCCCGAAGACGGCGGCGCCGCCGGGATCAGTGATCCCGGCGGCGCCGTCGGTCAGGCGTACGTCAGTTCTCGACGTCGTCGTCGACCCAGTTGAAGGTCTTGGTGACGGCCTTCTTCCAGTTGCGGTACAGGCGGTCGCGCTCGGTCGGGTCGGCCTTCGGCTCCCACCGCTTGTCCTCTGCCCAGTTGTCGATGACGTCCTGCTCGCCCTGCCAGTAGCCGGTGGCGATGCCGGCTGCGTAGGCAGCACCCAGCGCAGTGGTCTCGGCCACGACCGGACGCACCACCGGCACGCCCAGCTGATCGGCCTGGAACTGCATCAGC
>DAINOM010000186.1:0-6528 GCA_036735445.1 Propionicimonas sp.
ATCTCGCCGCCGCCCAGGCCGCGGTCGGCGGGCTGCGCTGCGACCGTTGGGCCCTGGACGTCGATGCCCGCGCCCTGGCCGGACCACCCGGCCGGCCCGGTGAGGTGGCCGCGACCGTGACCTGTGACGTGCCGCTGGCCGACGTGCTGGTGCCCGGGTGGCCCGGCGTGGTCACCGTGCAGTCCCGCGCCACGGCCGTCGTGGACCGCTACCGGGGGAGGCAGTGATGCGCTGGCTGCGCGGTGTCGGGGCTGCGGCGGCGCTGGCGCTGGTCCTGGTCGGCGCGCCGGTCGCCCTCGCCGGCTGGGGTCGGCTGCCCGCCGGCTGGTCGAGCCTCGCCCGTCCCGACGACGGGACGTTGCTGCTCGGCGCCCTGACCGTCGTCGGCTGGCTGGCCTGGGTGGCGTTCACCACCTCCACCCTCGTGGAGGCGGTGCGACTGCTCGGACGGGACCATCGCCGGCTCCGGCTGCCCCTGCTCGGCGGCCTACAGCAGGTGAGCGCCACGCTGCTGCTCGCCGTCCTCGCGCTGGCGCCGGCAACGTCGATGTCGCGGTCAGCCGAGCCGGTGGTGGCGGCCGCGGTCCCCGAGCCAGCTCCTGAACCTGTGGTTGACAAGGGAGAAGGCCAGGTCGGTGGCTACGTCGTCCAGCCCGGCGACGACCTGTGGACGGTCGCCCACCGCCTGCTCGGCGACGGCAGCCGCTGGCGGGAACTGGTCGTAGCCAACCCCGACCACCTGCAGGACCCGACGACCCGGCTCGCCACCGGCACGCGACTGGCGCTGCCGACGACCGCCCTGCGGCCGCCCAAGGTCACCGTCGAGCGCGGGGACACCCTCAGTGGTCTCGCGCTCGAACACCTCGGCGCCGCCGGTCGCTGGCCGCGGATCGCGGACGCCAACCAGAGCCTGATCGACGACCCCGACCACATCGAGGTGGGTTGGCGGCTGGTCATCCCGGATGCCTCCACGAGCACCGCTGGTCGAGACCCGGACGCCCGCGCCGACACCGCTGGTCGAGCTCGTCGAGACCCCACCGCCAGCCACCCGCAGACCGGCCGGACAGCCAGCTCATCGACGGCCGAACCGGCTGCCGAGCGCGCGGCGCCGATGCCGTCCGAGCCTGCCCCGACGGCCGGGCCGACCCCCGCCAGCCAGGCCACCGAGGCGTCCGACGCGCCGGACCAACCGGCCGTCCCGCTGCTCGGCACCCTCGGCACGCTCGCCGCGGCGGCGATCATCGGAGCGGTCGAGACCCGCCGCACGCTGCGGCTGCGGCTGCGTCCGGTGGGCCGCCGGCTGATCCCGCCGGACTCCGAGGCCGTGGGCGTGCGCACCGCGATCGGCGCGACGCAGCGTCCGGACCAGCTGGCCGGGCTGGACGCGGCCCTGCGGGCGATCGGCCGGCACTGCCACGAGCACGGTCGACCGCTGCCCGGGCTGGACCGGGTCGTCGTCGGTGAGCGCGGCGTCACCTTCGAATGGGTGCAGCCGGCCGACCTGCCTCCGTCGGGCTTCACCGGAACGGCCGAGCGCTGGACGGTGTCGGTGGCGTCGCCTCCGGCCCCCACCGATCATCCCTGCCCCTACCCGGCGCTGGTCAGCCTCGGCAGCACGCCGGACGGCGACACCGTGCTGGTCGACGCGGAGCGCTCCCGGGTTCTCGGCGTCGCGGCCGAGGCGGTGGAGTTGCGCCGGTCGGCCCTGGCGGCGATGTCCGTGGAACTGGCCTGCGCGCCCTGGGCCGCGGAGGCGCGGCTCTGCGTGGTCGGCGCGGACGCCCGGCTCGTGCTCATGGCGGGCGCCGACCGGGCGGAGGCACTGGCCGTGGCCGAGGCTGTCACCAGGCTGCGACGGTTGGCCGCGGAGCGCCGCGCGGCCCTCGCCGGGACGGAGCTGGCCGTGCTGCGGGTCGACCCCGACCGCGCCGACGCCGTCGCGCCGGTGGTGTTCTGCCTGCTCGACGACGTGGCGCCCGACGTGGTCGCCGAGCTCGACCGGCTGCTCGACGGGCCGCCGGTCGGCGTCGCCGTCCTCGTCGGGGTCGGCGACACCGCGTCCGCGACGTGGCAGGTCGGCGGTGACGTCCACGCGCCCACCGGGCGGCTCGGCGGCACCCCGGGGACCCTGCTCGCCCACGCCATTCCCGAAGCCACCCGCGCGGCTGTGGCCGAGCTGTTCCGGGCCGCGGACGACGCGGCCACCACCCCGGCGCCCTGGTGGGGCGGCGCCGGGGTCGACCGCGAGCGCGACAACGTGCTCGCCCTTCCGCAGCGTGCCCACAGAGGGGAGGAGCCGGTGGACATCGTCAGACTCATGCCGGTGGTGGAGCATCCGCAGGTGCTCCTGATCGGGCCGGCGGAGTTGCGCGGCGCCTCGGGCCCGCAGCCGACCCGCTCCCGCCAGCAGCTGGTCGAGTTGTGCGCGTGGCTCCTGGAGCACCCGGGCAGCACCGGGACGGCCATGGCCGCCGGCCTTGCCGTCGCCGAGACCACCCGCCGGTCGAACCTCAGCCGGCTGCGCACCTGGCTGGGCGGCGCGCCGGACGGGAAGCCCTACCTGCCCGAGGCCTACTCCGGACGCGTGCTGCTGCACCCGGCGGTGTCGTCCGACTGGCACCGCCTCCAGCTGCTGCTGGCGCCGGGCATCGACCGAGTCGGGGACGCCACCCTGGTCGAGGCGCTCGACCTGATCCGCGGGGCACCGCTCGCGAACGCGGCGCCGGGTCAGTGGCGTTGGGCCGAGGAGCTGCGCATCGACGTGTCCAGTGCGCTGCGGGACGTCGGTCTGGTGCTCACCGGGCGTGCCCTCGACCGCGGCGACATCGACCTGGCCCGGTGGGCTGCGGCCCGGGCACTCGTCGTCGCAGCCGAGGACGAGCAGCTGCTCTGTGCGCGGATCCGTACCGAGCACCGGGCCGGCAACGTCGCCGAGGTCGAACGCCTGGTCGGCCAGGTGACGCGGCAGGCCCGCGTGCTGGGCGTGGACCTGCTGCCCGAGACCGTCGAGCTGTGCCAGCAGGTGCTGGAGGGACGCGTCCGCGCCCGCGCGTGAGGGTGATCGCGTCAGGACTCCGACGCCAGGAGCGGCTAGCGGATGCCCAGTTCGCTCGCCCGCACCGCCAGGATGACCCGGTTGGCGGCCCCGAGCTTCCTCATCAAGGCGGCGACGTGGTACTTGACGGCGGACGGTGAGAGGTAGACCTGCCGGGCGATCTGCTCGTTGGTCATGCCCCGTCCAACCAGGCGCAGGATCCCTCGTTCGGTGTCGTTGAGGAACGAGCCGAGGTCGGGCCTGGGCGCGTCCCCGATCAGTTCGACTCCCGGCCCGGAGAGCACCGCGACCCCGTGGCGGGCGGCCTGGAGGGCGTGCACGATCGCCTCGACGGGCAGGTCCTTCGGCAGGAACCCGATGGCTCCGGCGTCGACCATCGCCGCGGCGGACTGCCGGTCGGCCAGGGAGGTGAGCGCCAGGACATGGAGGTCAGGGGATGCCTGCTTCAGCCGGCGGGTCGTCTCCGGCCCGTCCAGCACCGGCATCGCGATGTCGACCAGGGCGACGTGGGGACGGTCGGCGGCCGCCTGACGGAGCGCGGTGACTCCGTCCGGGTAGGTGCCGGTCACGGTGATCGTCGAGACGGCACTGAGCTCCCGTCCGAGCGATGAGCGGACGTAGAGGTCGTCGTCGACGATCATCACTCTGGTCGTGCTATCGGAATGCTCACTCTGGTGATCCATTGCTGTCCCTCCCTTCGGGCTTCCAGCTGTCCTCCGACCGTGGCGAGGCGTTCGGTGGCGCCGATCAGGCCGAGCGGCGTCCCGGATGATCCGCCGGTCCCGGCGGACGGAATCTCGTTGATGAAGGCGATGTCGGCCCAGCGGTCGTCGAGGCTCGCGACGATCGCGCACGGCCGGCCCGGCGCGCCGTGGCGTTCGATGTTCGCCGCGGCTTCCCGGGTGATCTCCGCGAGCACGTCCGCAGCCGGCCGCGGCACCGCGTCGAGGTCGCCCTCGATGGTGATGTTCGCCGTGAACCCTGCCGCCTCGAGGTCGTGAAGGACGGCCTTGACCGTGTCGGCCAGCGAGCTGCTGGAGTCGATCATCGGCCAGTCGTCGGGTTCACGGAGTGCGCCGAGGAGCCAACGGAGTTCCCCGGCGGCCTGGCTGATGCCGGCGGCGAGAGAGCGAAGGGCGGCCGTGTCCCCGCTGTCGGCGGCCTGGTGCGCCCGTCGGGACAGCTGGGCCAGCGTGCGGGCCACACCGTCGTGCAGGTCGCGGGCCAGACCCAGTCGCTGCTGGGCGAGGGCTGCCGCTCGCAGCGCCTCCTGCGAGCGGACGAAGGCGCTGATCCCCGAACCGATCAGCCACAACACCGCGATGAGGGTGGCCCAGATGAGGCTGCCGAGCAGCCAGCGGATGTCGGTGGGGTAGGCGCGCACCTGGATCGCGGCCAGGATGAGCCCGTACCCGAGCGTCATGGCGAGCCGCTCGCGCCGCTGGCCCCGCAGACCGGTGCCGAGGATCGGGATCATCGCCGCGTATTCGCCCATGTCGGCCCACGCGGACGGGGCGACAACGTAGACGATCAGCACGAGCCCGAGCAGCAGGCCGCCGATGCGCGGCCAGCGGACGGTCGAGGCGGCCGCGGCGCAGGCCGTCAGGTCCACCACGATCGCCATCGGGTCCCCGACGTGAAGGCCGACGGCCACGCTGAGGGCAGCCAGCAGGCCCACCAGCACCAGATCGAGCACGCCCCCGACCAGCAACCTGTGAACGAGTTGGGGCCGCATGGCGCCATCACATCGCGATCGGCCGAGGCGGGCCAACTTCCGTCCTCCGATCGTTTCACCGCAGGACGCCGCTAGCGCCCGGTGTGGTCCTCGGGAACAGTCGGGGTCGCCCCGGCGGTGGGACAGTCCTGCGTGCACTGTGCGACCACCTGGTGCGCCTCCGGGACCGGGGCGGGTGACTGGACCCAGCCGGGCAGCATGACGACGACGAGGGCGAGCGGAGCCACGCCCAAGCCGACGCACAGGTTCTTCACGACAACAGGTTCCCGCTGCGCGTGGCCCGAGCATAAGTCCCCGTCAGGGCGACTCGGAGAGCAGCGGCTGGGCCAGGGACGGGCGCCGGTCGCCGTCGGCCAGCCACGCGTCCCGGTAGCCGCGGACGATGGCGGGCCAGTCGGTCTGGATCGCGTCCACCCCGAGGGCCAGGATCGGGCCGTAGGCCTCCTCGGGCGAGCTGACGATCGCGAGCTCGTCGTCCAGACCGCCGAACAGCGGGATGCCGGTGGTCAGCGTGACCGTGTTCACGAAGACGAACACCCCGAGCCCGTGCAGCTCCTCGATCACCGAGGCCGACAGCCACGGGTGCTGCCGCGTGTTCGTGATCAACTCCACCCCGACCGTGTTCAGGTTCGGGTCGTTGACCACCCGGTAGACGTCCTCGGGGCTGCTGCAGATCGGCAGGAACGGGAACTTCACGCTGAACTCGCGCAGCCGGTCCAGCGCGGCGGTCTCCCAGGCGGGGCACTTCATCAGGATCTGGTGGGCCATGTACAGCCCGTCCAGTGCCTTCAGCGCGTTCGGCCAGCGCCACCAGGAGCGGTCGACGTTGAACAGCACGTCCGTGTCCTTGAACTGGCGGATCAGCGGCAGCAGCCGCTCCACGCGCGCCGGGCGTCCGGGACGGTCCACCCACAGGTACGGCAGCCGGTCGATCTCCTCGGCGGTGAGGGTCTGCAGGTTCGCGTCGATGCCCAGCAACTCCGGCTCGCAGCCGTCGTGGAAGCAGTAGAACTCACCGTCGCGGGACGCGGTCACGTCGATCTCGACGACATCCGCGCCCTGCAGCACGGCCGCCTTCACCCCCAAGACGGTGTTCACCGCCACGCTGCCGCCGCCGCTGCCCCGATGGGCCGAGATCAGGATGCGTCGGCGTTCGAACACCGAGTTCAGGTGCGCGTTCATGGCTGCGAACTGGGGTTGGCCGAACATCGCACCTCCGTCGATCAGTGCCGACATCATCGTCAGCACACTTCCGATGCTACCCACGACCGCGTCCGCTTATGCGCGTTCGGCAGCGGCAGCAGGTCCGCGATGGAAGGATTGACGGCGGCTGGACCCGACGACGAAGTGGGCCGAGCCTGCTCGCGTTCACCGAGGAGGAAGGGTGGCGCGAAGCGCTAGAGCAAAGGAGTGTCATGGCCGAGTTCCGCTACGAGGACCTGCTGCCCATCGGCGAGGACCGCACCCCCTACCGGCTCCTCACCACCGAGGGCGTCGAGACGGTCGAGGGGCCGGACGGACGCACGTTCCTGACGGTGGCACCGGAGGCCCTGGAGCTGCTGGCCGAGACCGCCATGCACGACATCGCGCACTACCTGCGTCCCGCCCACCTCGCCCAGCTGCGCACCATCCTGGACGACCCGGAGGCCAGCGCGAACGACAAGTTCGTCGCGCTCGACCTGATGAAGAACGCCAACATCTCCGCCGGCGGCGTGCTGCCGATGTGCCAGGACACCGG
>DAINOM010000187.1:0-6447 GCA_036735445.1 Propionicimonas sp.
TTGGTGGTGCCGCTGACGGCGATCCCGATGCCGATCGCCCAGCACCACCAGGCCCGCGGGTGCAGTGAGGTCAGGGCTTCCGTCCTTTCAGCCACCACCAGCCACCGAGGCCCGCTCCGGCGGCCACGACGAGCACGCCGGCGGCGATCGCCCCGACCGGGCTGCCGCCCGAGTCGGGTGCGGGTTCCGGCGTGGCCTCCACCTCTTCGGCGGCGGCCGTCACCTCACCCGCGGGGGCGAGGCTGTCGGTCGGCGTGGGGGTGACGGACGGGACGGCGGAGGTCGTGGCTGCCGTCGGTGTCGCGGACGCCGTCGCCGTCGCGGAGGTCCGCGAGGCGGTGGCGCTCGGCGATGTCGTCGCGTCCTTGGTGGCGCTCTTCGTCGCGGTCGGCTTGGTGGTGGGCTTGGCCGACGGCTTGCTGGTGGTCTTCGACGGGGTGGGGGTCGGGGAGGCGGTGTCCGCCTTGGGCGGCGCGGCGGCCGGCGGCACCTTGCCGTCGCTCAGCGACTGGTAGCGCCAGCCCTCCGCGTTCCCCCGGGTGGGGTGGTAGCTGTTGGCGCCGAGGTTGGAGTAGCTCCAGTCGGAGTAGCTGCCGTCGGACTGCTTCGTGGCATGCCAGTACGACCAGTAGGCCTTGTTGGTGTCCGGCTTGCTCGGCTTGCCGGCGATCTTGTAGACGAAGCCGTCCTCGATCGTCACGCTGAACCCGGCGCTCTTCAGTGCCTTCGTGCCGGTGTCGAAGCTGGTCGCGCACTTCGTGCTCGTCCCGCCCAGCGACCCGAAGTCCACCACCACCCAGACCCCCGCGCAGGTGGCGGCCTGAGGGAGGGGGACCGCGGCGGTCTGGGTGGCAGGGGCTGCGCTGACGGCGAGGGTCGCCGTCAGCACAGCCGCGAGGAGGAACTTCTTCACTTGGTGACCTTGGCCGTGGCCGCCGAGGTCTTCGACACCGTCTGGTAGCCGCTCCCGCTGGCGGTCACCTTCACCGTGATCGCCTTCTTGGCGTCCGACTTGGTGACCACGTAGGTCTCCTTGGTCGCCTTCGAGATCGCCTTGCCGGAGCGGTACCACTGGATCGCCAGCCTGTCCGGGGCCGGCGCCCAGGTGCCGGTCGTGACGGTCAGCGTGTCGCCGACCTTCGGTGCGTTGTTGTCGATCGTCGGGACGGGGGCGTCGGCGTAGCCCTTGGGTGGCTGGACGAACGATGCGGAATCCGAGTACGGCCCGTAGTACCAGCCCTCCACGTCGCCCTGCTTCGGCGCCGACCCGCCGGCACCGACCATGTACGACTCCCAGTCACCCCACGTGCCGTCGGCCTTGGGCGATGCGTGCCAGTAGCCCCAGTACTTCGAGAACGTGGTGTCGATCACCAGCGGGAACCCCTGGACCCGGTTCACGAAGCCGGACTTGTCCGCGCCCACGGTGAAGCCGGCGCTCTTCAGCGCCGCCAGACCGGTGGAGTACTTGGTGGCGCAGCGCACGGTCTCCTGGCCGTTCCCGCGGTCGACGACGACCCACACGCCCGTGCACGACGTGACGGACGCCGGCAGCTTCGGCGGGCTCTTCGGGCACTTGGCGAGGTTGAGCGAGACGTCCAGCAGCGACTTGCCGTTGATCAGGTAGAGCGCGTTGGCGGTCGCGGTCACGTCGGACGGGGTGCCGTCGTCGAGCGAGTTCGGGAACCCGCCGTCCGAGTGCTGCACCGTGCCCAGCCACGCCTTCGCCGCGGTGGCGTCCTTGCCCACGGCCTTCAGCGCCGAGCCCACGAGGCCGGTGGAATCCACCGGCGAGTAGTTCTCCCAGTAACCGCCGGGCGTCTGGTTGTCCTGTGCCCAGGCCACGGCCTTGTCGAGCTGCGGATCCAGCTGCCCGAGAGCGTGCAGGGCCAGGATCCCCACCGCCGTGGTGTCCGGATCGCCGTTGAACGTGCCGGCCGGGAACTCGTAGCCGAACGCGCCCGAGGCGTCGTCCTGCAGGCTCAACAGCTTGGTGAGCAGGGTGACCGGGATGGTCGCGTCGGCCCGCTCGAGGGCGATGATGCCGAGGCTCTGGCTGAACGCGGAGTCCGAGGAACCGACCCGGCCGTCGCCCGGCAGGCTCTTGGTGACCAGCGAGACCAGGTTGTAGCCGGCGAACTTCTTCGGGTTGAGCCCGAGCGCCTTGACCACGATGGCCAGGTTGGCGGCGCGCGCCTGGTTCAGCTTCTTGCCGGGGTACAGGTAGGCCTTCGCGTTCTTCTCGATCTGGCTCACCAGCGTGCGGAGGGACGGGGCGTACGTGCAGTCCCCGGTCGTCGCGAGGCCGAGCGCCGCAGTCATCGAGACGCTCGCTCCGTCCTTCGCCGACGGGAGGTTCTTGACGATGTAATTGGCGGCCTTGGCAGCATCGACCTGGGTCGCTGCGGACGCGGTGGTGGCCGGCGTGAAGCCGACGAGGGCGACCGCGGCAGCAGTCCCGACTGCCAGGAGTCGACGTAACGACGTGAACATCTGGTTCCTTTCGCGCGGGGCACTCGGTGCGATCCGGGCCACTTCGCGCGTCCGGCTCACCCGCGTGCCACGACGGGTGTGTGTTGAGCCAGAACTTGTGCAGGCATTCCGACTTGGCCGGCGTACGCCGTCGTCACGGTTGCGGGTCAGTCCCGGACTTGCACCGGGTTCCCCTGCAAAGGTTCAGGTGGGCTCAGGCTAACCCAGCCGGGCGGCGGCAGGGTAACCCCGTCCGAACCCGACCGAAATGTGCAGCGTCGTGCGCGGATCGGGCAAGTGGCCTTGTCGACGGGGCTCAGGCGCGGCGGCGGCCCCGGACGACCCACCAGCCGCCCAGCCCGACCAGGGCGAGCACGACTACCGTGGCGGCGACGATGACCCCGGTCGGGGAGCCGGGCCCGGACGCCGGCGGGGTGGGGGCCGCAGTGGGCGCCGCGGCCTCCGGCACCGCCCCCAGCGCCGGGCCGGCCGCGTTCTGCTCATTCGTGAGCAGCCAGCCCTCGGCCTTGCCCGTCTCGGGCTTCGACGTGTCCGGGCCGACCTGGTAGTACGCCCAGGTGCCGATGCTGCCGTCGGCCGCGACGGGGGCGCTCCAGTAGGACCAGTAGTAACCGCCGTTGGTGTTGAAGTCGGCGTCCTTCGGCAGGCCGTCGATGCGGTTGAGCATCGTGCCGGACACCTCGGCGGAGAACCCCGCGCTCTTCAGCGCCGCCAGTCCCGTGGCGTGCTCGGCCGCGCACCTGGCCGTCGCCGTGCCCGCGTCCTTCTGGTCGGGTTGGACGACGACCCAGACGCCGTCGCAGGCCGCGGCGGTCGCGGTCGCCGGCGCCGCGGATCCCAGCATGACGATGGTCGCCGCGGCGAGGGCGGCGAGCAGGCGGGTCAGGCGCGGGCGCATGGCTGGTCCTCCGGTCAGCTGGCGGCTGCAGGGGCCTCAGGGTAACCCAGCCCCGCGGGCCGGGCGGTGCCACCCGACGACAACAGCGGGGCACCAGGAGGGCACCCCGCTGTGCGCAGGACGGTGAATCAGGCGGTCGGAGCCGGCGGCTCGGTCGGCTCGTCGCCGTCGAAGAGGTCCTTCGCCTTGGCCGACGCCTCGTCGGCGAACCGCTTGGCGTTCTCGGGAAGATCCTCGGCGAAGTCCTTCACGGCCGCGCCGGCGTCGGTTGCGAACTTCTGGGCGTTCTCGGGGAAGTCCTCGGCGAAGTCCTTGACCGCCGCGCCGGCGTCGGTGGCGAGCTTCTGGGCGTTCTCGGGCAGGTCCTCGGCGAAGTCCTTGACCGCCTCCACGGCGTCCTCGGCGAAGTCCATGGCCTTCTCGCCGAACTCCTTGGCCTTGTCCAGCAGACCTCCGAGGAAGCCCTCGGCCTCATCCTTGATGTCGTCGCTCATGCGTGCCCTCTTCTGTCGTGGTTCGGTCGGACGTCCAAAGCCTAGGGCTGAAACCTCGCCCGCGTCCGGTTTACCGTCCGGATTTCGGGGTGACCGCGAACACCCGGAATCCCTTGGCGCTCGCGGTGCGCTCGCACCGGTAGCCGGACGCGGTCAGCCACGCCTGCAGCGAGTCGGCCCCGAGGTTCCTGCCGATCACCAGCCGGGCGGTACCGCCGGGCGCCAGCCGGGGCAGCCAGGTGAGCAGCAGCCCGTGCAGCGCCGCCTTCCCGATCCGGATCGGCGGGTTCGACCAGATCTCGTCGTAGCGGGCCTCCGGGTCGGCCTGCCCGGGCAGCATCGGGTGCACCCGCGCGGCAAGGCCGTGAGCGGTGGCATTGGCGGCGCACAGCTCGAGAGCCCGCTCGTTGGTGTCGACCGCGTCGACCTGTGCGCCGGGACAGGCGGACGCGAGCGCCACGGCCAGCACCCCGTAGCCGCAGCCCAGGTCCAGCAGCCGGGTTGCCCCGGACGGCGGCGTCGACTCGCGCAGCAGCACGGACGTGCCGGGGTCGAGACCATCGGCGGAGAACACCCCGTCCGCGGTGGTGAAGGACCAGTCGGTGTCCCAGAACCGCATGGCCACCTGGCGGCGGTGCTCGGCCCCCGACGGGGTGTGGAAGTAGTGGCTCACGGCTCCTCCAGCGTCCGGCGTGCCCTGGCCTCGCGGGCGCGGGCGGCGAGTTGGTCGTCCGGCGGGTAGCCGACCTCTTCCAGCACGAGGCCGCGGGCCGGCAGCACCGGCACCTCCGTCGCGCGGACGGGGGCGTCGAGCAGGTTGGCGAGCCAGGCCGCGTCCCGCCGCCCGGTGCCGACCTCGACCAGCGCGCCTACCACCGAGCGGACCATGGAGTGACAGAAGGCGTCCGCCCTGATCCCGACCTCGACCCGGCCGTCGGCGAGGCGTTCGACCTGCAGCCACTGCACGTGGCGGATCGACGTCGCGCCCTCCCGGGCCTGGCAGAACGCCACGAAGTCGTGCAGGCCGAGCAGAGCGGTACCGGCGGCGGCCATCCGCTCGACGTCGAGTTCGCCGCGGATCGTGGTGGTGGTGTGCCGCAGCAGGGGGTCGGACGCGCGGTCGGCCAGCCGGTAGGCGTACCGCCGCCAGATCGCGGAGAACCGGGCGTCGAACCCCTCGGGGGCGACGGTGACCCGGTGCACGACGACATCGTCCGGGAGTGCCCGGCGCAGCCGGCGGGCCAGGGTGCCGGCGACCTCGTCCGGCCCGGGCAGGTCGAGGTCGACGTGGGCCACCTGGCCGCGGGCGTGCACGCCGGCGTCCGTCCGTCCGGCACAGACCAGGACGGGCGGCTCGGGCAGCCGCAGCACCCGGCCGAGCCAGGTCTCCAGCTCGCCCTGGACCGTGCGCAGGCCGGTCTGGGCGGCCCAGCCGTGGAACGCCGTCCCGTCGTAGCCGATGTCGAGGCGGTATCTCATGCGCGGCGATACGCGAGGTCGTGGATCGTGCGGCCGGCGTCCACGCCGCGCCGCTCGTACTTGGTCACCGGGCGGAGTTCGTAGCGGGGTGCCCAGCCGTCGTGGCAGTTGACCAGGCCGGGCTCGGCGTCCAGCACCTCGCGCATGGCTTCGGCGTAGTCGTCCCAGTCGGTGGCGAGTCGCCACACCCCGTCCGGTGTGAGCCGGGACGCGACGAGCGCCGCGAACTCGGGACTGACCAGCCGCCGCTTGTGGTGGCGGGCCTTGTGCCAGGGGTCGGGGAAGAACGTCCACAGCTCGCTGACACTGCCCTCGCCGAACACCGTCGCCAGGGCCTGCGCGCCGTCGGCGACGACCAGCCGGACGTTGCCCACGCCGTGCCGGGCGAGCCGGCCGAGGGTGGACGCCACCGCCGGCGTGAACACCTCGAACGCCACCAGGTTCGCGTCCGGCATGGCCTCGGCGAGGGCGGTGATCGCGTGCCCGGTGCCCGAGCCGATCTCGACCTTCAGCGGGGCTTCGCGCCCGAACGCCGCCGTCCAGTCGACGGCTGCGTCCGGGGACACCGAGGTCCGTCGCTCACCGGACGGCAGTTCCACCACCCAGGCGTCTCGGTGCGCGTCCCAGGCCCGCTGCTGGGACTCGTTCATCCGCCCACTGCGCCGCACGTAGGAGACCACGTCGCGGTGGATCCGGACGGCGGTGGGCATGGCGGCAACTCTAGTGCCGTTCGCTACACCCGCCGATGCCCCCCAACTGCCCTCGACAAAGGCTGCCGGAACTTGCCGAGGCTGCCGAAGCTTCGGCAGCGGGAGCGAGTTTCGGCAGCCTCTGTGACGAGGGAGCCGCGGAGGACGACTGCGGGAGCGATCAGGGTCGGATCAGGGTGGACGGCCGCCCGGAGGCGTGCCCGGACCGGGTTACATGGAGGAGCAACGACAAGGAGAACGATGCGCACCCTGCTCAACCTGATCTGGCTGGTCTTCGGCGGCTTCTGGCTGGCGATCGGCTACTTCTTCGCGGGCATCCTCGCCTGCATCCTGATCATCACGATCCCGTTCGGCATCGCATCGTTCCGGATGGCCG
>DAINOM010000188.1:0-6425 GCA_036735445.1 Propionicimonas sp.
CCAGCGACGCGGCTGGCTGTCTCCCTTAAGCCCGCGAAGGGTGCCGATCCGGACAGCGATCTTGTCGGCGGGTAGTGGGAGGTGTGCGCGGGGTGAGGGTGTATTTACCGCGGACGCTCACCGAGACACATCGGCGTCGGTCGCCCGTGGTCGTCGGAGGCCAGGGCGGGTGCCGCCCTCAATCGAAGCCGAGGCCCCTCCGAGGGCAGACTCGCTCGACGCGATCGCCCGCCGAGGTCGTTCGGACAGTCAGTCTCAGGAGGCCCGGAGACGGTTGGCTAAGGACCCGCTAAGGACCCAACTCCAAAACAGAACCGGCCCTGACAGGCTATTTAGCCTAGTCAGAGCCGGTTGCGCGTGGCGGAGGATACGAGATTCGAACTCGTGAGGGCGTGAACCCAACCCGCTTTCCAAGCGAGCGCCATAGGCCTCTAGGCGAATCCTCCGCGGAGAACGATACCGGGTGAGGCGAACGGAACTCCAACCGGGCGCCAGGACGCCTCAGCTACGGCGAGTACACCTGCTCCTTGCCGTGCGCATCCACGTAGCGGACGGACGGCAACTGCCCCTCACCCCCGCCGGATCCGCTGCAGACGAGCAGCAGCAGGCTTCGCCCACCCGGATCGAGGTTGGCGGTCGCCGCGGCGCACCCGGCCTGCTCACCGGGCTCGGCACCACTCGCGCCCTCAGGCAGGACGATGAACGCCCGGTCCTCCCAGGTGTCCCCATCGGACCTGCCGCTACCGGTCTCGCCGAGCTCGCCGTGCAGCCAGCTGCACTCTGCGTCGAAGTCCTCGCCCCTCACCTCCCCGGAACAGGCGACCCTCAGCTGCTCGTCGTGGGCGAACTGATACGTCCGTCCGTCCAGCACCACTTCCGCGCTCGGCACCCGCTCGCCACGGTCGTTCCAGGCCCTTCCCTGGTCGTCCTGCCAGATGAACCCCGCCAGTGGCAGCCCGGGCTCGCCCGAGACCACCACGACCCCGAAGTCCTCCAGTGGATAGGTCTGCCCGGGCGTGATCCCGCCGTTGACCGACCCCTCCGCCCACACCGGCTTCACCGCCGTCACCAGCACCCACGTCCGGTTCGTCAGCTTCGCGAGGAAGGGCGCATCAACCGTCACGCTGCCCTTCTTCTCGACCTTCCCCCCATTCTTCGTGGTGCCGCTCACCACCACCCCGGACGCCGTGTCGTCCGGCCGCACCACCGTCACCTTCGCCATGCCCACCGCGCCCATGAACGGATCGTCGCGCGAGTCGAACGTCAGCGTCTGCTTCGCGCCCCTGGGCGGGGCGACCGTCGGACCGTGGCCCGGCACCATCGAGACGGACGCGGACGGCACCGCCGGTGTCGCGATCACCCGGCTGCCCGGCGTCCCCGCCAGCAGCGCCGCGCCGGCCAGTCCGCAGGACACCATCGCCGCCCCGGCCGCCAGCAACCCCCGCGTCCGCCGGCTGCGGCGCAGCCGCTCGCCGTCCGCGAGCACGGCCTCCAGCTCGACCCGTGGCCCGACCGGCCCGGCGAGCTGCCCGAGCCCTTCTCGCACCCGCTCCTCGAGTTCGATCATCGCGATCCTCCTTCCATCGCCGGCGCGAACGCCCCGCGCAACGCAGCCAGCCCCCGCGAGCACGACGCCTTCACCGAGCCGACCGTGACGCCCAGGCACTGCGCCACCTCCGCCTCGGACAGGTCGTCGAAGTAGCGCAGCACGATCACCCGCCGCTGCTGCGGCGCCAGCGAGGCCAGCATCCGCCGCAACTCGTCACGGTCGTCGACCCGTCCCTCTTCGTGGTCCACCGCGCGTTCGTCGACCATCGCCACCGGCACGGCGGACGGACGCCGGTACCGGTCGACGTTCAGGTTCACCAGGACGCGCCGCGCGTACGCCCTCGCCTCCGCCGGACGCACCCGCCACCACGCCGCATACGTGCGCACCAGCGCCTCCTGGACGAGGTCGTGCGCGGTCTCCACGTCCCCGCACAGCAGGTACGCCGTCCGGGTGAGGTAGGCCGAGGCCGAGTCCACGAACGCCGTGAACTCGGCCTCCCGCCGGGAGGTGGGTGATCCGGTCATGACCCCTCTATCGTCCGCCGTCACCCTCCCCTACGCCGGGACGGCCCACGAGGTTGTCGCCGGCACCCCGCTCACTTGCGGACGGTCACCCGCTTGCCGGTCGCGTCGGTGTAGCTCAGCGACCGGACCACGTCCCCAGGGCCCTCCACCCCGCGCACCTCGGCCACCACTGCGACGGTGCCGTCGGTCATCACGGCCGAGCTCCATCCCCCATCCCCCTTGCCGAGGGTCAGTTCGAGGTCGTGCGCGCCGACGGGGAGCAGCCCGAACTGCGACCACTCCCACTCTCCGCCGTCCCGCTTCGTGCCCACACCTCCGTGCAGGATGTCACCCACCTTGCCGATGGCCGTACCCCAGCCGCCACCGCTGCTGATGTCCCGGATCCAGACGTTGTCCGCGTCCTCGCGGTAGACCAGGTAGCTGCCACTCGGGAGCTGGACGGTCGCGCTCGGCAGCGTGCTGCCGTCGCTGTGGCGCACCACACCGTCCGCGCCCTGCCAGATGAAGCCGGTGAGCTTGTCCGCCCTGTCGGACTCGAAGTACATCCAGACCGCAGTGGAGCCGATCCCGTCCAGCGGCCGCTGGTCGGAGTAGTGGCCCTTCTTGTCCTGCCCGTACACGCCGGTAACCCACTGCACCTGGTCGGGCAGGATGCCGATCACGAGGTGCTTGTCCCAGGCCACGTGCCACGCCTCGCCCGCCAGGACGGTGTACCGGCGCTCCACCGCCGCCGCGCCCTGCGTCTTGACGGTCACCGTGAGACCCACCTCATTGCCGGACGGCTCGGCGTCGACCCGGATCGACTCCAGGTCGGCAACTCCGGCATCGAGGAAGTCGAAGGTCGTGGACAGCGGGTCGCCCGGGGTCGCCGGATCGCTCGGCACCGCCGACACCGTCTGCATCGGCGACGGCACCCTCGGCGTCGGCTGAAGTACGTGCCACACCGCCGGGCCGACCAGCCCGGCGACGACCAGCAGGGCGGCGGCCACCGCCGTCCGGGAGACCAGGCGTGAGCGGCGCACCCGCCGTCCCGTCCACAGCACGGCGTGGGGGTCGATGTCGTCCGGGATCCAGTCCGTCGCTGCCCGAAGGTCCTCGCGCAGCCTCTCCTCGAGATCGTTCATTCCAGTCCTCCTTCCCGGACCGGGGCGTAGCGCGTCCGCAGGCTGGCCAGCCCACGCGACGCCGCCGATTTCACCGCGCCGACGCTGATGCCCAGGCACTGGGCCACGTCCGCCTCGGTCAGGTCGTTGAAGTAGCGCAGCACGATCACCCGGCGCTGCTGTGGGGGCAGTTCGGCGAGTAGCCGCACCACCTCGTCGCGGTCATCCACCCGCTGCTGGGCGTCGACCGGGTCCGGCCGGTCCAGCGAGTCGGACGGCGAGGCCGGGCACCGCCGCCACCGGTCGATGTTCAGGTTCACCAGCGTGCGGCGGGCGTACGCGCCCGCCTCTCCGTGCCGCACCCGGCGCCATGCGAGGTAGGTGCGGACGAGCGCCTCCTGCACCAGTTCCGCGGCCAACTCCCGGTCACCGGTGAGCAGGTACGCCGTGCGCGTGAGCGAGACGGATGCCGAGCGCACGAACGCGGTGTACTCGGCGTCCCGCGTGGGGGTGGGTGACGCGACCATGGAGCCTCTCTCCTCGACCTACACCATCACCTACGCACGGCGGGGCCGAAAGGTTGCCTCCATCACATCGTGCCGCGGCGCCGCCCGCTGCGAAATTGCGCGCCGGATGCCCTTGGTGGCGCCTCACGAGGCCTCAAGGACGATCTGGCGCGCAATTCCGCGGAGTCCTCACTTCCGCCAGACCACGGTCCTGCCGGCAGCGTCGGTGTAGCTCAACGACCCGATCGGCTGGTTGTCGCCCGCAACGATCACGTAGCCTGTCCGGCCTCCGAGTTCGACAGCCGTCCAGTCGTCATCGGGAGAGGCGAGGTCGACCCGCAGGTCGTGCGCCCCCGGCGGAAGGAGGTCAGCGAGCACTGCCACTGTGCGCCCGTCCATGAGTTCCTTCCGGCTCTGCAGCCTCGGGTAGGCGTACGGCTTCTCCAGATCTGCGTGGGTCTGCAGCGAAGAACCTCCGTCAGTACGGATGCCCAACTGCTTGAGCGTGGGGTCCCAGTAGAGCTCGATCCGCTGGCCGGCTACTGTCGCCTGCGCCGTCCGGACCGGGTCGCCGAAACTGTTCACCAGCGACCCGTCCGCCGCCTCCCAGAGGAAGCCGGCGACGTCGGAGGCCTGTCGTGGCTCGTCGAAGACCAGGACCGCCGCGGTGAGGTCGAGAAGGCCGGGATGCGTCCAGTCGACGTACCGGAGGTTCTCCCCTGACTCCCTCATCGCGACCTGCCACCACCGCGTGCGGGCAGGCAGAAGCGCCACCGACACCTGGGGTGAGATCTGCTGCACCCAGACCGCAGACGTCCCGGTTCCGAGGTCGGCCCTCGTCACGAGTCGACTCAGCAGGAGGCCGTTCGAGCGGCTGGTCGTGATCTCGACGTCCCAGCCCTCCGAGGCCGCGGTCACGGCGAGTTGCACCTTGTCGAAGTCCGTCGATGCAGCGAGCCCGAGGTCGCTCACGTCGAAGTAGGCGGAGTCCGCCCAGCTCGGGGACGGCGCCGCCGGCACCACCGTGGCACCCGTAATCCCGTGAGCAGCGACGCCGCCCCATGCCACCGCAGCCGCCAGCACGGCGACCGCGGCGCCACCCAGGCTGGTGCTGATCGCCCGGGCACGGCGTACTCGGCGGCCGGCGTCCAGCACCCGATCGACGTCGATGCCGAGGTCGAGCGGGTTGCCGTCCACCAAGTCGGCGAAGTCATCCCGGAGCCGTTCGTCGAGGTCGTTCATCGCTCTCCTCCTTCTGCTGTGGCGTACTCGGCCCGGAGCGCCGCCAGTCCCCGCGAGGTGGCCGACTTCACCGCACCGAGGCTGATTCCGAGCTGGGCGGCGACCTCTGCCTCGCTGAGGTCGTCCAGATAGCGCAGCACGATCACCTGTCGCTGCCGCGCCGGGAGGGACGCGAGCATGCGCACAAGCTGATCGCGGTCGTCGACAGTGCGCTGCGGGTCATGGCACTCCACTCCGTCCAGTTGCTCCACCGGGATCGGCGGACGGGCACGCCAGCGGTCGACGCTGAGGTTGACCACGATCCGTCGCGCGTAGGCGGCGGCCTCGCCGTCCCTGACCCTGCGCCAGTTGACGTAGGTGCGAACCAGTGCCTCCTGCAGCAGGTCGGCGGCGGTGTGGCGGTCGCCGGTGAGCAGATAGGCGGTCCAGGACAGCGAGGGAGAGGCGGCGCGCACGAAATGTGCGAACTCTGCATCCCTGGCCGGGGTGGACAGACCGAACATCAGGACCTTTCCGCTGCGGGCTCACCCGTAGTACGTCCAGCGTGCCGGAAAGGTTGCCTGAGAATCTGCACTCCAGATTGTCCAAAGCTGCCCCGAACGGGCTCTGCGGACGATCTGGCGCGCAATTCCGCAGGCCGTGCCACGCTGAACCCATGCGCATCGCCCTCGCCCAGTTCGCTGCATCCACCGATCCAGCGGCGAACCTCGCTCGCGTCGCGGACTTCGCGGAGCAGGCGGCCGCCCAGGGCGCCGAGCTGGTGGTGTTCCCCGAAGCCACCATGTGTTCGTTCGCCCGGCCCCGGGCCGACGCCGCCGAGCCGTTCGCCGGCCCGTGGGCCACCTCTGTCCGGGCGCTGGCGGCACGACTCGGCATCACCATCGTGGTCGGCATGTTCACGACCACCGGCACGCCGCGCGTCCGGAACACCCTGCTCGTCACCGGGACCGTCGAGGCCCGCTACGACAAGCTGCACCTGTTCGACGCGCTGGGCTACGCCGAGTCCCGGCAGATCGAGGCCGGCGACCGGGCGGTCACCATCGAGCTCTCGGGGCACACGATCGGCCTGGCCACCTGTTACGACGTCCGCTTCCCCACCCTGTTCACCCACCTCGCCGGGCTGGGCGCCGAACTGATCCTGCTGCCCTCCTCCTGGGCACCAGGGGACGGGAAGCTGCACCAGTGGCGCACCCTCGTCACCGCCCGCGCCATGGACTCCACCAGCTTCGTCGTCGCCGTCGACCAGTCGCTGCCCGCCGCCAGCGCGGACGGCCGGACGCCCACCGGCATCGGCCACTCCCTTGCCGTCGACCCCGCCGGAGCCGTCCTGCTCGAACTGGGCGAGGCGGACGAACTGGCCGTCGTGGACCTCGATCTCACCTCGGTCGCCGCCACCCGCGAGCGCCTGCCGGTCCTGCAGCACGCCCGCAGCCTGTAGAGTGGGCAGCGGTTCCCCGCGCGGCGGTACCTCGCCCAACTCCCCCAGGGTCGGAAGACAGCA
>DAINOM010000189.1:0-6382 GCA_036735445.1 Propionicimonas sp.
GCCCTCCTGATCCCGACCGATTCGACCAAGCCGTGCCAGCTGGTCGAGATCCCCGATCAGACCGCGGCCGCGTGCGCCGCGGCGATCGGCTGCCAGTGGCTCGAACTCGTCCGGCATCCCTGGCTGGACGAGCGGGACATGCTCCTCGTCGTCGACGAGGAAGGCTTGCTGACCGGACAGATGACGAACGCCAGGGCAACCCGCTTCTACCGGGGCCGGACGCCGCTCGTCGGCGCCGCCCTGATCCTCGGCCTGCGAAGGAACGATGACGGCGGAGACTTCGCGTCGCTGCACCCGGTACAGGTCGGGCAGCTGGTGCACCTCGGCCTCCTTGACTCGGTGTCCGCTGAGGCGGTGCCGGAATGACGACGACGTTGCAGCGTGCCGAGACCGGGCAGGGCCGCGTCCTCACGTTCGTCGCCGACGACCGTGCGGAGACCAGCGACGACGCGCCCCGGGTCTACCTCGGTTCGACCACCGAGCTCGTCCGGGACGGCGCCCGTTCCGAGTTCGTGACCAGGCCCGTGATCGACGTGGCCGAGCTCAGGCTTTCCCCCGAGCATGCGGTCGAGCTGGCACGCCGCCTGGTGGTCGCCGCGGCGAACCTGACCGCTACCTGCTCGTGCGGGCACGCGTGGTGGGAGCACTACGACGGCCGCCCGTGCAGCCATACCGACGAGGCGACGCGTGAGGTGTGCCGCTGCGCCACGTTCGACTACCAGATCGCGAGCGCCGACCGGTGACCGGGCAGCTGCAGATCGGCCTCACCGCGGGCGTGCCGGAAGCGCTGTACCACCGCGGCATCGTCGACGGTGAGGAGTCCCTGTCGCACTCGGGCATGAAGACGCTCCTGGGCTCGACGCCGGCGCACTTCCGGCGCGAGGTTGACCACCCCGAGGACCGTGTCCAGAAGAAGGAGTTCGACCTGGGCTCGGCCGCACACGCCTACGTCCTCGGTGCGGCGCACTCGTCCGGTCTCGCGGAGATCCGGCAGGGCCCGCCGACGAAGGATCAGCCGTTCGGGACTGGTGCCCCGCACGAGAACTACCGCACGAAGGACGCCCAGACCAAGCGGGACGCCGCGTACAGCCTGGACCTGGTCCCGATCCTCCTTAAGGACGTGTCGCGTGTCGAGGCCATGGTCAAGGCGCTGCGGTCGCGTCGGTGCGCCGCCGAGCTCCTCGCGCCCGACACGGGCGTCCCGGAGCTGACCGCGATCGTGCGTGACCCCGAGTCTGGCGTGCTGCTGCGGGCCCGGTTCGACTGGTGGCGACACGACGCGCGCGCGGTCGACTACAAGACCACGAGCAAGAGCGCGGCGCCGTCACGGTTCGCCCGCACCGGCTACGACCTCGGCTACTACCTGCAGGCCGCGACGTACAGCTACATCGCCGAGCTGCTCGAGGCGCCGCTCGACGGATTCGACTTCGTCGTCCAGGAGCCCTACCCGCCCTACGAGCCGTCGGTGTTGCACTTCGGGCCGGCGTCGCTCGAGCTGGGCAGGCTGCGTATGCGTCGGGCGATCGCCATGTTCGCCGAGTGCAAGGCGTCGGGCGTGTGGCCCGGCTACCCGGACGAGTCGGTCGAGGTGGACGTGCCGTTCTGGGCGCTTCGCGAGGCCGGCATTCAGACCACCAGCACCTCCTCTGAGCTGTCCGGGGACTCCACCACCGATGTGGCCGGGCTGCTCGATGATCTCGAAAGGATCCTCTCCGAATGAGCACCAACGCCCCCGCTCGCCGATCGAGTTCGAATCAGGCAGCGCAGCAGAACCGCCCGCCCGCCCCGGCCGTCGCCGAGGAGACCGTGCAGAGCATGATCCGCAGCTCCTGGTCCGCGATCGCGGCCAGCCTGCCCGACACGATGGACTCGAAGCGGTTCGCCCGCCTCGTGTTCAACGCGGTCCGCAAGACGCCGCGCCTGGCCGAGGCGACCGCGACCAGCATGGTCGGCGCCGTCCTCACCGCGTCGGCGCTCGGCCTGGAGATCGGGCTGAACAACGAAGCCCACCTGGTGCCGTACAAGCGGACGAACCGGGAGAAGACCCGCGAGTGGGTCGAGGCGCAGCTGATCGTCGGCTACGGCGGTGTGGTGAAGCTGTTCCAGCAGCATCCGGCCGCGCGCGGCGTGACGACGGGCTGGGTCGGGAAGAACGACCGGTTCGACTTCGCCTACGGCACCGCGGCATTCCTCGACCACCGGCCCGCGTTCAGTGACCGCGGCGAGCCCATCGCGTTCTGGGCGGCCTACGAGCTCGCGAACGGCACCCGCGACTTCCTCGTCCTCGACCCGCCGACGGTTGCGAAGCTGCGCGACAAGCCGATGGACGAGAAACGGGACGTCGCCGACCCCGAGCACTGGATGGAAAGGAAGACGGTGCTGAAGCAGGTGCTGAAGCTGGCGCCGAAGAGCACCAGTCTGCAGTGGGCGTTCGCGGTCGACGAGAAGCCGGGCGGGGACCTGCAGCGCGAGCGTGTCGCTGTCGCGATCGCCGCCGGCGACGTGCTTCCCGAGCAGGCGTCGATCGACCCTCAGGTCGACGACGTGGAGGGCGACGTCGACGAGGAGACCGGTGAGGTCCTCGACCACACCTCAGAGCAGGCGCCGGAAGGGGCGGGTGGAGGGGAAGCCTCCGTCCCGGACGGTGCCGTACAGGGGCGGGCGGCCGGCAGCGGGGGGTCTGCCGGCGCCCGTCCATCCCAGAAGGCCCGGCCCGCTGTCGAGGAAGCTGACTCCTCGGCCGACGCTCCTGCACCAGCGTCGCAAGCGGGTGCCGGTGACGAGCCGCCCGCCGAACCTGCTCACGCGGCGGGTGGCTCGTCTGCCCCGATGGTGCAGCAGTACCAGCCCGAACCGGACCAGCACGCCGACGAGCCCGCAGCGCCCGCGCCGGAGCCGGTGCACAGCCCGGGCCCGATCCTGCGCACGCAGAAGAACGAGCTGCGTGCCGAGAGTGCACGGCTGGGGATCCAGTCGAACACGGCCGAGAAGCTGATGTGGCTCGAGCTGATCCTCCGTATAGAGGAGGGCACGCTGCAGTCGAGTGACGCGCTGAACCGGGTCCAGGCCGGCACGGTGATCGAGAAGCTGAAGAGCTTCCCCGACCACGCCGCGCTTGAAGCGTGGGGTGCTGGGCAGGCCACGCTCGACGAGCCCGCGGAGGGCTGAGCGGTGACCCACTTCATCGGAGCAGTGCTCGCGCCGTCACACCTCGCGAAGGACTTCCGCACCAAGCAGACCAGGTTCCCCGGGCTGGATGGGCCCGATGCGCTTGAGGTTGAGCCCGGCGATGACCTTCAGGCCCACCTCTCCGAGGTTCTCGCGAAGTTCGACGAGGGGCGCGAGGTAGACCTCTGGATCAGCCGGGATGAGCTGATCGCCAAGGAGCGCAAGCGGATCGAGAGCTACCGCACCACTCGCTACGCCGAGTACCTGGCCGACCCGGAGGCCTATCTTGCAGACTGCCAGAACCCCGCACACGCGGAGTACATCGCAAACGCGTTCCCCCTCGAACTCGCCTGGACGGATGACCAGTGCTGGGCGCACGCCGTTCGCGGCGAGGAGGTCAAGGATCTTCGCCCTGACGGATCGCTGCACAGCACCTACAACCCGGACTCGAAATGGGACTGGTGGACGATCGGCGGGCGGTGGGAATCCAACTACCACGACCGGCAGGGCGAGACCGTGGACGCGTTCCTGACCGTCCTTCGCGAGACCGCGGCCAAGCTCGCATCCGGCGAGAACTGCAACCCCCACAAGGGTGATCCGGACGCCGAGGGTGGCGACCTGCCCTGGTACTTCCCGCAGCACCTCCTCACCACTGACCAGACGTGGCACGAGGTCGGCACCGTCGGGTGGTTCGGGTTCCGCGGCGAGGACATGTCCGCTCTGGAGTGGGTCAACCACGCGATCGATGCCCTCGAACACGAGGATCGCCTGCTGTCCGTCTTCTACATCGACTTCCACATCTAGGACGGCTGACTCATGGCGGTGTGCAGGGAGTGCCCGACCCGGATCCTGTGGGTTCGGACGCGGCAGGGTCGCGCGATGGCGGTCAACGCCTACCCGGGCGAGCACACCCCGAACATCGCTGCACAGCGCGTCGGTGACCGGCTCGTCGACGCCCGCGTGATCACCCCGGACCGGCCCGCCGGCGTCCACGAAGAGACGTTCGTGGCGCACTGGGTGACCTGCCCGAAGGCAGCCGAGCTCCGTCGAAACCACAAGTCGAGCAAGACCGTCACGCCGGCGGAACCGGCGCTGTTCTGAAGGGACTCCACGCATGTTGATTCGACTCCTCGCCCTGGCGGCCGCGGCCGCCCTGGCCTACCTGCTGCTGACCCACAGCCCGGCCGTCCCGGCGGTCCTGGCCTACGCCGGACAGGGGGTGTGAGCCATGTCCGCGAAGACGAAGCTGGCCGGGAAGCTGCCCGGTGACGAGCCGGTCAACGGCGTCGACTACCTCGCCGAGGACCTGTGTGAGCGGTTCGACGCGTCCGACCCGAACAACCCGCCGGCGGTCCTGGTCATCGGGGTCGCGAGGGTCCGCAAGTACGAGACGATCCGCAGCGACGACGGGCACGTGCGCGTCCCGACGTTGGAGATCTCGCGTCTTGAGGCGCTCGGCGTGCTCGGCCGGGAAGGGATGGACTCCCTCGAGCTGGCGTCGCAGAAGGACCAGCAGCTGCTGTTGAAGGTCGCGGAGAACCGTACCGGCGCCGATCCGCTGCCGATCGACGCGGTGTCCGGCGAGGACAACCACCAGGTACTCGGGGATTGACCGATGGCCGTTCAGCAGATCAGCGAGAGGCAGGTTGCCGACCTGGTGACCAGCCTGGCGCGTGGCCGCACGGTGGCGCAGACCGCGACCCGGCTGCACATGGCCGAGAGCATCGTGGACGAGATCGGCCGGCTGAACGGCTACCCGAACACGACGGAGTTGAACCGGAACTCGCGGATCCTGAACCGGCGTCTGCGGGACAAGGCGCCGGCGGAGGACCTCGACACCGACGTGCCCGTCACTGAGGTCGTCTCTGTCGAGAGTGACACCGAGAGTGACACTGCCACCCCGGTAGCAGAGTCCGCGGCCTCATCTGAGGTGCCGGAACCGGAAGTTGAGGAGCCGGACGTGGTGCTGTGGCGGTGCGTCCGCCGGGGCTGCGGCTACGACCTGCGGGGCCCGAAGAGCGCCGACGAGGCGGACGTGCAGCGCGCGATCGATCTGCACAAGCAGACCCACCGTGACGAGGGCACCGTGGCGATTCCGGGCGCGGTCCACGTTGGCCACCCCGCCGGGGAGCGGCGTCTGCAGGACTGTGCGGCGTGCAGGGCGGAGGCTGTCGAGCCGCCCGTGATCGTGCCCGGCGAGGTCGTGCCCGACGAGTCGATCGCGGCGGCGGTCGACCAGCTGATCGCGCATGGTCACTACGACTGCCCGGTCGAGAGTTGTGATTTCAACCTGTCGTGGGCGGCGGGCCCTGGCGACGACGATGCGGCGGCTGCCTACATCGATCAGCAGATCGCCGAGCATGAGGCGTCGCACCGTGTCGAGGTTGCGCACGTCCCGAACGGCCACTGGCGCGCCGGGGTCCTCGTTTCGATGGGCGGCCAGCTGGCCGCCACCCTTGACTCGCCGGGTCCCCTTTCCCCGGTGGAGGTCGTCCCGGACGCCGCTGACGTCGCCACGTCGGAGCAACACGGCGTCCGGGACGGCGAGCAGCGGACCATCGAGCAGCTGCTCGACCAGGCCGAGGCGACCGGCCACGAACGGATCGCCGGTCTCGCGTCGTCACTGCGGACCATGATCCAGCACCTGGCCGACCAGCTGGACCGGTGGACCCAATTCGCTGAGGAGCGTGAGGCGATCCTCGACGAGCTTCGCGATCTGGGCCGCCGGCAGGACGAGCTGACCGAGAAGCTGGCGCGGCTCGACGCAGACGCCGCGACGGTCCGGCCGGAGGTCATCCAGACGCCGACGCTGCTCGCTGACGCGAAGAACGATCTGGCCGCGGCGATCCTCGAAGACAAGGCAGCCGAGGCGCCCCGGTCTGGCTTCGAGGTGTTCCCAAAGCCTTCCCGTGCGAAGCGGGTCGTGCCAGAGCGGTCGGTGAGCCGCGCCCAGAAGATGCGGGACAGCCTGTGGGGTCGGCTCACCGACAACGTGCGTGCGCAGATCCGGCCCTGGTGTGAGGAGAACGGTGTTCCGGTGTCTCCGGCGGGTCGTTGCGCCGTGGCGTCGATCGAGGCCTATCTGGCCGCGCACCCGGAGGACGATCCCCGATGAGCGCCCGCATCTCCGTCTCCACCGCGCAGGCATCCCAGATCGCCACGGGCGCGGATCGCCCAGCTGGATCAGGCGATCGCCGTCCTCGACCCGGCCACG
>DAINOM010000190.1:0-864 GCA_036735445.1 Propionicimonas sp.
CTTGCCGTTGATGAACACCAGCTCGCCGGGGCTCTCCTCGCAGCCGGCGAGCAGCGAGCCGAGCATGACCGAGTCCGCGCCCGCGACGAGGGCCTTCGCGATGTCGCCGGAGTACTGCAGGCCGCCGTCGCCGATCACCGGCACCCCGGCGGGACGGCAGGCCTGCGCCGCGTCGTGGATCGCGGTCACCTGCGGGACGCCGACGCCGGCGACGACCCGCGTCGTGCAGATCGAACCCGGCCCGACCCCGACCTTCACCCCGTCCGCGCCGGCCTCGGCCAGCGCCTTCGCGCCGGCGTAGGTGGCGACGTTGCCGCCGATGATGTCCACCTCGGCGGCGGCGGGCTCGGCCTTCAGCCGGCGGATCATGTCCAGCACGCCCTGGGAGTGGCCGTGGGCGGTGTCCACGATGATCGCGTCGACGCCGGCGTCCACGAGCATCATCGCCCGCTCCCAGGCGTCGCCGAAGAAGCCGATCGCCGCGCCCACGCGCAGCCGGCCCTGGGGGTCCTTGCTGGCGAGGGGGTACTTGTCGGACTTCACGAAGTCCTTCAGGGTGATCAGGCCGCGCAGCCGTCCGCCCGGATCGACGAGGGGCAGCTTCTCGATCTTGTGCCTGGCGAGCAGCGCCAGCGCCTCGTCCGGACGGATCCCCGGCCAGCCGGTGACGAGCGGCATCGGGGTCATCACCTCGCCGACGGGACGGTTCGGGTCGTCCTCGAAGCGCATGTCGCGGTTGGTGACGATGCCGAGCAGCTTCAGGTCGGAGTCGACGACGGGGACGCCGGAGATGCGGAAGTGGCCGCACAGCTCGTCCACCTCGCCGATGGTGGCCTCCAGCGTCGTGGTGATCGGCTGGTCGAC
>DAINOM010000190.1:874-6372 GCA_036735445.1 Propionicimonas sp.
GTCCTCGGCGGACATGTTCCGGTGCAGGATGCCCATGCCGCCCTCGCGGGCCATGGCGATCGCCATCCGGGACTCGGTGACGGTGTCCATCGCCGAGCTGATCAGGGGAATCCGCAGCTCGATCCGCTTGCTCACCCTGGTCGTCGTGTCGGCGGCGGACGGGATGACGTCACTCTCGTTCGGCTGCAGCAGGACGTCGTCGAAGGTCAGGCCGAGGGCGGCGAAGGGTTCCGGGACGCCGGACGGGGTGAGCGGACTCGACACAGGTCACCTATCTGTCGCTGCGGTGGAGCCGTCAGTGTAACCCCGCCCGCCCGGACGCCCCGAAGGGGTTCAGCCGAGGGCGGCGAAGGCCTGGGCCAGCAGCGGGTGGTCGAAGGTGAAGCCGGCGTCCAGCAACCGGGCGGGACGGACGCGCTGGCTCACCAGCAGCGCCTCGGTGACGAAGTCGCGGCCGAACACGGCGCCGACGGCGGCGAGGGGCAGCGGCAGGGGTGTGGGCCGGTGGAGGTGGCGACCGAAAGCCCTGGTGAACTCGGCGTTGCTGACCGGGTTGGGGGCGACGAGGTTCACCGGGCCGGTCAGCTCCGAGGCCAGCAGGAAGGTCGTCGCCCGGACATGGTCGGTGAGACTGATCCAGGAGAGGAACTGGCGTCCGCTGCCCACCCGTCCGCCGAGACCGAGCGCGAACACCGGCCACTGCAGGCCGAGGAAGCCACCTTCGCGGGCCAGCACGTGCCCGGTACGCAGGACGACCGTCGGCACCGGCGAGTGGGCGGCGGCCGCCTCCCAGTCCGCGACGACATCGGCGAGGAAGCCGCGCCCGGCGGGCATCGACTCGTCCACGATCTCCGCGCCGTTGTCGCCGTAGTAGCCGATCGCCGACCCGTTCAGCAGCCGCTGGCAGCGTCCCTCCGGGCTGAGGCTGGTGACGATGGTCAGGGTGGACGTGATCCGCGAGCGCAGGATCTCGGTCTTGCGGTCCTTCGTCCACCGGGAGCCGGCGATGGGTGCGCCGGCGAGGTTGACCACCGCGTCCACGTCGTCGAGGCCGGGCCCGTCGATGCGTCCCGCGTCCGGATCCCAGCGGCGCTGGTCGGACGCGGTCACCTCGCCACGGACCAGTCGCACCACCTCGTGCCCCTCCCGGACGAGGTGGCGGGACAGGGCGGTGCCGATCAGTCCGGTGCTGCCGCCGATCGCTACCCGCATGGGTCGATCCTGCCACCGCTGGTCAAGTGCGGGCGGACCTGAACGGGAATGGGACCTGTCCCCGGGGACAGGTCCCATTCCCGTTCAGTTCTGGCCGTGCCAGATCACCGTCTGGAACGCGTTCCACACACAGAAGGCGATCGCGAAGCCGAACACCCAGTACCGCTGTCGCCGGGTGAGCGGGACGAGCGCCAGCAGGGCGAGGCTCCACGGCAGGTACCACGGGTGCAGGGCCTGGCCGAGGACGGCGATGACCAGCGACCCCCAGGCCGCCAGGCTGAGCGGACGGTGGGCGAACCGGACGCCGATCCACACCAGCACCAGCAGCAGGACCACGGTGCCGACCCGGCCGGCCACGATCAGGAACCCGGTGTACGAGCCGCCCGCGCCCGCCCACAGGATCGCCCCGCCCTTGGCCAGCAGGGCTAGCGGGGCCGGGGTGTTGGCCAGGCCCATCAGGTCCAGCCACTCGACCCAGCCGAAGCCCAGCCCGCTGGCCAGGCTGATCGCGACGAAGCCGGCCAGCGCCACCGCCGTCGCTACCGCCGTCCGCCAGCCCAGCAGCCACAGCCGTCCCCCGAGTGGCGACCGGGCCAACGCTCCGGCGACCGGCAGTCCGGCGACGGCGACGATCGCCAGACCGCCCTGCTGCTTGAACGCCATCGCGACGGCCACCAGCAGCGGACCGGCGACGAACCCCGTCCACCAGCGGGGCCGGCGCAGCACCGCCCACACCGCGGCTAGCGTGGCGGCGACCATCGGGGCGTCGTTGTGGGCCGCGCCGATGAAGTGCAGCACGAGCAGCGGGTTCAGCACGCCCAGCCAGACCGGGCCCCGCCGCGGTCGGCCCAGCAGGGTTGCGATCCGGGGCACCAGCCAGAGCATCGCGGCCACGGCGAGCAGTGCCGGCACGCGCATGGCGACGATCGACCAGTACGGGTGCGCGCCGCTCGCCGCGACCACGAGCTGGTTCAGCCGCAGGGTCAGCGGCGGGTACGCGACCCCGCTGCCCGCCCACAACGGGTCGACGAAGGGGGCGAACGGGCCCCCGGTGGTGGCGAGGCCGACGTCGTACGGGTTCGCGCCCGCGCCGAGCGTCCAGCCGAGGTCCGCGTACAGCACGGCGTCCGGGCTGAGCACCGGCGGCACCAGCAGCAGCGGCAGGCTCCACAGCAGCAGCGTCATCCCGGCGTGGACGGGCGCCCGCTCGCGGGTGGGTCGGACGTGCCACCACGCCCAGGTCAGCGCGACCACGCCGGCGACCAGGACGATCCGGTTCCACGGCAGCGGCGCGGCGAGCCCGATCGCGTTCACCCAGTCGGCGGGCCAGCCGTCCGGCGAGAACGAGAACTCGGGATGGCAGCTGCCCCAGGCCACTCCCAGCGAGCCGGCCACGCCCACCCACACGCCGCGGGAGCGCAGCGCCGAGGCCGGGCGGACGGTCATGGCAGCTCCTGCGGGACGGGTCGGTGCCCAAGTCTAGGACCCGGCGGTAGTTTGGACCGCGGCGGAAGGAGCAGCCGTGGGGGACCAGCCACTGCCCGGGATGGGCGCGATCGTGACGGACGAGGGCACCGGGTTCCGGGTCTGGGCGCCGCACGCCGACGCCGTGGACGTGGTCGTGTACGGCGACGCCGGGCGCGTCGAGCCGCTGGCCGACGAGGGCAACGGCTACTGGTACGGCTTCGCGGCCGGCGTCCGTCCGGGCCAGGAGTACCGGTTCGCGCTCACCTGCGGTGACCGCCGGATCGAGCGGGTCGACCCGTACGCGGCGCAGGTGACCAACTCGGTCGGCAACGGGGTGGTGTACGACCACGACGCGTTCGACTGGGAGGGCGACGAGTTCACGCCGCCGCCGTTCAACGAACTGGTCATCTACGAGTTGCACGCCGGTACCTTCGCCGCCACGGAGGACGGGCAGGTGGCCGACCTCGACGACCTCGCCGAGCGGCTGGACCACCTCGTCCGGCTCGGCGTGAACGCGCTGCAGATCATGCCGGTGGCGGAGTTCGCCGGCGACTACTCGTGGGGCTACAACCCTGCGCACATCTTCGCGGTGGAGAGCGCCTACGGTGGCCCGGACGCCCTGAAGAACCTCGTCAGGCAGGCCCACCGCCGGGGGCTGGCGGTGATCCAGGACGTGGTCTACAACCACTTCGGGCCGAGTGACCTGAACCTGTGGCAGTTCGACGGGTGGAGCGAGCGCGGGTTGGGCGGGATCTACTTCTACAACGACTGGCGCTCGGCGACACCGTGGGGCGACACCCGTCCCGACTACGGCCGCGGCGAAGTGCGCCAGTTCATCCATGACAACGCGCTCGGTTGGCTGCGCAACTTCCACGTGGACGGGCTGCGCTACGACATGACCCCGTACATGCGCAGCGTGGACGGCTCCGGCACCGACATCCCGGACGGCTGGAGCCTCTCGCGCTGGATCAACGACGACGTCCGCGCCAGGTTCCCGGGACGGATCCTGATCGCCGAGGACCTGCACTCCAACCCCGCGGTGAGCAGCACCGGCCCGGAGGGTGCGGCGTTCCACGCCCAGTGGGACGCGCAGTTCGTGCACCCTGTGCGGGAGAACGTGATCGAGCCGTCCGACGACACCCGCTCGACCGCCGAGATCGCAGCGGCGATCGGCTACTCCTACGGCGACCCGTTCGCGCGGGTGATCTACACCGAGAGCCACGACGAGGTCGCGAACGGACGCGCGCGGGTGCCGGAGGAGGTCGACCCGGCAGACCCGACCGGGTACTTCGCGCAGAAACGCTCGACGCTCGGTGCGGGACTGGTGTTCACCTCGCCCGGCATCCCGATGATCTTCCAGGGCCAGGAGTTCCTGGAGGGGGGCTGGTTCCGGGACAATGTCGCGCTCGACTGGGACCAGGACGAGGAGTTCCACGGCATCGTCCGGCTGTACCGGGACCTGATCCGGCTGCGGCTCGACCGGGACGGGACGTCCGCCGGCCTGACCGGTGGCGGCCTGCAGGTCTTCCACAACAACGACGACGCGAACGTGCTGGCGTTCCAGCGCTGGCGTGACCACGGTCCCGGCGACGACGTGGTGGTCGTCGTGAACCTGTCGAACGCGGAGCGGACCGGCTACCGGATCGGCCTGCCCGCGACGGGGGAGTGGCGGCTGCTGTTCAACAGCGACGCGAGGGTCTACTCCGACGCCTTCGGCAACTCTCCGAGCCATGACCTGGTCGCCTCCGAGGACGACTACGACGGCTTCACCGCCAGCGCCGAGCTGACGATCGGGCCCTACTCGCTGCTGATCTACACCTGGCACGGCTGACCGGACCGATCGAGGCGTCTCGACAAGCTCGACGAGCGATTTCGGAGATTCAGCCTGAGGATCGAGCGAACCCGCACCGCCCCCTGAGCGAGCCTTATCCGCACCGCTCCCTGAGGAGCGATCGAACCCTCACCACCGCTCCCTGAGGAGCGACCGAACCCTCACCACCGCTCCCTGAGGAGCGAGCCAACCCTCACCACCGCTCCCTGAGGAGCGAGCGAAGCGAGCGTCACGAAGGGCAGCCGCGCCGGTGCAGGGATCCCGGCGTTCGCCGGGATGACGGTGGTTGACGCGCGAGCTGACCCCGCACCGCTCCCTGAGGAGCGATCGAACCCTCGCCACCGCTCCCTGAGGAGCGAGCGAAGCGAGCGTCACGAAGGGCCCACCGCTGCCCCTCGTGACGCTGTCGGGTTCGTGCCTCACCCGACAGCTCCTCAGGGACCGTTCGGGGGGACGCACCTGGCGTGGGCATAGCCTGAGCAGCGTGCGTACGACGACCCTGAACCTGCCCGGCCTGACCCTCACCAACCTCACGCTCGATGTCCCGCTCGACGCGGCCGACCCGGCTGCCGCCACGATCGAGGTGTTCGCCCGGGTGGTGACCGCGGAAGGCGGCGCTGACAAGCCGTATCTGGTGTTCCTGCAGGGCGGTCCGGGCCACGAGGCGCCGCGTCCGTCCCTGCCCGGCACGCCGCCGTGGCTGCCACGGATGCTGCAGGACTACCGCGTCGTCCTGCTCGATCAGCGCGGGACGGGTCGCTCGACCCCGGTCTCGTCGGTGGTGACGAGGCGCGACGGCCGGATCGAAGCCGCCGTCGGTGGCCCCCTGGCCGGTATGGCCGCCGCCGCGCAGGCCGGCTACCTGTCCCACCTGCGGGCGGACGAGATCGTCAACGACTGCGAGCGGGTGCGAGAAGCCCTCGGTGTCGATCGCTGGACGGTGCTGGGCCAGTCCTTCGGCGGGTTCACCACGCTGCACTACCTGTCC
>DAINOM010000191.1:0-6360 GCA_036735445.1 Propionicimonas sp.
GCAGTACGCGCACGCCCGGGTGAACCAGATCCTGCGCAAGGCCGAGGCGGAGGGCATCGGCTTCGAGTCCGTCACCGTCCTGGCGGAGCCGGCCGAGCAGTCGCTCGCGCTGCTGCTGTCCCGGTTCGGCGAGGTCGTGACCATGGTCGGCGAGACCCTGCAGCCGCACCGCCTCTGCGGCTACCTGTACGAGGTGGCCGGTGCCCTCAGCTCGTTCTACGAGCAGTGCCCGGTGCTGAAGAGCGAGGGCGACGTGCGCTCGTCCCGCCTCGCGCTGTGCGCGGCCACCCGCCGCGTGCTCGCGTCCGGCCTGAACCTGCTGGGCATCGAGGCACCCGAGCGGATGTGAACGACGGGGACGGTCCTTAACTCGGTCCAGCTGAACGGTAAAGAACCGTCCCCTTGCCGTTCACCACCGTCATCCCGGCGAACGCCGGGATCTCTTGAGCGGCCTGACAACGTCACGGGATCCCGGGTCAAGCCCGGGATGACGATCACCCCGGGGTGACGACAAGCGGGAGTCGTTCAGGCTGGACGTTCCGGGTGCTCGGCCTTGTCCACGGCGAGCCAGGCGGCACCGACGATGCCGGCGCGGTTGCGCAGCTCCGCGGGGACGATCGGCGTCTTCAGCTTCAGGTGCGGCAGGAACTTGCCGGACGCCTTGGACACGCCGCCGCCGACCACGAACAGGTCCGGCCAGAACAGGGCCTCGACCCGCTCGTAGTAGCGCTGCAGCCGGGGCACGTACTCCTCGTAGGTCAGTCCGAGGGCGGTCTTGATCGAGGCCGCGGCCTCGGACTCGGCGTCCTTGCCGTCGATCTCGAGGTGGCCGAGCTCGGTGTTCGGCACCAGCACGCCGCGGTAGATCAGCGCGCTGCCGATGCCGGTGCCCAGGGTGGTGACCAGGACCAGTCCTTCGTTGCCCTTGGCCGCGCCGTACATCACCTCGGCCACGCCGGCGGCGTCCGCGTCGTTGACCAGGAAGACCTCGCGGCCGAGTCGCTCGCTGAAGATCTGCTGCGCGGGGGCATCGATCCACGACTTGTGGATGTTCGCCGCGGACCGGGTGGTGCCGTGGGTGACGACCGCGGGGATGGTGACGCCGATCGGGCTGTCGTCCGCGATCTGCCCGGAGAAGTCCTCGACGATGCGGGCCACCACGTCGGCCACGTTCGCGGGTGTGGACCTGGCGGGCGTCGGGATGCGCACGCGCTCGCTGGCGAAGTCGCCCACGGCAAGGTCGACCAGAGCGCCCTTGATCCCGGAACCACCGATGTCGATACCCAGCACGGGTTGGTTCTGCATGGCCACACCCTAGCCAGCGACGGATCGCGGGGCACCGCAATCCCATAGACTCCCGGACGTGAGTACGTGGCTGGTCACCGGCGGCGCCGGGTACATCGGAGCACACGTGGTGCGGGCGCTGCAGTCCAGGGGGCTCGCGCCGGTGGTGCTCGACAACCTCTCCTCGGGCATCGCGGGTTTCGTGCCGGACGGCGTGCCGTTCGTCGAGGCCGACATCCTCGACACGGCGACGGTCGCGGACACCCTGCGCGAGCACGCCTGCGCGGGTGTGATCCACGTGGCCGGCTTCAAGTACGCCGGGGTGTCGGTGCAGCGGCCACTGCACACCTACGCACAGAACGTGCAGGGGACGGCGAGCGTGCTGCAGGCCATGGCGGACGCCGGTGTGCCGTCCATCGTGTTCTCGTCCTCTGCGGCGGTGTACGGCACGCCGGACACCGAACTCGTCACCGAGGAGTCGCCCAACCACCCCGAGTCGCCCTACGGCGAGAGCAAGCTGATCGGCGAGTGGCTCATCAACGACGTGGTGCGGGCGACCGAAGGGTTCCGCGGGGTCAGCCTGCGCTACTTCAACGTGGTCGGCTCGGCGACGGACGAGGTCTTCGACGCCAGCCCGCACAACCTGTTCCCGCTGGTGATCGAGGCCCTGCTGGCCGGCCGCACGCCCCGGATCAACGGCGACGACTACGCCACGCCGGACGGCACGTGCGTCCGCGACTACGTGCACGTCGGCGACCTGGCCACCTCGCACGTGGCCGCGGCACTCGCCCTCGAGGCGGGCCGCCCGCTGCGCACGGCGTACAACCTCGGCAGCGGTGAGGGACTCAGCGTCCGCCAGATCATGGACGCGATGGCGCGGGTGACCGGCATCGACTTCGTCCCGGAGATCGGCCCCCGGCGTCCCGGCGACCCCGACCGGATCGTCGCGGACGGCACGGCGGCCGCCGCCGACCTGGAGTGGCGGATGAGCTACTCGGTGGACGAGATGGTGGCGTCCGCCTGGTCCGCGCGGCGAGCGTCCGGGGCGTCCGTCCCCGCCTGAGCCGAGTTGTCAGAGTCTCCGCCGCCCAGAGCCGGCTGAGCGTCTGACAACTCGGCGGGGGGCGCGGGCTCGGAGACGTCGACGGCGGCCGGGTGGTGCACCAGCTGCAGGAGCTGGGCCTGGCGCTGCAGCACGTGGGTCGCGTCCAGGCCGGACGCGTGCGGCGACAGCTGGCCGCCGGCGGTGTGGAACTGCAGGTCGGCGAGACCCAGCCGCCGCGACAGCAGGCCCTGGGTGACCCGGACGGACTGGATCCGGGAGTGCGGCACCAGCTGCCAGCGCCGCACCAGCCAGCCGTGCCGGGACACCACCAGCCGGTCGTCGTGGCCCCAGCGCAGGAACGGCTGCGAGAACGGGTGCAGCCACCGGGCGCGCACCGGTGCGGGGTGCAGCTCGACCGCCTCGAAGTCGGCCTGCGGCCAGATCGCGGTCAGCGCGACCCGCACCTGCTCGATGTTTCCCGCGGGCAGCAGGATCGTGGAGACGCCCGACTTGTCCTCGTCCTCGGTGACCTGGCCCCAGCCGATCACCTCGAGGTCGAGCCGGTACAGCCCCAGCGGACGCCAGACCGGCGACTGGCTGAGTTGCAGGGCCTGGACGCGGCGCGGCGGCAGCGACTGGCTGGTCAGGCTGGTGAGGCCGCGCGAGATCCGCAGGCCGTGGGCGCGCCGGGAGAGCGTGTAGTTGAACTGGCCGATGACCCGCCGTCCGACGAAACCGAAGAGGGCGCTGACGGTCGGGATGGCGATCACCAGCAGCGGCCACAGCTGCCCGAAGGCGACCCCGACCACGCCCGCCAGCACACCGGACGCGACGATGCCCCAGAACTCGTGCGACGTGACCGCGGCCAGCAGCAGCACCTGCGGCGGGACGGTGATCAGCACCTCGTCCTGGGCACCGAGGTCGGTGAGGATGGACGCGGAGTCGGTGTGCTCGGCGGCCTCGGCCTGGACGCCACGCGCCCGCGCCAGCAGGTAGTCGCGCAGCGCGTACGCCCTGGTCCGGGCCAGGTAGCGCAGCCGTGGACGCTCGTGCGACCCGACGTCGATCTGCAGCTCGGCCAGTCCGAACAGCCGGGCGGCGAACGGCTGGACGACGTCGATCGACTGCACCTTGTCGAACGCCACCCGCTGCGAGCGGCGGAACAGCACGCCGCTGTCGATCCGCAGCACTTCCGCGTCGATCACGAACCGGGTGAACCGCCACGAGAAGTAGCCGGCGATCCCGCTGACCACGGCGAGCAGGACGACGGCGCCGGCGATGAACTCCAGCGGTGGCAGCTCCCGCGGCTCACCCCCGGTGGGCAGGAAGTCGCGTCCCACGCTCAGCGCGACCGCCAGCAGGATCACCCAGCCCCGCACGAACGGCGTCAGCGGATGGGGCCGCTCGGTGCGCTCGACCGCGGCCGTGGCTTCGGGGAGCATCGGGTCCTCCGGCGTGAGGGGGAGGTGTTCGGGGTCGCTCATAGGGGCAGCGCCTGGGCCTCGCCGGCGGCGATCAGGCGGTCGCGCAGGGCGGCCGCGTCCGCGGTGGGGAGGCCGGGGATCTGGCCGGCGGACTGGGGGCTGGCGGTGACGAGCTGCACCTTGGCGAGTCCCCAGGCGCGGTCGATCGGACCGGACTCGACGTTGACCGACAGCATCCGTCCGTACGGGATGGCGGTGAGTTGGCGGTGCCACAGCCCGGACGTGATCAGCAGGTCCTCCGCGCGTTCGGCGTAGCCGAAGCTGCGCACCCACCGTCCGGCCCGGATCACGCGCCAGGTCGTCCACGCCAGCCCGGCGGCGGCGACGCCGGCCGCCCACGTCCAGTCGAGGAACACACCGACCGCCACCGTGGCGATGACGGTGACGGCCAGGTTCCAGGCCAGTGCGCCGAGCCGGCGGACGGTCCGGTAGCGGACGGGTAGTCGCTGCCAGTCGGCGGTGGGGGTGAACAGGTCGCTCATGGAAGCGACCCTAGTGGTGACGGCGACGGTCCTTCGGGTTGCGCACGTCCACGCCGCCGAAGCCGCAGAAGCCCTTCACGACCAGGCGGGGCGCGGAGCCGTCCGGCGGGACGAGCCGGCGGACGTCCGAACCGCCGAACACCGCGGCGACCTGGCTCTCGACGTCCGTGCCGGGCGGGACGGTGACCTCGATGCCGCCGAACAGGCAGAAGACGTTGAAGGTGAGCTCGTGGGACTCGAACGTGGCGTTGGTGAGGTCGAGCTCCACCCCGCCGAAGACGGCCATGATCGAGGTGTTCCGGCGCACGCGCCAGGTGTGCTTACGGGTGGCGCCGCCGAAGATCGCCACGATCTGATCGGCGGATTCGGTGGCGTTGGCCTCGTCGTAGCTGACGATGGGACGGGCGGCGGGTCCGGTGGGGCTGACCAGGTCACGGGTCAGCGGGACGAGGTCGTCGAAGGTCTCGGCGGTCCGGGCCGCGAAGATGCGCTGGTCACGTTCGGCGGCGGAGAGTCGTCCCTCTGCCTGGGCGGTGGTGAGCAGGGTGATGACGTGATCGCGATCGCTGTCGGTCGCGGCGAGGTCGCCGCCGACGGCCGGGCCGACGTCGGTCGGCTCAAGGGGATTGGACATGACACGACCGTAAGCCCGCTGCTCGCCCAGGTGAAGCCGAGAAGTGCTGGTTGGGGGTGCTTTCCGGGCCTTCCCCTACCCGGGATGGATAAGGTCAGGGCATGAGTCGAATGCTCATCCTGGCCGCGATCTTCTGCGGCTCGTCCGTGGTCGGACTGCTGGCCGCCGGACTGCTGGTGCCGGGGATCGGCGTGGGGGTGCAGGGTTTCATCGTCGCCGTGCTGGTGTTCACGATCGCGCAGAGCCTGCTGACGCCGCTGGTGACGAAGCTGGCGAGCAAGTTCTCGCCGCCGCTGGTCGGTGGCGTCGGGCTGATCTCGACCGGTGTGGCGCTGGCGATCGCGAGCTCGTTCGCGGGCGGGCTGACGATCCAGGGCCCGCTGGCGTGGACGCTGGGCACGCTGGTGGTCTGGCTGGTGACCGCGCTGGGCAGCTGGCTGCTGCCGATGTGGTTGCTGAAGAAGACCGTCCGGGCCAAGCGCGGACGCTGATCCCGGCTAGGCCGCGATCAACCCCCGCGACCTGGCGATGCTGACCGCGACCAGGCGGTCGTGGACGCCGAGCTTGCTGTAGACGTTGCTGAGGTGCTTGTGCACGGTCCGCGGGGAGAGGCCGAGGCGGGCGGCGATGGTGCGGGCGAGGAGGCCTTCGGACAGGAGCTGCAGGACTTCGACCTCGCGGGTGGTCAGGTTGAGGTCGGCGGCCGCGTCGGCGGCGGTGCGGGCCTGGCGAGCCCGCCGGCAGGCGTCCGCGGTGTGGGGCAGGAGGAGCTGCAGGGGAGCCGCGGCCTCGGCGAAGAGGGCGTGAGCCTCGGGTCCGAAGCCGCCGCGGCGGGAAAGGGCGAGGACGCGTCCGCGCTCCTGGTTCTGGTGCAGGTCGAGGTCGGGTCCGATGGCGACGATCTCGCCGAGCGCGGGATGCTGGGCGAGGTGCAGGTTGCCGACGGTGTGCCGTCCGCCGCGCAGGGCGACCTCGGCGAGGACGGACGCGTGCCGCTGGTCGGGCCAGACGGCGTGCAGCTGGATGCGACGCCCGATCTCGATGCTGATCAGGGCGGCGGTCTCGGCGGCTGAGGCCTTGGCGAGGGTGCGGCAGACCAGCTGCTCGGCCTGCTCGCCGTCGTTGAGTGCCGCCATGGCGTGCGTGATCAGCTCAACGATGGTGATGGCCCGGTCTTCTCTGGTCACCCGCCTCGCTCCCCAGGTTGTCGCCCGCCGTTTCCGCGGCGCGGCTGTAGCAGCAGTCTGGCAGACGTTCCACCTTGACTGCGTCGGTTTCGCCCTAGTGTGCCTGCGCGTCGGCCTCTCGGAAGGCAGTTCGCGGCGGTGTCGGCGCTCCGGCTAGACTGCTCCACGCCGCGCCCGGCGTCCCGGGCGCACGCGGATGTAGTTCAATGGCAGAACATCAGCTTCCCAAGCTGACAGTGCGGGT
>DAINOM010000192.1:0-6339 GCA_036735445.1 Propionicimonas sp.
GCTTCCACACCACGTTCCTCGTCCAGCACTGGCTGGGCGTCGAGGGCATGCAGCGCCGGATCGCCGACTACCTGCCCGGCGAGGGCTTCACGTTCCTCAACCAAGTGTCCACGGTCGGGGCGTTCCTGCTGGGCGTGTCGATGCTGCCGTTCCTGTGGAACGTGTGGATCAGCCGCAAGGCGCCGCTGGTGGAGACGAACGACCCGTGGGGCTGGGGTCGTGCCCTGGAGTGGGCGACGAGCAGCCCGCCGCCGCGGTTCAACTTCGACAAGGTCCCGCGGATCCGGTCGTTCTCGCCGGCCTTCGACCTCACCCACCCGGAGATCAAACAGCCGCTGAACCCGGCGCAGGACGCCATCGACTCCGCGACCAGCCGGGAGGTGACCGAATGAAGGCCGAGCGGTTGATCTTCGGGCTGATCGCCGTCTTCTTCGTGGTGGTCGCGCCCGCCTACTGGATCATCAGCGGCGAGATCATCGGGACGGTGGCCCTGCTGCTCACGCTGGCGTTCTGCGGCATGCTGGCGGTGTTCTTCACCATCCAGTCGCGCAAGATCGACCCGCGCCCCGAGGACCGCAAGGACGCCGAGGTCATCGACGGCGCCGGCGAGGTCGGCTTCTTCCCGTCCCGCAGCATCTGGCCGTTCTGGTGCGCGGCGACCGTGATGCTGATGGCTCTCGGCCCGGTGTTCGGCTGGTGGATCACCCTGCTCGGCGTCGGCCTGGGCATCTGGGCGGTCACCGGCTGGACCTACCAGTACTACCGCGACGAGTACCAGCACTGACCCTGAACGATAAAGGAACCGTCCCCGTTCCGTTCACCTGAACGAAGGGGACGGTTCCTTTTCCGTTCATCCCCCGCCAGGACTGGCGCGGACCGGCCCGACCGGAGAACACTGGGTGTGTTGCTTCCCCTCCGGCCGGACCGGCCGATCGCGAGAGCCGGATCAGTGCGCTCCTCGTAGCCGCGAGGAGCGCACATCCATGCCGGCCGGCCGACGCGGCATGGCTCCGGACCCGCGTCCCGACGTCCCAGCCCACGGGACGCCGGGACGTCAGGCGTCTGTTGGACGCGCCTCAGGCCGCCTGGAACAGCAGCAGGCAGACGGCGACCAGGGTGTTGCAGACCCAGATGGCGAACGCCGGCGGGTCGATGTGGGTGTTGCCCCTGGCCAGGAAGAGCCGCGCGGACAGTTCGCCGGCGAAGGCCGCGACGACGCCGAACACCATGCCGATGAGCAGCGCGGCGATGGCCGCGCCGGGGTTCCAGCCGGCTTCGGTGATCGTCTTCGCGCCCGCCACGACCGGGTAGAACGCGACCGCGGCGAGGCCGCCGATGTTGGTCATGTGGTGGGTGACCGGCGTCGCCCAGCCCATGTTCAGGAAGGCGATCGTGATCGCGGAGATGCCGAACGCGAGCGTGTTCGCCGAGCCGCCGATGGACGGCAGGTGCGTGGCCAGCATGATCGACGCCCCGGCCGCGAAGACGCCGGCCAGGCTGCCGAGGGCGAGCAGCTGTCCCGGCTTCTCCTGGTAGCGCACCCAGCAGTTGTCGTCGCTGGGTGTGAGCTTGCCGCCGCTGGTGGCGTACTTCCCCGGGTTGAGCAGCGAGCGGTCGCCGAAGGCGTACCGGGCCACGACGGCCGACAGCACGACGGCCAGGGCGACCGAGTCGGTGTGGGCGCCGAACCACGGGATGGCGGCGACGCCCTGCTGGAGCAGGTAGCCGACGGCGCCGAAGAGCGCGCCGACGACCATCACGTCCGGCTTGCCCAGCTTGGCCAGCGGGGTGCCGATGTCGCGTCCGGTCGGCAGGTAGCCCTTCTTCGCGGCGTACGCTGCCGCGGCCACGCCGCCGCCGAAGGCGACGTGCGGGCCGAGGAACGGGCCGAAGGCGACGTAGCTGAACATCATCGTGCTCATCGAGGGATCGCCGGCGACGGCCGCGCCGATCGCGGCGAGAAGCCCCAGGCCGACCAGCGCGAAGGCGAAGTTCGCGCCCAGCACGGCGCCGATGAAGCCGCCGCCGAGAGACGCGATGAGCATGAACAGGAACTCCATGGGTCCTCTTCCTTCAGTGTTGAGTGGCGTTGCGCCGGCGGCGTGCGCCAGGTGCCGGGAGGGTTGGCGGCGCGCATGGTCTCCCGGGTGCGATCAACGAGCCGCATGTGAGTTCCTCCCCGACAGGGCCCCGCCACGATGCGAGCCCCCGCAACTGCGAGGAACGCTACACGATTAGTGAAGTTAAGTTAGCGAATGAGAGAATGTGCACGGATATGTGAAGGAAGCGCGCACATGCGAACACCCGCCGCAGCGCTGGCGGCGGGTGTGGCCGGGACGGGGAAGGCGGGCCGGATCAGCCCATGCCGAAGCCGTGGACGATGCTGTTGCAGTGCGGGCAGGACTCGCCACCCTTCATCTGCAGCTCGATGCCCTTGGTGGCGACGAGTTCCCTGCGCGGATGGCCGGGGACGTCGTAGACCACCCGCCAGCCACCGTCCGGTCCCAGCCCGGCGGCCATGCGTTCGCAGTGCGGGCAGACCGGCTGGTCGGCCATCGTCACGGATGCACCGGCCTCGGTGATCGCGTCGAGGTACATGGTGTCGGTGCGCGGGTCGACGACGACCTCGGCGAAGTCGGACAGGGCGGCGAAGCGGTGCAGCGCGGTCAGCCGCCACTTCGTGTGGTCGACCAGGAGGACGGGCCGGTTCGAGGAGGCGATCATCGCCTGCCTGACCTGGGCCCCGGCGTCGTCGGGATGGAAGCACTCGTTCCGGCTGATCCCCGCGGCCTCGACCATGCAGTGGTCGGCCCGCAGGCCGGAGATCATGTCGAGCGCGGCCCGTCCGACCAGCGACTCGTCCGCCGCCTGGTACTCCCCGCCGGTCAGCAGGAACCGGAGCTGCGGCTTCCGCTTCAGCTCGGCGGCCACCAGCAGCGAGTTGGTGATCACGGTGAGGGGCGCGTCCGGCAGCGCCCGTGCGGCCAACACCGACGTGCTCGAGCCGTCGAGGAACACGGTGCTGCCCGGCTGGAGCAGCTTCACGGCGGCCTCGGCGATCGCGGCCTTCTCCGCCGGGTGGTCCTGCGCGCCGCCCTTCGCACTGTCCGGCGGGGTCTCGGCGGGGGAGACGAGCCCGCGCTGGGAGCGGTTCACCAATCCCGCCTCTTCGAGCGCACCGATGTCGCGGTAGATGGTGACGCTGGAGACGCCGGTCTCGTCGGCGATCTCCTCGACGCTCACCGGGCCGCGCTCGGCCACCAACTCGGCGACCCGGCGCCGACGATTGCGAACGGTTCGCGCTGACGAACGGCCCACTCCGCCTGCCATGGCCTCACTCCTTCGTCGGCGATTCTAGTCCGGCGTGCCTCACCAGCTGGAGTGCAGCGGGCGTCCCTCGTTGTAGCCGGAGGCGGACTGGACGCCGACGATCGCCTGGGCGGCGAACTCGTCAAGGGTGCGCGCGCCGGCGTAGGTGCAGGAGCTGCGGACGCCGGAGACGATGAAGTCGAGCAGGTCCTCCACTCCCGGGCGGGCCGGGTCGAGGTACATCCGCGACGAGGAGATCCCCTCCTCGAACAGGGCGGCCCGGGCGCGGTCGAACGCCGACTGGGTGCGGGTACGGGCGCGGACGGCGCGGGCCGACGCCATCCCGAAGGACTCCTTGTACGGACGTCCGTCCGAGGCGTACAGCAGTTCGCCGGGGGACTCGTGCGTCCCGGCGAACCAGGAGCCGATCATCACCGCGCCCGCGCCGGCGGCCAGAGCGAGCGCGACGTCGCGGGGGTGCCGGACGCCGCCGTCCGCCCACACGCTCTTGCCCGCCTCGGCGGCCTCCTGCGCGCACTCGAGGACGGCGGAGAACTGGGGACGGCCGACGCCGGTCTGCATCCGGGTGGTGCACATGGCGCCCGGGCCGACACCGACCTTGACCACGTCCGCGCCGGCCTCGATCAGGTCGGCGGTGCCGTCCGCGGTGACCACGTTGCCGGCCACGATCGGCACGCGGCGGCCGGACGCGGCCACGACCGTGCGGCAGCGTTCGACGGCCGAGATCATCCGCTCCTGGTGGCCGTGGGCGGTGTCCATCACGAGGACGTCGGCACCGGCCTCGAGCAGCGCCTCGGCGCGGCGCTCGACGTCGCCGGAGATGCCGACGGCCGCGCCGATGCGCAGCCGTCCGGCCGCGTCGAGGGCAGGGGCGTACAGGGCGGCGCGCAGGGCGGACTTCACGGTCATCAGTCCGACCAGGCGCCCGTCGGCGACGGCGAGCGCGGCCTTGTGCCGGCGAGCGGTCAGCTCGTCGAACACCTCGGTGGGCGTGGCGTCGGGGGACACGATGGTGAGGTCGGTGAGCATCGCCTCGTGCACCTGGGCGAACCGGTCCATGCCCTCGGCCTCGGAGTCTGAGATCGTGCCCAGCGGGGCGCCCGAGCCGTCCACCACGACGACGAGCCCGTGCGCGCGCTTGGGCAGCAGCAGCAAGGCCTCGCCGATGGTGGCGTGCGGACCGATCGTCAGCGCGGTCTCGAACGCTGTCGGGGCGGCCTTCACCTTGCCGATCGCGGTGGCGACGATGTCGACCGGCAGGTCCTGCGGGATGATCGCGATCCCGCCGCGCCGGGCGACCGTCTCGGCCATCCGCCGTCCGGCGATCGCGGTCATGTTCGCCACGACCAGCGGCAACGGTAGGCCGAGCCCGTCCGTGCTGGTCAGGTCGACGTCGAGTCGCGACGTGACGGACGAGCGCCGTGGCGCCATGAACACGTCGTCATAGGTCAGGTCGTACTCGGGCTTGCCGGTGAGGAAACGCACCGCACAAGGGTACCGGGCGCCGGGTCGGGATCCGTGGAGTCGCGTTGCCGGACCGGTGACGGGGATCCCGGCGTCCGCCGGGATGACAGTGAGTGGCTTGCGTCATCCCGGGCTTGACCCGGGATCCCAGTGTTCGCCGGCACGACAGGACGGCCGTGGCTCAGCCGTGGATCAGCACCAGTCCGGGCGCACCGTTCGGGGCCTCTGGGCCGTGGCCGAGCGGACGGTAGCCCATCCGCCGGTACAGACGGCGGGCCGGGGTGTCCTGGTCGGGGACCAGCAGCCAGTGGACGGCTGAGGCGGACGCGACCATCGTCCGCTTGAGCAGTTCGAAGCCGAGGCCATGGTTCGTGAAGGACGGGTGTACCGCGAGCAGCTGGATCGCGAACGAACCGTCCAGCTGGCCGGCGTCGTCGCCGAGGTCGGCGGCCAGCTCGGCCGACCAGTCGTCCTGCTGCTCGGCCCAGTGCCACGGGTGCCCGTAGCCGAAGCCGACCAGCTCACCCACCTCCCTGGCGGTGACCACGACGAGATCCGACCGGTCCAGTGCGAGGTCGTAGAGCGTCGCGTACAGGCCGGCCACCTCCGCCGGCTCCGCCAACGGCGGACGGGCGGACGCCAGCGCGTACAGCTGCTCGACCTCGGCGGCCGCCGGCAGCGCGGAACCCGTCCGGGCCACCTCGACCAGCGGGCTCAGTGGTCGTCCCCCGGATCGGAACCCTCGAGCACCGGGGTGTCCCCGTGCTCGACCGCGGCCGGGCTGCTGTCGGGTACGCCCGCCTCGATCACGCCGTGGTGCGCTGCCGCGGCGATCTCCTCGGCGGTCGGCTTGGGCACCTGGCCCGCGGCGTACCACGCCGACAACCGTCGCCGCAGCCGGCCGACCTTCCTGCCGTTCGGCACCAGCGGCGCCGGCTGCGGGTGCCGGGTCAGGTCGTAGGCCTCAGCCTGCGAGATCGGCGCGTGCGCCTCGCTGTAGCCGCCCTCGGCGTTGCGGACGATCACGCCCGACTCCGAGCCGTGCAGCACCCGGTCGCGGTCGGCCCGCTGCAGCGAGAGGCAGATCCGCTTGGTGACGATGAACGCCAGCACCGGCACCACGAACACCGCCACCCGCATGAAATAGGTGACGTCGTTCAGCGACACGTGGAACGTGGTGGCGATGATGTCGTTGCCGCCAGCCAGCCAGAACATGCCGTAGGCGGCCATGCCGGCCACGCCGATCCCCGTCCGCACCGGTGCGTTCCGCGGCCGGTCGAGCAGGTGGTGTTCGCTCTTGTCCCCGGTGATCCACGCCTCGATGAACGGGTACAGCGCCAGCCCGGTGAACAACAGGCCCATCAGTCCCACGCCCGGCAGGAAGATGTTCCACGACCAGGTCGTGCCGGCGATGTGCCACTCCCAGTTCGGGATGATCCGGATCGCGCCCTCGACGAAGCCCATGTACCAGTCCGGCTGCGAGCCGGCGGTGACCTGCGCGGGGTTGTAGGGGCCGTACAGCCAGACCGGGTTGATCTGCATCAG
>DAINOM010000193.1:0-6295 GCA_036735445.1 Propionicimonas sp.
TTCTCCTGGAACTACCGTCCCAAGTCGAAACCAGTCACCCCCTGTTGAGTTGTCGCCGGACGGGATCGCTCCCAACCAGCAGTCCAGTATATGCCCTGACCCACCCGAAGCCGAATCGGCCGTCGCACCCCGGGGCTGCACCACAGTGTGCATGGTTTCCCGGCGTCTTCGCCGGTTTCCCTCCACCACGTTGTGGAGACAGGGCTCCGGTAGGGTGCGCGGCATGGAGAAACCGTTCGTCGACCCGCCCGAGGGTCCCGCCCCGTCCGAGCTCGAGATCGTCGACCTGGAGGTGGGCATCGGCCCGGAGGCCGTCCCGGGCAAGACCGTCGCCGTGCACTACGTCGGCGTGGCGTTCTCCTCCGGCGAGGAGTTCGACTCCAGCTACGACCGGGGCCAGCCGCTGGTCTTCCCGCTCGGCGCCCGCCGCGTGATCACCGGCTGGGACAACGGCCTGGTCGGCATGAAGGTCGGCGGACGTCGCCGCCTCGTGATCCCACCGCACCTCGCCTACGGCGACCGCGGCGCCGGTGGCGTCATCGGTCCCGGCGAGACCCTGATCTTCGTCTGTGACCTGGTGGGCGTGAAGTAGCAGCCGGCCGGGACGGCCTACCAGCTGCCGCCGCCCCCACCGCCACCACCGCCGCCGGAGAACCCGCCACCACCGCCGAACCCGCCGCCACCGCCGAACGCGGAGCCGCCGCTGCCGAAGCCGGACTCGCTGAACGACGGTGCCGGTGAAGCGATCGACGTGCCGACCGAGGTGTCGAACGTGTTCAGCCGCCAGCCGAGGTTGTGCAGGTCCCAATCGGTGCCGAAGTACCAGGTCGGCGGCGCGGCGGGCAGCCGGCCCAGTTCGACCAGCCGCTCGCAGACCCGCGTCCACCGGTCGGTGAGGTCGAACATGATGGCCCAGGGAAGGTAGCGGCTGAAGATGTCCTCGCCCTCCTCGAACTGCAACTGCTCCGCCTCCGCCGTGGCGAGGTACGTCCGGAAGCCCTCGACCTGATCGGTGTACGCCCGGCCGAACGCCGTCCGCTGGCCGCGGCGCAGCTTCGAACGGGCGACCAGCACCGTCACGCCCAGGACGACGAACAACGGCAGACCCAGCAACAGCAGCGGCCCGAAGAACGTCCCGCCGATGATCATGAACATCAACAGGGGGAAGAACAGCCCGCCGATCCCGCAGCCGAGACCGCCCACCGTGCCCGGCAGCCGGGCGAACCAGTTCTCGCGCGTCGCGCGGGCGAGGACCGTCCGCTGGATCTTCTCGTGTGCGTCCGACAGCGTGCCGGGGATGCCCAGGTCCACGACCCGACCCGGGTCGCTGCCGTGCGGGAAGAGCCCGTCCAGCACCAGTTTGCTGACCGCGTCCGGCGCCTGTGAGCGGTCGACCAGCCGGACCTGCTGCTCGTCGTCGCTGCGCAGCTGGATCGCCCCCGCCACCGCCAGGCTGACCAGGGTGGCCGTGGTGTCCCGCACCTGGGTCTCGCCGTCGATCAGCAGGCCCGCCTCGGCGACCGCCAGCCGTGGCGGGGCGAACGAGACCGGGATCTCCAGCTTCGGGTCGGACGGCACCTCCGGCGCCTGCCGGTCCGCCGGCGGGAAGGTGCCCGGCGGCATGCCGGCGTAGCGGTAGTCGCGGGAGCGCCGGCGCACGTACCACCAGCCGACGAACGGCACCAGCGCAGCCGCGCCCAGCGAACCACCCGCCGCCCACGCCAGCTGTCGCCCGGTCTCGGTCTCGGCGTTCTCCACCCGGATCGGGGTGTTTCCGCTCACCAGGCCGGCGCCGACCTTGACCGACACCGTCATCACCTCACCGGGAGGAATGTCGGACGCCGCGAACTCCGCAACGCCGCCCGAGATGGTGGAGCTGACGCAGTCGCCCCGGTTGCCGGGAGTGGCGACCGAGCAGAACACGTCCTCGGCGCCGCCAGGGACGGTGATCTTCGCCGTCGCGCTGACGATCCGCGGCATGGAGGCACCGGTGATGTCCCAGTACAGCTCGTCGTAGCTGCCCGAGGTGCGCATCAGGCCCTCGATCCGGTACGACAGCACATAGGTCGCCGTCGGGGCGCTGATCGTCCGCTCCGACGAGCCGACGCGGACCCGCCGGTAGCCGTTGCGGTCGGTCTGGCTGTCGGACGTGCTCACCGCCGTCGAGACGGGGTCGGGGCTGGTGACCGTGAGCCGGTCGATCCGGTAGACGAGGTCGTGCTCGGCGTCGTCCGGCTCCCTGGTGATCCAGGTGCGCTCCAGGCCGTGCCTGCCCGAGGACGAGCCGAACCGCAGCACGATCGTCTCGGTGACGTTCACGTAGCCCTGCTCGTCGAGCGTTGCGACCACGTCGAACCGGTCGAAGGTGTCGGACGACGCCGCGCGCGCGGACGTCGCTCCGCCCACGACTCCCCAGGCGATGAACGGCAGGACGGCGAGCGCAACCAGCCAGCGGGCGGGCGCCCGCCAGGTCATCGCTCGCCCCGGTTGCGGGCAGCCAGCTCGCGCCGCGCTTCGCGGTCGGCGTCCCGCGCGGCGATCGTCTGCCGCTTGTCCCAGTCGCGCTTGCCGGTGGCGATCGCCAGCTCGACCTTGGCGTAGCCGTCGGAGAAGTAGATCGCCAGCGGCACGATGGTCTTGCCGGAGGCGGTCGTCTCCCGGTCGAGCTTCGCGATCTCCTTGCGGTGCAGCAACAGCTTGCGGTTGCGCCGGGTGGCGTGGTTCTTCCACGTGCCGAAGGCGTACTCGGGGATGTGCGCGTTGCGCAGCCACACCTCACCGTCGTCAACGGTCGCGAAGGCGTCCGCGAGCGAGGCCCGGCCCGCCCGCAGGGACTTCACCTCGGTGCCGGTGAGCACCAGGCCCGCCTCGAACTTCTCGTGCAGGTGGTAGTCGTGGTGTGCCTTGCGGTTCTGGGCCACCATGATCCGGCCCTGTGGTCGCGGCATGGCGGCTCCTCTCCCCTCGACGCGCGTCCGCCAAGCCTACCAACGCCCCCACCTCTCGCCGAGTTGTCAGAGTCTCAGCCGGTCATGACCGGCTGAGACTCTGACAACTCGGCGGCTGGAGTGCGGGTGGGGGGTGGCGGAGGACGAGCTGAGGGGCTACAGGTAGCGCATCGGGTTCACGCGGACGCCGTTGCGGTAGATCTGCAGGTGCAGGTGGCAGCCGGTGCTCAGGCCGGTGGTGCCGACGTAGCCGACGATCTGGCCCTGCTTGACCTTCTGGCCGGCGTGCACGAGCACCTTCGACTGGTGGGCGTAGCCGCTGGCCAGCTGCGCGCCGTGCATCCGGCCGTAGTTGATGATCGTGTAGTTGCCGAAGCCGTAGGTGGTCCAGCCGGCGGAGACGACCTTGCCGTTCGCCATCGCCCGGATCGGCGCACCGCAGGCGGCGCCGAAGTCGGTGCCCCAGTGCATCCGCCAGTAGTGCAGGATCGGGTGGTAGCGCAGTCCGAACGGCGACCCCGCGGGCGCGTTCACCGGCTTGATGAACCCGCCGTTGTTGACGGTGTCGTAGTCGTCGCCGCGCAGCTTCGCCTCGATCCGCGCCTCCTGCTTCTCCAGCGCCTGGTACTCGGCCTTGCTCGACTCCAGCTCGTCCTGCGCCTTCGCCTTGAGCTTCCGGTTCGTCTTCACCAGCTCCGCGACCGCCGCCTTGCGCGAGGCCGCCTCAGCGGTGAGCTGCTGCACCCTGGCGAGCTGGGCCGCGCTGGCGTCCTTCTTCTCCGCCAGCTTCGCCTCGGCGTTCGCCCGTGCCGTCCGCGCCGCGACCAGGCCCGTCTCCAGGTCCTTGAGCCGGTCGAGCTGGCTGGTGGTGCTGTCGAAGAGGGTGTTCGACCACTGCACCCGCTCCGCGAGCTCGGACGCGGAGTCGGCGCCCAGTACCAGACTCAGCCCCTGCAGGTCGGTGTGCTGCTGGTAGTTCGTCCGGACCACCACGCCGACCAGGGCCCGCTGCCGGTCCACGTCGTCCTGTGCCTTCAGCACCGCCGCCGCCGACCGGTCGAACGCCTCCTGCGCCGCGCCGAGGTCGGCGGCCACCGCCGCGTCCTCGGCCTTCGCCTCGGCGAGCTTGCGCTCCACGTAGGCCAGTTCCGACCGGGCCTTGTCCAGCTCCTTCTCGGACGCCTCCAACCGGCCCTCGGCCTTGGCGACGGCCTCCTTGTCGGCCGCCACGTCCCGTTTCGCCTGGACCAGCGCCTTGCGCACCTTGTCCCTGGCGTCCTTCAGGTCCTCGGCCGACGCGGACGGACTGAGCCCGAACACCAGGCCGAGCAACAGCGCTGCGACGAACACCGAACGTCCTGCGGTCACCAGCGGCCCGGGACGGATGCCCCGGCTGCCGCGTGCGGTGGGGGAAGACACCTGCACGAGTAGCCCCAATCGGTTGGCTGGTCAGACCCGGAGGAACCTCCGGGTCGCGATCAGTGTGGGTATGACGGAAAGCACGACGGCGACCAGGGCGATACTGCCCATGGCCCAGCCGACATTGGACCAGTCGATCCAGCGGACGGTCTGGATCTCCACCTCAGCCCGTCCGACGATCACGAACTGCTGCACCGCCGCCAGGGTGAGGCACGCCAGCAGCGCGCCGCCGACGGCGGCGATCAGCGACTCCAGCAGGAACGGCAGCATGATGTACCAGTTGGAGGCCCCGACCAGCCGCATGATGCCGATCTCCCGTCTTCGGGAGTAGGCGGCGAGACGGATGGTGTTGCCGATCTGCAGCGCGGCCGCGAGCAGCAGCAACGCACTCAGCCCGACCGTCGCCCACCGGGCGAGGTTGAGCCAGGCGAACATCGGGTCGAGGATCTTGCGCAGGTCCTGCACCTGCTCCACCCCGGGCATGCCCTTCACGGCGGAGACCACGCCCTGGAACTCCTCCGGGTTCTTCAGCTTCACCCGGAACGAGTCCTGCATCATCTCCACCGACGCCGACTTCAGGATCGGCTCGTTGTCGGCGTAGTACTCACGGAACTGCTGGTAGGCCTGCTCGCGGGTCTCGTAGAAGACCTCCGCGACCTCGGGATTCGCCCGCAGGGCCTGCTCGACGTCGGCCCGCTGGGCGTCCGTCGCCGCCTCGCCCTGGACGCAGTTCTCGCCGCGGGACGCCTCGACGCAGAGGAACACGCTGATCTCGACCTTGTCGTACCAGTCGTCCTTCAGCCGCTCCACCTGCTGCGCGACGAGCAGGCCGGCGCCGAACAGGGTGAGCGACACCCACATCGTGACGATGACGGCGAGCGTCATGGACGCGTTGCGGCGCAGGCCCGACCACGTCTCGGTGAGCGTGTGCCTCATCCGCCCACCTCCGTCCGGTCGTTCCGCTCACTGGTAGCCATACACACCCTTGCTCTGGTCACGGACGATCTCGCCGTTCGCCAGCTCGATCACCCGCTTGCGCATCTGGTCGACGATCGTGGCGTCGTGCGTGGCCATGATCACCGTCGTGTCGGACCGGTTGATCCGGTCGAGGAGCTTCATGATCCCGATGCTGGTGTTCGGGTCGAGGTTGCCGGTCGGCTCGTCCGCGATCAGGATCGCCGGACGGTTGACGAACGCGCGGGCGATCGCCACCCGCTGCTGCTCGCCACCGCTCAACTCCTCGGGCAGCCGGTCGCCCTTGCCCTCGAGACCGACCAGTTCCAGGGTCTCCGGCACCACGGTGCGGATCATCGACGCCGGCTTGCCGATCACCTGCAACGCGAACGCGACGTTCTCGTTGACGGTCTTGCCGGGCAGCAGCCGGAAGTCCTGGAACACCGTGCCGATCTGCCGGCGCAGCGCGGGGACCTTCCAGCTGTGCAGCCGGCTCAGGTCCTTGCCGGCGACGTGGATGTGGCCGGACGTGGGCAGGTACTCGCGCAGGATCAGCCGCAGGAAGGTGGACTTGCCGGAGCCGGACTGACCGACCAGGAAGGCGAACTCGCCCTTGGCGATCTCCACGGTGACCCCGCTCAGCGCAGGGCGCGACTGACCGTCATAGGTCTTGGAGACGTCTTCGAATCTGATCACGATCGTTGGTCGGACCGGGTAGACAGTGGGGAAGTTTCCTTAACGTGGGCTAAGGCCGGCCTTCGGGAAGTTTAAGCGACGCCTCCGCGACCACCCAATCCATCCCCCGGCGTGTCAGCGCTCTCCCTGTTGTCTGCGCCAGCGCACCCCGGCGTCGAGGAAGCCGTCGATGTCGCCGTCGAAGACCGCGTCCGGATTGCCCACCTCGAAGTCCGTGCGCAGGTCCTTGACCATCTGGTACGGGTGCAGGACGTAGGAGCGCATCTGCGAACCCCAGG
>DAINOM010000194.1:0-6176 GCA_036735445.1 Propionicimonas sp.
GTCTGCACGTCCGGCTTGATGTAGCGCATGGTGTCGTAGATCGCGGTCAGCGCGGTGAACGAGCCGCCCGGGGAGTTGATGTACATGCTGATCGGCCGCTCGGGATCCATCGACTGCAGGCACAGCAGCTGGGCCATCACGGCGTTGGCGATGTCGTCGCTGATCGGGGTGCCGAGGAAGATGATCCGGTCCTCGAACAGCTTGGTGTAGGGATCGACGCGGCGCACGCCGTACGACGTCCGCTCCTCCCACTGGGGGATGTAGTAGTCCATGCTCGGACCGGCCGGAGCCAGCCCTGAAGGCAGCGTGTTCATCGCGTTCATTGGATTCGGCCTCACTGGTTCGGGGCGTCGGTCTTGATCTGGGCGGCGCGCTCGTAGACGTGGTCGATGAACCCGTACTCGAGGGCCTGCTCGGCGGTGAACCAGCGGTCGCGGTCGGAGTCCTTCTCGATCTGCTCGACGGTCTGGCCGGTGTGCTCGGCGATCAGGGCCGACATGGTCTTCTTGATGTGCAGCGACTGCTCGGCCTGGATGCGGATGTCCGACGCGGTACCGCCCAGCCCACCGGAGGGCTGGTGCATCATGATCCGGCTGTGCGGCAGGGCGAAGCGCTTGCCCTTCGCGCCGGCGCTCAGCAGGAACTGGCCCATCGATGCGGCCAGGCCCATGGCGACGGTGGCGACGTCGTTGGAGATCCACTGCATGGTGTCGTAGATCGCCATGCCGGAGTCGACCGAGCCGCCGGGGCTGTTGATGTAGAGGTAGATGTCCTTGTGCGCATCCTCCGCGTTCAGCAGCAGCATCTGCGCACAGATGGCGTTCGCGTTCTCGTCGCGCACCTCGGACCCGAGGAAGATGATCCGGTTGGCCAGCAGGGACTGGTAGACCGAGTCGGTCATCCCGATGCCGCTGGCACCGGCGGCCATGGACAGGCCTCGCGAAATGGCTCGATGTTCGTTCACGCAGGCGAACCTACCCGTTCCCTCCCCCATTTCCGCCGTGTTGGTCGCCCTGTTCGCTGACGGCGCACGCCTGACGCGATTCTGCCGCGCTGCCCGTCCCAACGTGCTCAGCCGTCACACCTGCGAGCGCAGGTGGCCAGATCACGACAGGCGCAGCATGTGGAGGATCGTCTCGAGCACCTCGTACGGCTGCCCGGTCAGCATCGCCCAGGTGAACCGCAGCACCCTGAGCCCGCCCTTCACCATGGTGTTCTGGCGCCACCGGTCCCGCTCGAACTGCTCATGGCTCGTGTGACTGGCCTCGCCGTCGAACTCCACGATCAGCCGGTGTGCAGGGAACCACATGTCGGGGAAGAGCAGGACGCCACCGATCCGCAGCGGTTCGTTGGCCACCCAGCCGTCCACGCCGGCGCGCAGGAGCAGGTCGTGCAGCTGGGCCTCGGCGAACGACCACGGGTTGCGGATGGCCTGCCCTGCGATCCGCCGGCGCTCGGCGTTCTCCGTGGTGTGGTCGAACGCGGGCAGTGCCGCCGCCAACCCGGCCGGGGTGACCAGACGTCGCCGCAGGAACTCGAAGGCGGCTTCGCCGCGGTCGGAGACGGCGACCTCGAGGCAGGCGTACTCGGCGCTCACCGTGCTGATGCCCCGAAAGCGCCTTCGGTGCCCGGCCGGGACGCTGCCCCGCGTGACCGTCAGCCAACGGACGGGCGCGGCCCGGTTCGGCGAGCAGAGTTCGATCGGCATCGGGATCGCCCTTCCCGAGAGCAGGGCGACAGTCGTCCGGCCGTGGACGGCGCCCGGCGACCATGCCGACACCGCGAGCAGTCGCGCCGCGACGTCGTCGGCGAACTCGGGCCGGACGAACACACCGGGCAGGATCGGCACGACCACTCCGCGCTCCGCGGCGCGCTGGATGGTCCGCACGGACTGCGGGTGCTTCTTGAGGACGAGGATTTCCGAGGCTTCGAGGAGTTCATCTATCCGCACACCTTCACCTTCGGCAACGGCCCTCGATCTCGGTCAGGCAGCTTCGCGGCCTGTGGACGACGTGATCCGGCCACCCAAACCTGTGGATGAGGCGCCGGTGACAGGCGGGACGGGCAGCGTGGCCGGATCGCGACAGGGCCGTAGAAAGGCAGCGGCGCCGCCACCAGGAGGTGACGGCGCCGCTCGCGAACGACTTACTCGGCCTCGGACTCCGTGACGGCACCGGAGAGGTCCACCGGGTTGCCGTCGGTGTCGGTGACCTTCGCGTCCGCCACGATCAGGCCGAGGGCCTTGTTGCGGCGGATCTCCTGCATCCAGGCTCCGATGTGGTTGTGCTCCATCATGTGCTGGGCCTCCTGCTCCGGGCTGGAGCCGTTCTGGTAGGCCTTGCGGACCAGCAGTTCCTGCAGGTCGGCCTGCTCGACCCCGACCTCGGCGTCCTCGGCGATCTTGTCGAGGATGAGCTGGGCCTTGAGGCTGCGCTGGGTCGACTTCTCGATGTCCGCCCAGAACGCCTCGGGGGTGTCGGTCGCCTCGTCGGCCTGCTCGAGGTAGCGCTCGAGGGTCAGGCCGGCGCGCTGCAGCTGGTCGGTGATCTGCGCCTTGCGAGAGCTGACCTCGGACTCCAGCAGCCGCTCCGGAACCTCGAAGTCGGTGGCGTCGACGAGGGCCTCCAGCACCTTGTCACGGCCGTTGGAGACCTGCTCGGCCGCCACCAGCTGCTCCACCCGCTCCGCCAGGTCGGCGCGCATCTCCTCGACAGTGTCGAACTCCGACACCAGCTGGGCGAAGTCGTCGTCCACCTCGGGCAGGTTCTGCTCGGACACCTTGCTCACGGTCACGGTGATGTCGGCCGGCTCGCCCTCCAGCGCACCGCCCACGAGCGTGGACGCGAAGGTGGCCTCCTCGCCCGCGCTGAGCCCGGTGACCGCCCCGTCGAGGCCGTCGATCATGCCGCCGGACCCGATCACGTAGGTGACGTTCTCCGCGGTGGCGTCCGGCAACGGCTCACCGTCGCGGGTACCGACCAGGCTGATCGTCACCTGGTCGCCCTCGGCCGCCGGCCGGTCGACCTCGGTGGTGGTGGCGAACCGCTGCCGCAGGATGGAGATCCGCTCGTCCACGTCGTCCTCGACCGAGCGCTTCGCCTCGACCTCGGCGGTGAGCGTGCTGAACGCCGGGACGGTGAAGTCCGGACGGACGTCGATGGCTGCGGTGAACTCCACCAGCTCGCCGTCCTCCAGCTTGGTGACCTCGACCTCGGGCTCGCCCAGCGGCACCACCTTGGCCTCGCTGACCGCGGCCTCGAACGCGCCGGGCAGGGCGGCGTTGATGGCCTCCTGCAGCACCATGCCGCGACCGAAGCGCTGGTCGATCACGAGGTTCGGCACCTTGCCCTTCCGGAACCCGGGGATGGTGACCTGCTGGGCGATCTCGCGGTAGGCCGCCTCGAGGTGCGGCTTCAGGTCGGCGAAGGGGATCTCAACGGTGAGCTTGACCCTGGACGGGCTGAGCTGCTCGACGGTGCTGGGCAATGCGGGCTCCTGATCGGACGTAGGCAGACCCGGCAATACTAACGACCCCGGATACGCAGGTCATCTCGGGGCGGCCGGCCACCCCCGCCCCCGGCACCCGGCGGACGCGGACGCCGTCGGGTTCCGTTACTCTTTCCCCGCACGCGGATGTAGCTCAATGGCAGAGCCCCAGCCTTCCAAGCTGGTCATGCGGGTTCGATTCCCGTCATCCGCTCTGAATGAGGAGGCCCGGTGGCTCACCGGGCCTTTTCGTTTCCGGGACAGCCCAAAGGCCGGACGCGCCGCCACGCGTCCGGCCGGTACAGGGTGCGGGCGACCACGCTCGGCCACCCGGCAGATCGGGTCAGGCCGTGAGCCAGGCTTCCCTGGTCAGGATGGCACCCATGAAGCCCATGGTCGCCAGCCCCACGAACAGGGCACCTCCGTCGAGTCCGGCGAACGCCGACCTGACGAGGAATTGGCTGAGCAGGCTGGCCAGAACGGCGCTGCCTAGGACGACCCCCACGATCATTGCACTGATACGCACGATGTAGCGCATCTTGCTCCTCCCCCCCGAAATGAGCAGATGCCTGAATGATAGGGCCTGCGCGGTCACCCGTCCAGATGACACCCCACCCGAATTCCGCACTCCATCCCGCTGTCGCGACACGGATTTCCGTTGCACGTCAGCGGTGGGGCGCGAGGATCGTTAGCATCGGCCAATGCCGCCCCACCGTGCCCGACGTCGCCCCGTCGCTCCCGGGTGGCTACCGCGGCAGCACGGCGCCTGGTTCATGCTCTCGCTGCCCCTGGTCGTGGGCTGGATCCTCCGGGTCCGGGACGGCGCCGCCGCCGCGCCGGAGTTGCTGCTGGTCGCCGGCTGCTGGGCTTTCGGGTACCTCGCCTTCAACGCCGCGTCCGCCTGGCTGAAGGCTCCGTCGCGCCGGCGGCCGGCCGCCGTGCCCCCGCTACTGGTCTGGTCGGGCCTGAGCGCCGCGTTGGGGGCGGCCTCGCTCGTCGTCACCGGCCCGGCACTGATGGGGTGGGGGTCGGCTTCGGCCCGCTGGTCGCGGGAGCCCTGTGGCTCGCCGCCACCCGGCGCGAGCGCAGCCTGGCCGGGGGCGGGCTCACGGTGGCCGCCGCGAGCCTGATGGTCCTGGTCATCCGGTTCGTCACCCCGGACGCGCTCGGCTCCGCGTGGGGCACCCCCGCTGTCGCCTCGGCGCTGGTGCACACCGGGTTCGTCTTCGGCTACCTGTTCGGCACGGTGCTCTACGTGAAGACGATGATCCGCGAGCGGGGCAGCACCCGGTGGCTGGCCGCGTCCGTCGCCTGGCACGTCCTGCTCGTGCTCGCGGCGGCGCTGGCGGACGTGGGCTGGGCCTGGCCCGGGCTGTTCGCCGCCACCCTGGTGCGGGCATGGCTGATGCCGCGGCTCGCGGCGACGCGGACGGTGCGCCCGCTGGCCATCGGACTGGTCGAGATCGCGAACACGCTCGCGTTCGTCGCGGTCACCGCGTGGGCCTGAAGCCCCCACGTAGACTCCCGGGTGGACTCCCTGACCTCGATGAAAGGCGGACGTATGCCGAGGCTCCGTGGTTCGCGTGCCGTCGTCACCGGGCTGGCTTCCGCGATGCTGATCAGCCTTGCGGCCTGCGCGGCGACGGACCCGATCGCCACCGGGCCGCGCCCCAACGCACCGACCGCGACGATCACCCCGTCGCGCAGCACCGAGACCGATCCGGCGCGGCTGAGCCTCGATCTCGCCGATCTGCCCGGCTTCACCGCACCGACCGCGCAGGGCGGCGGGGTGTTCAGCCGGTCGATCCTGGACTCCGACGTCGCCGTGACCTGGAAGGTGCTCGACGGCGCCAACCAGGTGGTTCCCGAGTACACGCCGAGCCAGCCGGTCGCGTTCGGCGACTCCTCGGTCTACACCGACGTGCCGGGCGTGCTGACCTTCCGGGGCAACAACTACCGCGACGCGCCGGCCTGGGGCACCGCGGACGTGGCGGAGAAGAAGCTGCAGGTCGTCTGGACGCAGGACACCGGCGACGTCTACGCCGAGAACTCGCACTGGGCCGGCGCCGGCTGGACGGGCCAGCCGTTGCTCGTGAACTGGCCGACGGCGACCAAGCAGGCCATGGGCCTGAGCCAGGCCCAGGTCGACGACAAGGACTTCGTCGAGGTGCTCTACCCGGTCGTGGACGGCAATGTGTACCGGCTCGACCTCGCCACCGGGCGGCAGACCAGGCCGCCGATCTCCACCGGGTTCGCGTTCAAGGGCACCGGCTCGGTCGACCCGCGGGGTTATCCCCTGCTCTACGCCGGCATGGGCCTGAACGAGAACGGCGCGAACAAGGGCGCGTGGCGGTACCGGATCTTCGACCTCATCCAGAACCAGGAGGTCTCCGGCTGGGACGGCTCCGACGCCGGGGCGCCCCGGGACTGGGGTGCGTTCGACTCCTCCGCCCTGGTGAACGCGGCGAGTGACACCCTGATCGAGCCCGGCGAGAACGGCCTGGTCTACAAGGTGAAGCTGAACGCGACCTTCGACGCCGCGGCGAAGACGGTGAGCGTCACCCCGGAGTTCAGCAAGCTGTGGTACACGACCCCGGACTCGTCCCGGCACGGCATCGAGAGCTCGGCAGCGGCCTACCGCAACCTGATGTTCGCCGGCGACAACGACGGCAACATCGTCTGCTGGGACG
>DAINOM010000195.1:0-6060 GCA_036735445.1 Propionicimonas sp.
GGTGGAGAACCGCTTCACGATCTCGCTGACCGGCTCGACCTCGTCGATCGGCACCGGAGTGCGGTCCGGATCGAACTCCAGCAGGCCGCGCAGCGTCATCAGTTGCTGCGACTGGTCGTCCACCCGCGCGGTGTACGCCTTGAACACGTCGTAGCGCTTCTGCCGCGTGGAGTGCTGCAGTCGGAACACCGTCTCCGGGTCGAACAGGTGCGGCGGCCCCTCGCGGCGCCACTTGTACTCGCCGCCGACGCTGAGCGTGCGGTGCGGCAGCGGGATGCCGTCCGGCGGGTAGGCCCGCGCGTGCCGCCTGGCCACCTCTGCCGCGATCTCGTCCAGCCCGATGCCCTCGATCCGGCTGGTGGTGCCGGTGAAGTACTGCTCGACGAGTTCGCTGGACAGGCCGAGCGCCTCGAAGATCTGCGCACCGGTGTAGGACGCGATCGTGGAGACGCCCATCTTGGACATCACCTTCAGCACGCCCTTGCCCAGCGCCTTGCGGACGTTGTAGACGGCCTTCTCGGGCTCGACGCTCACCAGCCACTCGCGGCGGGCGAGGTCCTCGGCACTCTCGAACGCCAGGTACGGGTTGACCGCCGCCGCGCCGTAGCCGATCAGCAGCGCGACGTGGTGCACCTCGCGGACGTCCCCGGCCTCGACGATCAGGCCGACCTTCGTGCGGGTCTTCTCCCGCACCAGGTGGTGGTGGATCGCCGCGGTGAGCAGCAGGGACGGGATCGGCGCGAGGTCGGCGTTGGAGTGCCGGTCGGACAGGATGAGCGTCCGGCAGCCGCGCGCGATCGCCTCGCTGACCTGGTCGCACAGCTCGTCCAGCTTCGCCTTCAGGGCAGCGCCGCCGCCCTCGACGTCGTACAGGCCCCGGACCACGTGGGTGTCGAAGTCGGGCATGGACCCGTCCCGGTTGATCCGGACGAGCTTCGCCAGCTGGTCGGAGTCGAGGATCGGGTAGCCGATCACGATCTGGTGGCAGGAGTCCGGGCCGGGCTGGAGCAGGTTGCCCTCGGGGCCGAAGGTGGCGGCCAGCGAGGTGACGAGCTCCTCGCGGATCGCGTCCAGCGGCGGGTTGGTCACCTGCGCGAACAGCTGGGCGAAGTAGTCGAACAGCAGCCGCGGCCGGTCGGCCAGCACGGCCACCGGCGTGTCGGAGCCCATCGAGCCGATCGGCTCGACACCGGTGTTGGCCATCGGCGCGATGATCATCCGCTGCTCTTCGTGGCTGTACCCGAACACCTGCTGGCGGCGGGTCACCGAGGCGTGGCTGTGCACGACGTGCTGCTGCTCGGGCAGCTCGTCGAGGTCGACCCGTCCCTCGGCCAGCCACTCGGCATACGGGTGCTCGGCGGCCAGCTGGGCCTTGATCTCGTCGTCGTTGATCAGCCGGTGCTCGGCGAGGTCGACCAGCAGCATCCGGCCCGGCTTCATCCGGCCCTTCTCGACGACCTTGGCCGGCTCGATGTCGAGCACGCCGGCCTCGGAGGCGAACACCACCAGGCCGTCGTCGGTCACCCAGTAGCGGCCCGGGCGCAGGCCGTTGCGGTCGAGCACGGCGCCGATCAGGGTGCCGTCGGTGAACGTGACCGACGCCGGCCCGTCCCAGGGCTCCATCAGCGAGGAGTGGAAGGAGTAGAAGGCCTTGCGGGCCTCGTCCATCTCGGTGTGGTTCTCCCACGCCTCCGGGATCATCATCAGCACGGCGTGCGGCAGCGTCCGGCCACCGAGGTGCAGCAGTTCGAGCACCTCGTCGAAGGAGGCCGAGTCGGAACCGCCCGGGGTACAGATCGGGAAGATCCGGGACAGGTCGCCGGCGATCGTGTCGGTGGCCAGCAGCGCCTCGCGCGCCCGCATCCAGTTGCGGTTGCCCTTGACGGTGTTGATCTCGCCGTTGTGGGCCATCAGCCGGTACGGGTGCGCCAGTTCCCACGCCGGGAAGGTGTTGGTGGAAAACCGCGAGTGGACGAGGGCGAGCGCGCTCTCCACCCGCTCGTCCAGCAGGTCGGGGAAGACCTCGGCGAGCTGCTGCGTGGTGAGCATGCCCTTGTACACGGTGGTCCGCGAGGAGAGCGACGCGAAGTAGACGCCGGCGTCGGTGCGGGCCCGCTGCCGCAGCGGGAACACCGCGCGGTCGAGGTCGATGCCCGCCTGCTGGCCCGGGGTGGAGACGAAGACCTGCTCGAAGTGCGGCATGTTCTGCGCGGAGATCGGGCTGAGCGTCGAGCTGTCGGTCGGCACCTGGCGCCAGCCGTGGACGATCACGCCCTCCTCGGTGGCCAGGAACTCGATCGTCCGCTTGGCGGACGCGCGCGCGACCGGCTCGGTGGGCAGGAACGCCATGCCCATCGCGTAGTGCCCGGGATCGGGCAGGTCGAAGTCGACGACCTCGCGCAGGAAACGGTCGGGGACCTGCAGCAGCATGCCGGCGCCGTCGCCGGCGGCCGGGTCGGCGCCGGTGGCGCCGCGGTGGTCGAGGTTCTCGAGGGCGGTCAGGCCCTTGGCGACGATGTCATGGGCCGGTTCGCCGCTCAGCTGGGCGACGAAGGCCACCCCGCAGGCGTCGTGCTCGTACGCGGGGTCGTAGAGCCCCTCCCCGGGGCGGCTCGGCATCGTCGTCAACGCCATGTGATCACTCCCATCTGCGCGAGCGCGCGGGGCGGGTGCAGCCGGGCCGGCCAGCACGCCGACGCTGCACGCTAGGGCGCGAGCCTACTCCACGCAAATCCCGGCAGCCGCGTCCGCGACTGCATCATGGACGGCGTGCGCCCCTTGTGAGCGTCCGAATGATGATCCAATCGTCCGCTATCCGGACGGGGTGTCGTTCTCCTCAGCCACGGCCGCCGAACGGAACTCGACGACCTCCTCCCGCCCCGGACGGAACTTCCACAGCCAGACGAACAGGGCCACCCCGGCGAGGCAGATCAGCATCGCGACGGCCTCGTTGAACCGGATCGGGCCGAAGGTGTCGTAGGAGTAGTCGAGCCGGATGTGCTCGGTGAAGATCCGGCCGAAGCCGTAGAGCGCGACGTACAGCGCGAACACCTTGCCGCGGCCCAGCCGGAACCGCCGATCGGCCCAGATCAGCACGCCGAAGACGACCAGGTTCCACAGGGCCTCGTAGGCGAAGGTGGGGTGGAAGGTCGCGTACTGCTCGAAGCCCGGCGCACGGTGGGCGAGGTCGATCTCCAGACCCCACGGCAGGTCGGTCGGCTGGCCGTAGAGCTCCTGGTTGAACCAGTTGCCGAACCGGCCGATGGCCTGGCCGACCGCGATGCCGGGCGCCAGCGCGTCCGCCAGCGCGGCGAAGGCGATCTTCTGCTGCCGGGCGGCGAGCCACGCCGCCAGCGCACCGAAGCCGATCGCGCCGTAGATCGCGATCCCGCCCTCCCAGATCGCCCACCAGTGCTGGGTGGCACCGGGGGCGAAGTAGTCGCCCAGGTGGGTCAGCACGTGGTAGATCCGGGCGCCGACGATGCCGATCGGGATCGCCCACAGCAGGACGGTCTCGAACGTCTCGGACGTGCCGCCGCGGGCCCGCCAGCGCCGGACGCCGATCGTCCAGGCGACGATGATCCCCGTGATCAGGCACAGCGCGTAGATGTGGATCGTCAGCGGTCCGAGTTGGAAGGAGCTGATCGAAGGGCTCGGGATGAACAGCGGCACGGACCCATCCTTACCGGCTGGTCAACCCTGCTGTCGAACCAGGCGCTCGAGATCGGCCCGATAGGTGGCGATCGGCGTGCCCTGCGTCCAGACCAGGACGCCCTCGCGGTCGGCGTTGAAGCCGATCACCTGGGCGGTGTGGTTGACGTCGTAGCCGCCGTCCGGACGCTGCTCGACACCCTCGATGGCCACGCCGACCGCGGCGGCCACCTTCTCGATCCGGTCCATGTCGCCGGTGAGCCCGATGAAGTCAGGGTCGATGCGCTTGAGGTAGTCGGCCATCACGGTCGGGGTGTCCCGCTCTGGGTCGACCGTGACCAGCGCGACCTGGATCTTCGCCCGGACGTCCTCGGGCACGCGGTTCAGCGCGGAGGCCAGGTCGGTGAGCGTGCCCAGGCAGATGTCCGGGCAGTTCGTGTAGCCGAAGTAGAGCACGAACACGGGCGCGGTCGAGCCGGTGCGCACATCGAACTCCTTGCCCGTCGAGGCCTCCAGCGTCACGTCGGGCAGTCGGTACGGGGTAGTCAGCTCGGCCCCCAGGTACCCGGACCCCGTGGCACTCGCGCTGGCGCTCGGCATCGTCACCGTCGCCGCCGGTGTGCAGCCCGCGAGCACGACGCCGAGCAGCACTCCCCCAGCCAGCAGTCTCCGGTTCACCCCGCCATTCTGCCCTGCGCCCCACGATGGCCGAGCTTGGCGAAATCCGCTCGCCCTCCACCGGGCCGAGGGATCACAAAGCCTCAGCGGCGTACGCCGGCGGTGAGGTCGGCCAGGACCGCCCGCAGGCCGGTCAGGTCGTCCGGCGTGCCGGCGTCGTCCGCGGCAAGGAGCGGCTTGATGAACGCCGAGCCGACGATGACGGCGTCGGCGTAGTTGCACACGTCCGCGGCCTGGTCGCCGTTGGAGACGCCCAGGCCCACGCCGACGAGGGTGTCCGGGGCGAGCGCACGGATCCGGGCGACGAGGTCGGGGGCTGCGGTGGGGCTCGACGACCGGGTGCCGGTCACGCCCATCACCGACGTGGCGTACAGCCAGCCCCGTGCGGCGTTCGCGGTCGACACGATCCGCTCATCGGTCGACGACGGCGAGACGAGGAAGACCCGGTCGAGCCCGTGCGCCTCCGAGGCGGCCAGCCAGTCGTCCGCCTCGTCCGGGATCAGGTCCGGCGTGATCAGGCCGGAGCCGCCGGCGTTGGCGAGGTCCCGCGCGAACGCGTCCACGCCGTAGCGGTCGACGAGGTTCCAGTAGGTCATCACCACGGCCGGCGTCCCGGTCGAGCGGACGGCCTCGACGGCCGCGAACACGTCCTTCGTGCGGACGCCGCGCTCCAGCGCCCTGGTGCCGGCGCGCTGGATCACCGGCCCGTCCATCATCGGGTCGGAGTACGGCAGGCCGATCTCGACCAGGTCGACGCCCGGTCCGTCCCCACCCTCGCCACACAGCGCCTTCAGCGCGGCGAGCGAGCCCGCCACGGACGGGTAGCCGACCGGCAGGTAGCCGACCAGGGCCCCGCGGCCCTCGGCCCGCGCGGCCACGAAGGCGGACGCGGACGACTGGACCGAGAAAGGAACCGTCCCCGGTGCTGCGGCGGTCCGGCCCGAGACCGGGGACGGTTCTCTACTCGGTCCAGGGTGGACGGAAACGGACCCGTCCCCTTTTCGGTCAGCGGTCACGAGGCACCTCCGGTCGTTGCGTCGGGCCTGCCGGTGAGGCCGAAGTAGGTGATCGCGGTGTCCACGTCCTTGTCGCCGCGGCCGGACAGGCAGACCACGATCGTCGGCTCGGCGTCCGGCTGTTCGACCGCCAGCCGCTGGCCCAGCCTCATCACGCCGGCCAGGGCGTGCGCGGACTCGATCGCCGGCATGATGCCCTCGGTCCGCGTCAGCAACTCGAACGCCGCCATCGCCTCCGCGTCCGTCACCGCCTCGTACGTCGCGCGGCCGGTCGCGGCCAGCCACGAGTGCTCGGGCCCGACGCCCGGGTAGTCCAGCCCGGCGGAGATCGAGTGCGACTCCATGGTCTGGCCGTCCTCGTCCTGCAGGATGAAGGTGCGCATGCCGTGCAGGACGCCGATCGAGCCGCCCTGGATCGCCGCCGCGTGGCGTCCGGTCTCGACCCCGTCGCCGCCGGCCTCGAAGCCGTAGAGCGCGACCTCGGGGGTGTCGATGAAGTCCGCGAAAGTGCCCATCGCGTTCGAGCCACCGCCCACACAGGCCGCGACCGCGTCCGGCAGCCGGCCGAACCGGCCGAGCATCTGCTCGCGGATCTCGGTGCTGATCACCCGGTGGAACTCCTTGACCATCTTCGGGAACGGGTGCGGGCCGGCGACCGTGCCGATCAGGTAGTGGGTGTTGTCCACGCTGGCCACCCAGTCGCGCATGGCCTCGT
>DAINOM010000196.1:0-6045 GCA_036735445.1 Propionicimonas sp.
ACAGCCACCACCGGATCATCCTCACCGAGATCATGGGCCACCGCGCCGGCTGGCTCACCCTCGGCGCGGGCATCGCCGGCGGCGCCGACATCATCCTGCTGCCGGAGATCCCGTACTCGGTCGCGAGCGTGGCCGACACCATCAAGGAACGCCTGAAGAAGGGCTCGACCTTCAGCGTCGTCGCCGTCGCCGAGGGCGCCCGGGACGTGCAGGACGCCGCCGACTACGAGGCCGCGCAGCTGCTCGTCCGGGCGGCGAAGACTCCCGAGGCGATGCGCGCCGCGAAGGCACACCTCGCCAACGTCGAGGACGAACAGCGCGAGCACACCTTCAAGCTGGCCCGCGAGCTGGAGGCCGCCACCGGGCTGGAGTCGAGGGTGACGATCCTCGGCTACGTGCAACGCGGCGGCATCCCGTGTGCGACCGACCGGCTGCTCGCGTCCCGACTGGGGACGGCGGCGGCGCACGCCGTGGCGTCCGGGCAGTTCGGGGTGATGGTGGCCGCCCGCGGCGAGGGGACGGAACTCGTCCCCCTGCAGGAGGTCGCCGGCCAGCTGAAGCTCGTCCCCACCGACCACGAGTGGATCCTGACCGCCCGCACCCTCGGCACCGGACTCGGCGACTGAACCACGGCGGCGGGGGCGGCCATGCGCCGGCGGTTCACCCAGGTCGACGTCTTCGGGGACGGCGGCATCACCGGTAACCCGCTGGCCGTCGTGCACGACGCCACCGGGCTCGGCGGTGCGGCGATGCAGGAGTTCGCCGCATGGACGAACCTCTCCGAGACCACCTTCCTGCTGCCACCGACCACGCCGGGCGCCGATTACCGGGTGCGGATCTTCACGGTCACGGAGGAGCTGCCGTTCGCCGGTCACCCCACCCTCGGCTCGGCGTCCGCCTGGCTGGCTGCCGGCGGCCGTCCGCTCGATGCCGGGACGGTGGTGCAGGAGTGCGCGGCCGGGCTCGTCCGGGTGCGCGTGAACGCTGACCGGCTCGCCTTCGCCGCCCCGCCGCGGCGGCGCTCGGGCCCGCTGGACGAGGCCCACCTGGCGATCGCGGAAGGGGCGCTCGGCATGCCCCGCACCGACTGGGTCGCCCACGAGTGGGGAGACAACGGTCCGCCGTGGATGATGGTCGAACTGACCGACGCGGACGCCGTCCGCCGGGCCTGGGTGGACCGCACCTGGCTCGGACCGCGGGACTACCTCGGCCTGGTCGGCCTGGGCCCGGACGAGTATGCGTACGAGGTGCGCGGCATCGTCGGTCACTGGGAGGACCCGGTGACCGGCAGCCTGAACGCCGCCGTCGCGCAGTGGCTGCGGTCGCGCGGGGTGGTGCCGGCGACGTACGTGGCCACGCAGGGCTCGGAGGTGGGCAGGCACGGCGAGGTCTTCGTCCACGACGACGGGATGGAGATCTGGATCGGCGGCCGCGTCCGCACGGTCATCTCCGGCACCGTCGACCTCTGACCCCTCGCCCTTGCCGACTTGTCAGAACGTCAGCCGCCTATGGCCGGCACAGACTCTGACAAGTCGGCGGGGAGGTGAGGAGGGAGCAGGCTCAGGCCTGCTTGCGGAGGGCGAGGGTGGCGCCGACCAGGGACAGCCCGCACCAGGCGGCGAGGACGGCGACCGACTGCGCGGACACGGTGAAGTCGCCGGACGCGAGCCCGGCGCGCATCACCTCGGCCATCGGCTGGAAGGGCAGGAACGCCTGCACGGCCTGGACGGCCTGCGGCATCCGCTCCACCGGATAGCTGATCGGGGAGAACAGCAGGATCACGAACACCAGCACCTGGGTGAGCAGGTTCGCCAGCGCCGGCTTCAACAGGGTCGCCAGCGAGTACCCGACCGCGGCCGCGGTGAGCGAGATCGCCATCGCGGCCGGCACCAGCCAGGGCGCGATCGCCAGGTGCACGTCGAACCGCCAGACGCCGGCGTACACGCCGAGCACGACGCCGGGCAGGGCCAGTACCGTCCACAGCAGCAGGTCGCTGAGCAGGAACAGCAGCCGCGGCACCGGCAGCGTCCGCAGCCAGTCCAGGCTGCCCTCGGTCTTGGCCTGGGCGACGATCTGCGGCGTCATCACCAGTCCGACGGTGATCAGCGCCACCGTGGGTGCGCCGGTCGCCAGGTACAGCGCGTCGGTCCCGGTCGGGTTGCCGGCGAGCATGCCGTAGCCGTAGATCGTCGACACCGAGAGCAGCACCTGCACCACCACCAGCAGCGGCAGCGCCTCAGTCAGCCGCCGGGCCTGCCACTGCACCAGCAGCCAGGTCTGGTTCAACGTCGCGGTCATGTCAGCCGACCTCCTCCAGTTCCAGGACCGGCGCGGCACCGGGGCCGACCAGGTCGATGTACACGTCCTCGAGGGACGCCGGCGCGAGCGCGTACCGCTCGGCGCGTCCGGCGGTCACCTGCGCTCCGGCCCAGCGGACGAGCTCCGCGGCCCGCGCGCTCGGCACCAGGGCGCTGGCCCGCAGCCGGTCGGACGGCCCGGCGATGATCCCCGGCGGCCAGCGCAGTTCCTCGTCCGGCGCGGTGTCCACCTCGAGGACGAGGGTGTCGCGGTGGCCCACTGTCAGCGCGGACGGGGTGGACGCGGCGACCACCGCGCCGCGGTCGAGGATCACCAGGCTGTCCACGACCCGTTCGGCCTCCCGGACGTTGTGCGTGACCAGCAGGACGCCCGCGCCGGCGTCGGCCAGGCGACGGATCTGCTCCCACAGCAGGCGACGGCGGACCGGGTCGACGTCGTTGGTCGGCTCGTCCAGCACGACGAGCCGGCCGGGGACGACCGCGGCCATCGCGAACGCGGTCAGCCGGGCGACACCGCCGGAGACCTTCTCGGCGGGCGTGTCGGCCCAGGGCATCAGGTCGAGCGCCTCCAGGAGGTCCTGGGTGCGCCAGCGGACCTCCCTCCGGCCGCCGCCACGGATCCGGCCGACCAGTTCCACCGCGACCCGCGGGGTGAGGCCCGTGATCGGCACGTTGGCCTGGGCCTGCACGCTCGCCAATCGACGGGCCTTCTCGGGGTGGGCGATCGCGTCCACTCCGGCCAGCCGGACGCTGCCCGCGTCCGGACGGGCCAGGCCGACCACCTGGTTCACCAGCGTGGTCTTGCCCGCGCCGTTGTGGCCGAGCAGCCCGACCACCTCGCCCCGGGCGACGTCGAGGTCGATACCGGCATTGGCCTGCACGGCCTTCCGCCCGGACCCGTACTGCTTGCGGAGGCCCCGCACCCGCAGCACTTCCAGCTCTCTCATCGCTCCTCCATACCGTCGTGACATACCGCACGGTATCAGATTCATACCGGTATGCAAGTCGGATTCGGATCGGTACGCTAGGGTGGAGGCATGAGCGCGAAGGGACGCCCGGTAGGCGACGCGGCGGCGGAGTTGGGCACGGCGACGCAGGCGCTGGCGAACGCGACCGCCATGCTCAGCCGGGCCCTCAAGGAGGGCCTGACCGAGGCTGGCGCCGAGATCAGCGACCAACTGGCCACCAGCCTGCGCGCGGCGTCGCGGGAGATCGCGGACGCCTCGTCCGAGCTCGGCCGTGTGGCCGGCGACCAGCGTCGCCGCGCCAAGGTGGACGCCACCCGCGCCAGCCTGCTCACCGCCGCGCGGAAGGTGTTCGCCGAGCGCGGGTTCGAGGGCGCCTCCGTCGGCGACATCGCCGCCGAGGCCGGGTACACAAAGGGCGCGCTGTACTCGCAGTTCGGCTCGAAGGAGGAGCTGTTCGCCGAGATCACCCGGCAGCTCGCCGCCGAGGACGCCGCCTGGTCCGCGCGGCAGTCGGACGCCGATCTGGCCGCGACCTACGCCGTGGCCGCGCCCGACCCGGACGCGCGGTCAATGCTGCTGCTCTCGCTGGAGGTGTCGCTGTACGCCCTGCGCCATCCGGAGTCCCGGGAGCAGCTGATGCCGCTGCTCACCCAGTCGTGGCGGTCAGCCACCGGACTGGTCGCCAGCCGGAACGGAAGGTCGGAACGTCCGGAGCAGGACGACCGGGACACCGCGCTCGGCCTGCTGGCCGTGCACACCCTGGCCTCGGCGCTCGCCGCGCTCTCCGACGACCCGGACGAGGCCGCCGCGTCCGCCGACCGGCTGCTCCGGCGGCTGCTTGCCGACTGAGCCCGTCCCCGACCTCCTCGCCGACTTGTCAGAACCTCAGCCGTCTATCGCCGGCACAGACTCTGACACGTCGGCGAGGGGGTCAGCGGACGATCCGGACCGGCTCGGACACGGCCGGCGCGATCTCCTGGCGGCCGGCGAACCGCACCCGCAGCCAGTCGGCGCCCGGAACGTCGGGGACGGCGAACTCGTAGCTGCCGTCGCCGGCCGTGGTCGTGACGGCGTCCGCGTCGTGCCAGGTCGCCCCGTCCGCGGACGCCTCCAGCCGGACGGTGGCCGCCACCACCGGTGCGCCGCCCGTGCCGACCAGCCGTCCGGTGACCACCGGCGCCGGCCCGCTGCTGTCCAGGGCCGCGGCCAGCTGCGGCGGGGTGATCGTCCGCAGGTAGAGCTGGTGGCCCGCACCGCGGGCGTCGGAGTACACGACCCGGTCGCCGGAGATCGCGGGGCTGTGGCTCCAGCCGTCGTCCTGGGTGACCCTGACCTCCACGCCGGCGGCGAGGTCGAACAGGTAGATCTCGGCGTTGCCGCGGCCGTGACGCTCGTCCGTCCACACCACCCGGCCGTCGGACACGTCCGGCTCGGACTGCGCGCCCGACGCGGCCAGGCTGGTCTCGGTGCGGGTAGCGAGGTCGTAGGCGTGGACGGCGGTGGCGTCCGCGCGGCCGTCCTGCCAGACGACGATGCGCCCGTCCACGCGCGGGAGCGACTGGACCGCCGGATCGCTGGTCAGCCGCGACTCGACGCCCGTGGTCAGGTCGAGGGTGTAGATGTCCTGGTTGCCGGCCCGGTCGTCCTGCCACACGATCGTGCTGCCGGAGAGGTCGCAGTGGCCGGCGTTCACCGCGTCCGGAGACACGGCCGACTCGGCGCCGGAGGCCAGGTCCAGCACCCGGATCCGGCCCGCCCGCGTGTAGCAGACCCGCGTGCCGGAGATGGCGATGTCCTCGCCGGCGAGGACGTCCAGCCGGCGGCGTTCACCGGTGGCGAGGTTCGCGGACCAGAATCCGGCCGCGCTGCCCGTCTGCAGCCACACGACCCGGTCGCCCGAGATCGCCGGCCGGCCGCTGGCGGCATGGTCGGGGGTGAGCAGCCGGTCGGTGCCGGTGCCGAGGTCCTGGACGCGGATGTCGGACCCGGTGGCGTAGACGACGCGTTCGCCGGAGACCTGCGGCCACTGCCGCGTCCCGTCGCCGGTGGTGAGCCGGTCCTCACTGTCGAGCCAGTCGGCGGACGCGGGCGCGGCGCTGCCGAAGACCGCTGCACCGACCAGCAGGCTGCCGGCCAGGATGCGGCGGACGACACCACCCCTGCTCTCGCGTGCCACCATGACCCCTCACAGCCAACGGAGAACCGAACTGTTCGAGACTAGCCCCCCGCGCGCCGCTCCGTTAGCCCCCGAGGGGGTGACCGAGCGGTCCGGCCGAGACGGCTGGGCGGCCAATAGCGCGCGGACTACGCTGGTTGGGCTGTAGTCGAATCGAGGTCCTCATGCCCGCCCTGCGCTCCCGCACCACCACCCACGGCCGGAACATGGCCGGAGCCCGCGCCCTGTGGCGCGCGACCGGCCTGGTCGAGTCCGACTTCGGCAAGCCGATCGTCGCGATCGCCAACTCGTTCACCCAGTTCGTGCCCGGCCACGTCCACCTCAAGGACATGGGCCAACTGGTCGCCGGGGCGATCGCCGAGGCCGGCGGGGTGGGCCGGGAGTTCAACACCATCGCCGTCGACGACGGCATCGCGATGGGTCACGGCGGCATGCTGTACTCGCTGCCCAGCCGCGAACTGATCGCCGACTCGGTGGAGTACATGGTGAACGCGCACTGCGCGGACGCCCTGGTCTGCATCTCCAACTGCGACAAGATCACCCCGGGCATGCTGCTGGCCGCACTGCGGCTGAACATCCCCAC
>DAINOM010000197.1:0-5962 GCA_036735445.1 Propionicimonas sp.
AGGCCGCGCCCGAAAGGGCGGCCAGGCCCGAGCCGACGAACCAGGCGGTCTTGTTGTCGACGCCAGCCGGCTTGCGCGGCCGGGCGAACGCCTCATAGGTACCGGCGCTGTAGTGCATGTTCCCTCGCTCTCATTCGACGTGCACCTGCCGCCAAGTGCGGCAGAATCCATCCTTCTGCCAAGTCGAACTGAAGGCGTCGCGACGATGGTCGGGCCCGGACGAGCCATGGTCAAGGCCGGACACGCCTCGCTCACCCGACTCGGCAGGGTTGGATACACCCGTCAGTGGCCGAGCCGGTCGGGTCGTGTTGAAGGCCGCCGCGGTGCTGCCGCCCACCCTGTTGTGGCACGCCGTAGGCTGTTGCCCGCCGGGACGCCGGGACGAGGTCGACGACGAGCGCCTTGATGGTCGAGTCCTGCAGGTCGGCGGCGAATCCCCAGCAGAGCATGCCGGTCAGCACCCACCGCAGATGCTCGCCCAGCGCGAGTGGAGAGACCACTGCGACCAGGAGGGGCAGGGCGAGCAGCACGGACGGGCCGATCCGGTCGTACAGCCAGTCGTTGGCCAGCGCCGCCACCGCACCGGAAGCCATCGCCGTGGCGAAGCTGACCGGGACCATGGCCAGCGGCACCAGTCCCGAGCTGGTCAGATGGAACGAGATGATCCCGTACGAGACCAGGCCCGCAGCGGTCAGTGCCACCGATACTGCGTAGACGAAGAACCTGGTCGGGAGCCCCCCGCCGAGGGCGGTGGCCCACCAGCCCCCCGCGATCCTCGCGCCCGCCGTCCGCAGGTCCCGCCCCGGGTGGCCCCGCCGGGTCGTTGGACGCGGGGTCGGACGCCGGGTTGTAGATCGACGAGTCGGGTACCCGGTGGCGCAGCCACCACAGCAGCGCAAGGGTCGCGGCCCCCGGCACTGCCAGCACCAGCAGCGCCGCCGATAAGGCCCCGGTGGCGGACAGAACGACGGCCACCAGCAGCGGTCCGGTCACCGCCCCGACCAGGTCGAGGGTCTTGTGCACCCGAATCCGCGACCGCGTCCGACCGCGTCCGACCGCGCCGGCCGCGTGGGCCAGCAGGGCTGTCTTGGACGGGCTGCGCACCGGCTTGCCGACCCGCTCCACGATGATCAGGGTGGACGCGATGCCCAGCCCAGCTGCTCCGGCGAGCGGGGCCACGGCCAGCATGGAGATGCACACCGCGGTCACCGCGTACCCGGCGATCATCCAGCTCCAGTGGTGGCCCAGCCGGTCGGCCCACGGCCCGACCACGACCCTCAGCAACAGCGACACCGCCTCCGCGGCACAGGTGACCGAGCCGACGACCAGCGCCGAGGCCCCCAGCCCCGCCAGCAGCGGTCCGTACACCGCCTTGCCGCCGTCCGCGACCATTGTCGGCGGCCATGCGGTGCGAATCGAAGCGGCTCGCTGATCGCTGTCCACCAAGGCTTCCGCGCTCACTGCGTCAAGGGATTGGCCGAGCCCCGCGGGCCCTCGAGAGCGCTGAGGAAGGGACCACCCGGTGCAGCGGCTTTGGAATCGCCAGCTTCCCGATCCGAGGGTCAGTTCGGGATATCGACCGCTCGGTCGATCCAGGCGATCAGGTCGGTGATGACCTCGTCCCGGTTGGTTTCGTTGAAGACCTCGTGGCGTGCGCCCGGGTAGACCGTGGTGGTGACTCTGGTGAGCCCGGAGCGATCGCGATAGTCGGCGGCCAGGTGGCGGGCGGACGACGCCCCTCCCAGGGGGTCTTCGGAGCCGACCGCGATCAGGACGGGCAGGTCATTGTGGTCGGCGAGTCGCGGGGCCGGTCGGCCGAGCAGCCTGAGGGCGTCCACTGGGCCGAACAGCTTCATCAGGGGTGTCGCGGTGGTGAGCGGGTCGTCGAGAAAGGCCTGCGCGACGGAGGGGTCGCGGCTTAGCCACTCCAGCCCGGTCGCGCCGGGACGGTCGTACCTCGTGTTGAGGTTCCCGCTGTTCATGTGCCGTAGCGTCCGGTGTGCAGTGCCGGTGAGCACGACGGCGTCGTAGTCGCTCGGGTGCAGGTTGACGATGATCTGGGCGATTAGTGAACCCCACGAGTGTCCCAGGAGGACGAGTGGGAGGTGGGGCCGGGCGGCCCTGACCACTCCGGTGAAGTCGTGGACCGACCCGATGGCGTCCCGGACACCGCCCGGCCCCAGGCGGCCCAGCCGGGTGTGATCGCCGTGATGCTGGTGCAGGCCGGTGCGGCCGTGTCCGTGGTGGTCGTCTGCCCAGACCTCGTAGCCCGCCGACGCCAGGGCTCGGCCCACGTGTTCGTACCGGCCGGTGTGCTCACCCACGCCGTGGGCGAGCTGGATGACGGCCTTGGCGTGGGCGGGTTGCCAGCGGGAGTAGAAGACGCGCACGCCGTGGGTGTCGACGAAGGAGTCCTCGCTGCGGCCGGTGTCATCGTCCGAGCTATTCTGCATATGTACAATATAGGGGCGCCAGGCGCCTCCTGTGGCGGGCTTGGGGGAAGGACGCTCGTGGGAGTCGATGTGAGCGCGATGCCTCGCGGGATGGCGCCGGCGGCCGAACCGGGGGACGCGGCCGCTGAGGCGCGTCCCGCACGCCAGCGAGTATCTGCCCTGGGCGGTTCACCCACCGGAGTCCGGGTGGGGTTCCGGGTCGCGGAGTGGGTCGCGCCACATGTGGCGGCGGTGGCGGCCCAGAAGGTGTGGTTTCGGGTCCCGCCAGCGCCGTCGCCGCAGCGCCGTGACCGGGGGGTTTCGCCGGGTGAGCCGATCCGCGTCGACATCGCCGGCCGGTCGTTGAACGTCTTGTCGTGGGGATCCGGGCCGGTCGTCCTGCTGATTCACGGCTGGTCGGGGTGGTGGCAGCAGTTGAGTGTCTATGTGGAGCCGCTGGTGGCCGCGGGAATGCGGGTGGTGGCGTGGGATGCGCCGTCCCACGGAGATTCGGCGCCGGGACGGTACGGTTCCCACGCGTCCTCGATCGCGGATCTGGTGGACGGCGTGCGAGCTGTGAGTGCCGCTGTCGGTGAGGTGTACGGCGTGGTTGCGCACTCCGCCGGCGCGATGGCGGCCTGCATGGGCCTCATCGAGGGGTTGTCCCCGGAGCGCGTCGTGTTGATCTCGCCGTCGGTGAGTGGCGGGGATCAGGTCGACTATCTGACCGAACGCCTGGGCTGGGGGCCGCGGACGGTTCGGCTGGTCCAGCGATTCGTCCGGCGACGGTTCGGGCTCGACATGGAAGACTACGACGTCCCGCAGCGGCTGCTGGAGTCGGGCATCCCGCTCCCTGATGCTCTGTTTGTCCAGGACGCGGACGACGCCCAGGCCCCACCGGACTCGGCCAGTCGTCTGGCCGCGGTCTGGCGGGGCGCCACGACGCTCACCACCCGCGGGCTTGACCACTTCCGGGTGCTGTGGGCTCCCGACACGATCCGGCAGGCCGTCAGCTTCATCGCGTCCGGCCACCTCGCAGGCGAGCCCGCCGGGTCCTGAGGCGTGGGGCCCCCCGGTCGATTTGCGCCCGTCCGGAGCGCCAACCTATATTTGACATATGTCCAGTAAGGGCCGTGAGCGGTTGGCGCCCGACGTCCGGGCGGCCCAGATCGTAGAGGTGGCGGCCCAGCACTTCGCGCGCGACGGCGTCGCCGGGGCGTCGACGATCGCGATCGCACGGGACGCGGGGGTCACCCGTGCGCTGGTGTATCACTACTTCCCCGGTCGTGAGGCCCTGCTGGCTGCGGTGCTGCACAGGGAGGCCGACCAGTTGCTCGCGGCCACCGAGCCGGATCCGGCCCTCGAAGTGGGAGCCAATCTGCGCCGGGCACTCACCGCCTACTTGGATGCCTTCGCCGCCAGCCGCGGCGCTCTCCGTGAGCTGTACACTCCGGCCTCTGCCGTGCCGACTGTGCGCGAACTCGCGCGCGCCAACCACCTCATCCACATGCAATGGCTGCTCGAGCAGACCGGCCTGCCGGACACCACCCAGGCCCGGCTTGCGATTGGTGGCTGGCTGGCGTTCGTCGAATTCGTCGCCCGCCAGAGCGTCGACTCCCCCGACGTCCCACGCGAAGGTGTGGTCGACCTGTGCGTCGCGGCGCTCGAGGGTGCCCTCGGCCAACGGCTAGACCCCCTCGATCCACCCGACGGGCCGCGCACCTCACCAATCAGTCCTGACCAGGGAGAACCAGCATGAAGATCGTCGTCCTCGGGGCAACCGGCCACGTCGGCTCCCGGTTCACCCGGCTGGCCTCGGCCGCCGGTCACCAGGTCGTCGCGTACGCGCGCCGTCCCGGCCGGCCCCGGGATCACGATCGCTGAAGGTGCCGCCGAGGACGTCGACCGGCTCGCCGACGCCGCCGAAGGCGCCGACGCTGTGCTGGTGTCCATCACCGGCTCGACCCGGGACGCATCGTTCATGCAGCGCACCCTGCCCGCCATCATCTCGGCGGTCGAGAGGGCCGGCGTGAAGCGGGTCCTGCTGGTGTCAGTATCGGCGCCGGTGACACTGCGGCGAAAGCGTCCGGCTTCGCCCGCCTCATCTACCGGACGGTGCTGGCCGGGTTCCTCGCCGACAAGGCGGCCGCAGACCGCGTCCTCCAGACCACCGACCTGGACTGGACGATCGCGTACCCCGTCAACCTCAAGGACGCCCCGGCCCTGCCCGCGGCGATCAAACCACTTGCCGAGGTTGGTACGGTCCCCGGACTGCCCACGCTCCCGATGGACAACGCCGCCGCTGCCCTGCTCGACATCATCTCCGGTCCGGCGACCACGCGAGCCCGACTCCTGATCACCACCCCGGACGGTTGGAGGGCGGCCCAGCAACGCTAACCGGGCCGTCGAGACCCGGACGAGTGACGACCTGGCAGGTCCGGCGCGCCGCTGGAAGGAGTGGGCGCTCCGGGCGGGCTGAGGGCCCCGCCCTCACTCGGCGGCGTGAGCGCTGTGCTTATCACCCACGGGCACTTTGACCACGCGGACCACGCGGTCCTCCGGGATGCGTTGAGTCATGAGATTCCGGTATGGGTGCCGGGTGATCTGATCGCTGACTTTCGGGGCGCGGCCGGCGGCGAACTGTTGCGTGAAGCAGTTCGAGGTGCGAGGTTCACGGTCGGATCCGTGCAGGTCGAGGTGTGCGGCGATCGTCACGCTGAGGTTCATCCGACCATTCCCGGTCCGGAGAATCGAGCTTACTTGGTCGAAGACAGAGTACTCATCACGGGTGATGAACATCCGCGTCCACCAAGACATGTCAACACACTCGTCACCCCGATTGACGCGCCGTGGCTGCGGGCCACCGACCTCATTCGGTATGTGCGGGAATGCACTCCAGATACTGTCATTGGAGTACATGATGGGCTTCTTAACGACGCCGGTATCAAAGTAGCACGAAGTGTCGCCGATTCCCTTCGCGCCGAGGGGGTGCGGGAAGCTGTGATCCTGCGCGATCGCGAGAGTTTCCTGATAGATGATGATCTTGGGGTGCCGCGCGGATCCAGTGACTGGTGATCTCCCGGGGCGGTCGGATCTCGTGATTGGGCGGTCGCTCCGACACAGCCCTAGGCACTGGCAAGTGGGTGTCTGTCGTGATGTCGTTCCGCTCCGCAAGTTCACTGGCATGACCCACCTCGGGGATGGACGTGACCCATCTGCCCACCGTCTGGCTTGGGGGAGGCCATGTGGCTGGTCGTCGCCGACGGCACAGGCCTGCCGGGCTAAGCTTCTTCGGTGCCAGTGAAGCGACGTCGGTTGGGTCGTGTGACGATCAGTGACATCGCGGACCGTGCGGGTGTGTCGATCGGTGCGGTGTCCTTCGCGCTGAATGGTCGCCCGGGGGTGTCTGAGGAGACCAGGGCCCGGGTTCTGGAAGTTGCCGATGAGATGGGCTGGGCCCCCTCGAATGCTGCGCGCGCGTTGGCCGAGGCGAGTTCTGACACGGTGGGGCTGGTGCTCGCGCGTGACCC
>DAINOM010000198.1:0-5952 GCA_036735445.1 Propionicimonas sp.
GCACGACATGCTGATCGCGCCCACGCTGACGTCCAACATCGCGGCGAAGGTCGCCCACGGCCTGGCCGACTGCCTGGCCAGCAACCTGTTCAGCGAGTTCATCATGAGCAACCGGCTGGTGGTGGCCTCGCGGACCGCGATCTGCCCGGACGGCACGGCCAAGCAGGCGTGGTTCCCGCACATGCCGCCGGCGTACGCCGACCTGCTCCGCGGCAACCTGGCCGCGCTGGCGTCGTTCGGCGTCCGGCTGACCGAGTCGCGGTTCATCGCCCGGACGGCACTGGCCGCGTGGGAGCGCAGGGACGCCGAGCGCCGCGCCCCCCTGGTCGCAGCCCTCGGCACCTCGGTCGCCGGACTCGTGGCCGCGCTGGCCGATCCGGCCGCGATGGCGAACGAAGGGGACGGGTCCCACCGTTCACCGGGCCCTCGGCCAACTCGGGGACCAGGGACGGTGGTCTGTGCGCAGGACCTGATCAGCCAGCAGGTGGTGCAGCAGCTGCCGTCCGGGATCGAACTGCGGATCGGCGCGCAGGCGCTGGTCACCGCCGCCGCGCGGGACGCGGCCGCAACCCGCTCCATCCGGATCACACGGGAGGTATGACATGTTCCTTGCCAAGGTTCGCGGCACGGTCGTCTCGACGAGCAAGGACGAGCGGCTCGTCGGGTTCAAGCTGCTGGTGGTCCACCGGATCGACATCGAGGACGAGTACATCGGCATGCCGCAGGTGGCCGTGGACACGGTCGGTGCCGGCGTGGGCGCGACGGTGATCGTCACCGGCGGCAGCTCCGCGCGGGTCTCCGCCCGTCCGGACTCGCCCATCGACGCGACCATCGTCGGCATCGTCGACGCGGTGGAGATCGGTGCGCGGTAGTCATGCCGAACGTCTACACGCGCACCGGCGACGCCGGTTCCACCGGCCTCTTCGGTGGCTCGCGCGTGCCCAAGCAGGACCCTGCGGTCGAGGGTTACGGCACGGTGGACGAGGCCAACGCCGCCATCGGCGAGGCGAAGGCCGTAGCCATGGACGAGTCCGTGCGGGAGACGCTGCACGGCATCCAGCAGCGGCTGTTCGTGCTCGCCGCCGAGCTGGCCAGCGACGAGAAGGGTCGCGCGATCCTCGACAACACGATCGGCGCCGCGGACATCACCGACCTCGAGGGCCTGATCGACATGTGCCTGGAGGTCACCGGCCCGCAGCGCGCGTTCGTGGTGCCGGGCCGCGACATCCCGTCCGCGGCGCTGCACAAGGCGCGGACGGTGACCCGCCGGGCCGAGCGCCGGGTGCTGACCATGGCCGAGACCCGCGAGGTGCGTCCGGAGCTCATCACGTACCTGAACCGCCTGTCCGACACCCTGTACGCCCTCGCCCGGCTCACCGAGCACCACTACGACGTCGCCCGGGTCGAACAGCTGGTGCGCGCGGCCGTGGCGAGGGCGCTCGGCCAGCCCGCCCCTTCCCCAGGTCACCCCGCCCCTTCCCCAGGTCATCCCGACCCCTCCCCAGGCCAGCCCGCCCCCCCTTCAGGTCATCCCGGCGAACGCCGGGATCCCCGCAGCACCCCCCAGGACCTGACCACCTACGACCTGGCCACGCTCAAGTGCATGGCCGAAGCCGCTGAGGCGAAGGCCGCGGAACTCGGTGTCCCGATCGTGTTCGCCGGCGTGGACGCGGGTGGCAACCTCATCCTGCTGCACCGCATGGCCGACTCCCTGCTCGGCAGCATCGACATCGCGACCAACAAGGCGTTCACGTCCGCGGCGTTCATGCTGCCGACGGCTGCGCTCAAGGACGCGTCCACGCCGTCCGGCGACCTGCACGGCATCCAGAACTCGAACGCCGGCCGGGTGGTGGTGTTCGGCGGCGGCCTGCCGGTCTTCGTCGACGGCCGCATCGCCGGCGGCATCGGTGTCTCCGGTGGCACGGTCGCCGAGGACGTCGAGATCGTCACCCACGCACTCTCGATCGCACAAGCCCGCCCGTCGTCATCCCGGCGCACGCCGGGATCCCCGGACGCCGCGTGACCAAGGAAGCGAGAAGGATATGACCAGCATCAGCCCCGAGGTCGTCCGCAGGGTCGTCGAGAAGGTCGTCCGCGAAGTCGCGGCCCGACCGGGGATGGCCGAGCCGACAGAGACCCCGTCCGACGGCATCTTCCCCGACATGGACTCCGCGGTCACCGCCGCCGACACCGCGTGGCGGCAGTACCTGGACTGCTCGATGAAGGACCGCGCGCGGTTCGTGAAGGCGGTCCGGGACGTCGCGCTGGTGCCCGAGAACCTGGAGCGCATGGCCACGGGCGCGGTCGAGGAGACCGGCATGGGCAATGTGGCGGACAAGATCGCGAAGAACCGCGCGGTGGCCGAACTGACGCCCGGCACCGAGGACCTGACCACGGAGGCTTGGTCGGGCGACGACGGCCTGACCACCGTCGAGATCTCGCCGTTCGGGGTGATCGGGGCGATCACGCCCACCACCAACCCGACCGAGACCGTGATCAACAACAGCATCGGCATGCTGGCGGCGGGCAACGCGGTGGTGTTCAGTCCGCACCCGAGGGCGACCCGGATCACCCACTGGCTGATCCGCGAGATCAACCGGGCGCTGGCCGAGGTCGGGGCGCCGCCGAACCTGGTGGTGACGGTGGCGGAGCCGTCCATCGAGAACACGAACGCGATGATGCAGCACAAGCTGGTCCGGTTGCTGGTGGCCACGGGCGGGCCGGCGATCGTCAAGGCCGTGCTGTCCAGCGGGAAGAAGGCGATCGGTGCCGGGGCGGGCAACCCGCCGTGCGTGGTGGACGCGACCGCGGAGATCGAGAAGGCGGCGAAGCACATCGTGGACGGCGCCAGCTTCGACAACAACCTGCCGTGCACGGCAGAGAAGGAAGTGATCGCGGTCAGCTGTGTGGCCGACCTGCTGAAGTTCGAGATGACGAAGCACGGCGCCTACGAGCTGCGCGACCCGGAGCTGATCGCGAAGCTGGAGGCCCTGGTCGTCAACGGACGCCACGCGGTCACCGACTGGGTGGGCAAGGACGCCGCGCTGATCCTGAGGGCGATCGGGGTCGAGCCGCCGGCCGGCGTCCGGCTGATCATCGCCGAGGTGCCGTTCGAGCACCCGTTCGTGCGGGTGGAGTTGATGATGCCGGTGCTGCCGGTGGTCCGGGCGAAGGACGTGGCGGAGGCCATCGACATGGCCGTGATCGCCGAGCACGGCAACCGGCACACCGCGATCATGCACTCCACGGACGTGAACGCCCTGACCAGGATGGCCAAGCGGATCCAGACCACGATCTTCGTGAAGAACGGCCCGTCCTACGCCGGCATCGGCATCGGCGGCGAGGGTTTCTGCTCGTTCACCATCGCCGGCCCCACCGGTGAGGGCCTCACCTCGGCCCGCACCTTCGCCCGTCGCCGCCGCTGCGTCCTGGTGGGCGGCCTGAACGTCCGGTAGCTCCTACCGACGTTGCCGGCCGGGCGACGGAGCGCCCGGCGTTCGCCGGCTGACGTGAGTGGTTGCGCCTTGGCCCGACCGTCGTCATCCCGGGCGTGACCCGGGATCCCTGCAGGTGCGTTGCCGGGCGGGTTGCGGGGATCCCGGCGTTCGCCGGGATGACGTTGGGGTGCGCTTGGCCCGACCGTCGTCAAAGGGCGTTCAGGCCGCGAGGCGCGCCGTGCCGAGCCAGTCCCGCACCACGGACGGTGCGACGCCCTCGGCCAGCCACAGGGATGCGGCGGTGTGCCGCAGGTCGTCCAGGTTCCGACCGCGGCCGGTCTCCTCCCAGTGCAGCCGACGCAGCACCGCCGCGCGGCGCAGGGGTGCACCGAGACTGGTGGTGAACAGCAACTCGTCCGCGTCCCTGCCGACCGCCAGCCGCCGCACGAGCGGACGGACGCGCGGCGCCAGCGGCACGATCCGCGCCAGTGAGCCGGGCAGGGGGTGCGCTGCCCGACCTTCCCCGGCGGACTTGTCCACGATGAGGCCCTCGCCACCCACGTCCGCCACGGTCACGGCTCGAGCCTCGCCCCAGCGCAGGCCCGTGCGGGCGAGCATGAGCATGACGTCGGCCAGCACGGGGGAGTAGCCCGACCATTCGGCCCAGGCACACTCGAGCTCGACGGCGGTGAAGGGGTGCGCCTCGTCGGCGGCATCCTCGCCGCACCAATCGGGGGCTTCGTAGGGAGCGGGGTGGATCATCTCTCGTCATCCTCCTGCTGCTGCTCGGGATGACGGTTGCCCGCCTTCCCGTGCGTTCGCGACAGCGGTCAAAGGCCCATCCACCACACGGAGTATCCCGACTCGCCGACCAGGTCGGCTCACGGTTGCGCGTCAGCGCCGGATTCGCACCGGCTTCCCTTCGCGGGGCGGAACTTCAGGCTTCAGGCTACTCCCGCAAGGGCCGGCCGACCGCGAATCCGACCGGATCGTGCAACTCCCGATGCCAGTCGGGTGCGCGGGCCAGTTCGCGCGCATCCTGCCAGGTTCCCAGGGTTATCGGGCCGGTTGATGAGGCCGACTGCGGTGACTGCCAGCTTCTCCGGCATACCAGGCCCGAAACTGCCCGCATATGCCGGCTAACGTGGCAGTCAGCTGAGGGCAACTCGGGGACAGGTCCCATTCCCGTTCACCAGTGCCGCCGGACCTCCCGGGCGACGAGTTCGAAGACCTCGGGGCTGACCCGCTCGGAGATCCGGCGTACCTGATCGGGGTCGACGCGGACGATCCGGTCCACCCGCACCTCACTGACGCGGCCCTGCGAGTCCCACGGGCCGCTGCCGATCTCCACCCAGTAGCGGCCCTCGCTCGCCTCCTGGGCGGCGTCCCGGTCGTGGTCCTTGCTGGTCATCGGCACGGCGAGCAGCCATCGTCCGTCCCGGCCGATCACCAGCACGGGCCGGTCCTTGCCCTTGCTGTGGTCCTCCTCGTACGGCACCCACGTCCAGACCACCTCGCCGGGGTCCGCGAGCCGGCCCGGCTGCGGCGCATAGACCAGCTCCGTGCGTCCGGTGAAGTCGCCCGGATAGCCGTCGGCGGCGGCGTTTTCGCCCCGCCGGGGCGGGGTACTGCCGGTCCGCCGGGCGGTGCCCGTCCGGCGCGGGGACAGTGCGTCCAGGACCGCACGGGCGATCACGCTCAGGAGTTCACCGGTCGCCGCCACGGGGCAACGCTACCGGCACCCGGCCCACGACGTGGGGACGACGGGTGGCTAGTCTGGCGTGACCAGACAACAGGAGGGAAACCATCATGCAGGTCTGGCCGGGATCGCCGTACCCGCTGGGCGCGACCTACGACGGACGGGGCACGAACTTCGCGCTGTTCAGCGAAGTCGCCGAGCGCGTCGAGCTGTGCCTCTTCGACGAGTTCCACAACGAGACCAGGGTCGACCTCACCGAGGTGGACGCCTACGTCTGGCACGGCTACCTGCCCCAGGTCGACCCCGGACAGCGCTACGGCTACCGCGTCCACGGCACGTACGACCCGGCCAACGGCCTGCGCTGCAACCCCACCAAGCTGCTCCTCGACCCCTACGCGAAGGCCGTCGACGGCCGGATCCAGTGGGACCAGGCTCTGTTCGGCTACACCTTCGGCGACGAGAACTCCCGCAACGACGAGGACTCCGCCGGACGGATGGTGCTCGGCGTCGTCGTCAACCCCTTCTTCGACTGGACGGGGGACCGCACGCTCAACATCCCCTACAACGAGAGCCTGATCTACGAGGCGCACGTGAAGGGCCTCACCGAGCTGCACCCGGATGTCCCGGACAGCCTGCGCGGCACCTACGCCGGCGTCGCCCACCCGGCGGTGGTGAAGCACCTGACCGACCTCGGCGTGACCGCGATCGAGCTGATGCCGGTGCACCAGTTCGTCCACGACGCCCACCTGGTCGAGCGCGGGCTGCGCAACTACTGGGGCTACAACACCATCGGCTTCTTCGCCCCGCACGCCGACT
>DAINOM010000199.1:0-5886 GCA_036735445.1 Propionicimonas sp.
TCGGCCCAGGCCTCGGCCTTGTGCAGGATGCCCCAGCCGGTGCCGGCGACGACCTTGAAACCGTAGGAGTCCATCACGGCCTTGAGCAGCTTCGGGTTGGTCGGGAAGTAGCCGTGGGGACCGGTCTCCATGATCGAGAAGCCCGCCTCGGCCATCTCGGCGAGGGCGATGTCCCACGGGACCTGCTTCTCGTCGTAGGGGAACCACACGCCCCACTGGTCCGGACAGACACCGATCGTCAGCTTGCTGTACCGCGGGTCGGGGTTGACGGCTTTGGACGCCATGAGTTGAGTTCCTTTCGGGTGCTGAGGAGGCTCGGAGGGGCTCGCAGTCCTGCCCGGTCAGCGGACAGTACGTGGTTCGCGGGTGGCCATCATTGGTTACCTTCACTCCGAGTGGCGGAGCTCCCGCCCTGCCGGTTCGAGCCTATTGCCGCAGGTTTGTGCTGTCAACAAGTCATTAGGTGAGATTGTTAGTACATTTTGCCAAACCAAGACGTCATGAGTTCGGCCGGGGTGGCCGGCCCGCGGCAGACGGCGGAAAACGGGGACAGACCCCTTTTCCACCACCCGGGCGGGTGGTGGAAAAGGGGTCTGTCCCCGTTTTCCGCCAGGAAGGGTCAGTGGCGGGTCGTCATGCCGTCCCAGGTGCCGACCTTCTGGTGCCGGTGCTCCTCGGTGAACCAGGTGGTGGTGACCGCCTTGGTCTCGGTGAAGAACGCGACGCCGTCCTTGCCCATCGCGTGCAGGTCGCCGAAGAACGAGTCCTTGTGGCCGGTGAACGGGAACGTCGAGAACGGCACCGGGATGCCCACGTTCACGCCCACCATGCCGGCGTGGGTGCGCTTGGCGAACTCGCGCGCATGGTGGCCGGAGCTGGTGTAGATGCAGGACCCGTTGGCGAACGGGTTGGCGTTCATGATCCCGATCCCCTCCTCGAAGTCCTTCACCCGCTTGATCGAGGTCACCGGGCCGAAGATCTCGTAGGTGCCGGCCCAGTTGTCCGCGCCCACCCGGTCGAGGATCGTCGGGCCGACGTAGTAGCCGCCCTCGTAGCCGTCGACGCTCACGTCCCGGCCGTCCAGCACCAGGTCGCCGCCCTCGTCCACGCCACGCTGGATGCACGACGCCACCCACTCGCGGTGCTTGGCGGTGATCACCGGGCCGAGCTGGCTCTCCGGCAGGTAGGCCGGGCCCAGCTTCAGCTCGGCGGCCTTCGCGGCCAGCATCTCCACCACCTGGTCGGCGACCGAGTCCTGGACGCAGACCACCGGCAGCGCCATGCAGCGCTGACCCGCGCAGCCGTAGGTCGAGTTGACGATGCCGGCCACCGAACGCTCCAGCACGGCGTCCTCGAGGATGAGGGCGTGGTTCTTGGCCTCGGTGAGGGCCTGGACGCGCTTCCCCGCACCCGCGGCCACCTGGTAGATGTGCTTGCCCACCGAGGTGGAGCCGACGAAGCTGATCCCCCGGACGTCCGGGTGCACGAGCAGGCTGTCGGCCTCGACGCGGGAGCAGGTGACCAGGTTGGCGACGCCCTTGGGCAGACCGGCCTCGACCAGCAGTTCCATCATCCGCATCGAGGTCTGCGGCACCATCGAGGCGGCCTTCAGCACGAAGGTGTTGCCGGTGGTGATCGCGAACGGCAGCATCCAGCCCATCGGGATCATCGCCGGGAAGTTGTACGGCGCGATGCCCACGAACACGCCCAGCGGCTCCCGGTAGGAGACGGTGTCATAGCCCTTGGAGATGTTCATCGTGGTGTCGCCCTGCATCAGGTAGTGCGTCGAACACGCACACTCCACGACCTCGATCGCCTTCAGCACGTCGCCGCGGGCCTCGGAGAGGACCTTGCCCATCTCGGTGGCCAGCAGGGTGCTCAGCTCGTCCAGGTGCTCGTCCAGCAGTGCCTTGAACCGGAACATCAGCTGGATCCGCTGCGGTACCGGGGTGTCGCGCCACGCCGGGTAGGCCCGCGCGGCGGCGGCGACGGCCGAGTCGACCTCCTCCTGCGTGCAGCACGGCGCTTCGGCGATCTGCTCGCCGGTGGACGGGTTCATCACCGGCATGTAGGTGCCGGTCCTCGACTCACGCCACTCGTTGTCCACCAGGTAGCGCAGCCGCTTCAGCGTGGCGGCGCTCTGGGTGGCGGCCGGGGCGGCCTCATTGGTCAACGACATCTGGTGTTCCTCTCTGTGTGGGCCGATCGGGCCCGTCTGGTGGCCCGCGCCGCCACGAGGGTGCGCAGGGCGCGGTCGGTTGGGGCTATTCGGTTGTCGCCAGTCGCGGGTCGACGGCCTGGCCCGCCCAGGTCTGCCGCACCCAGGCGTGGGCGGGGTCGTCACAGATCAGCCATGCCCGAGTCTCCCCCGGGCCGGCCATGACGTTCAGGTAGTACATGTCATACCCGGGCGGGGCCATCGCCGGGCCGTGCCAGCCGTGCGGCACCAGCACCACGTCGCGGGAGCGCACCTCGGCGAGCACGTCGATCGGACGGTCATCGGTGCCGTACACCCGCTGGTAGCCGAACGCGTCGCCCGCCGCCGGGGCACCCGGCTCGGTGCGGAGCTCGAAGTAGTAGATCTCCTCCAGCGAGGTCTCGACGCCGTCACGCTCCTCGTCGTGCTTGTGCGGCGGATAGCTCGACCAGTTGCCGGCGGGGGTGATCACCTCGCAGGCGATGATCGAGTCGGCGTCGAGCACGCCCGGCGTCCCGAAGTTGCGGACGCGGCGGCTGGCCGTCCCGGCGCCGCGCAGTTCGTCCGGCACGGCGGACGCGGGCAGGTGGGCCACCGGGAGCGCGGTGCGCGCGGTCGCGGAGCACAGGGCGTAGCGGCCGCCGGTGGTGCTGGTCAGGGTGAAGCCGGCGTCACGGGGGACGTAGAGGACGTCGGTGGCGGCGCTGAACACGTCCGGGCGTCCGGCCAGCTCGTAGGACTGTCCGGCCACCTCGACCGTCGCCGCGCCGCGCAAGGGTACGACAATGTACTCCAGACCGTGGGTCTCGACCGTCCGGCTCTCCCCCACCGCCAGGTCGGCGACCTGGAGGCCGGTGTGGGCCCAGCCCTCGACCGTGCCGGGCAGCACCCGGGCGTCGTACTCCGTGTCGGCGGTGGTCCCCGCCGGGTACACCCACTGGCTCATGCCACTCCCACCTGGGTCGCTTGCTGATGGACGAGACCGGCGGCGATGTCGACGGCCTTGGCCACGTCGTTGTCCGCCGGGTAGAGCAGGGCCCGGCCGATCACGAGCCCGACCGCGGTCGGGTGCTCGAGCGCGTCCGCCCACTGCCGGTAGATCTGGTCGGGGTCGCCGACCGGGTCGCCGCCCAGCAGCAGGCTGGGCAGCGTCGTGGAGTCGAGCACCCGGTGCATGTCGGCGACCACGGGCAGCTTGAGCCACGTGTGCGCGCTGGTGGCGCCGAGACCGGCCGCGATCTGGATCGACCTGATCACCGAGTCGGGGTCGAGCACGTTGCGCACCTGGTCGGGCGCGACGCGGACGGACAGGAACGGCTCGACCATGGCCATCAGGCCACGCCGGGCCAGAGCGGTCACCGCGGTGCCGGTGGACTCCAGCACGCGGGCGGTGTCCTCGTCCTCGAGGCAGATCCGGGTGAGCATCTTGCCGCCGTCCAGGCCGTTGGCAGCGAGGGTGTCGGCGTCGTAGCCCGTCCAGCGGTCGTCGAACTCGAACTCGGCGCCCTGCAGGCCGCCGCGGTTCATCGACCCGATCACGACCTTGCCCTCGAGCAGCCCCGAGAGCAGCAGGTCCTCGAGGATGTCGGCCGTGCCCAGCACTCCGTCCACACCGGGACGGCGCAGGGCGACCGCGAGCCGCTCCAGCAGGTCGGCCCGGGAGGCCATCGCGTGCGCGTTGTCCCGGACGCCGAGCGCGCCGCGGGCGGGATGGTCGGCCGCGACGATCAGCAGTCGCCCGTCCGCGGGCCGCTCGGAGCGGCGGCGGTCCTTCCAGGCCCTGGTGATCGCGCCGGGATCGGAGGCCCGCCGCCTGGTCAGTGCCGCCGCGTCGATGTGGGTCATGGGGGTGCTCATCGTCCGGCCTCCTCCAGCAGTGCCTCCACCTCGGCCTGCGTGGGCATCGCCGTCGAACACTCCAGCCGGGAGGCGACAAGCGCGCCGGCAGCGTTCGCGAACCGCAGCACCTTCTCCAGACCCCAGCCGCTGAGCAGCCCGTGGCAGACGGCGCCGCCGAACGAGTCGCCCGCGCCGAGCCCGTTGACCACGCGGACGGTGACCGGTGGCACCTCCACGGTCTCGTCCGCGGTCATCGCCAGCACGCCCTTGGGGCCCTGCTTCACGATCGCGAGTTCGATCCCCCGCTCCAGGAGCGCCTTCGCCGCCCGGACCGGCTCGGTCTCGCCGACGGCGACGCGGCACTCCTCGCGGTTGCCGATCGCGACCGTGCAGTGGGAGAGGGCGACCTCGGCGTGCCGGGTCGCCTCGGCCTCGGTCTTCCAGAACATCGGCCGGTAGTCGAGGTCGAGGATGGTCAGCGGCCGCCGGTCCCGGACGCGCCAGGCCGCCAGGTGCGACTGCCGGCTCGGCTCGGCGGAGAGCCCGGTCAGCGTGGACCAGTAGACCCCGGCGTCCGCGATCTCGTGCAGCGGCAGGTCGGTGACCTCGATCCGCAGGTCGGGCGCCTGGGGGTAGCGGTAGAAGTACAGCGGGAAGTCGTCCGGCGGGAAGATCTCGCAGAAGGTCACCGGGGTCGGCAGCCAGGGGTCGGTGCCGACGAAGTCGGTGGCGACGCCGAGGTCGGACAGCTTGGCGCGGACGAACCGGCCGAACGGGTCGTTGCCGGTCTTCGTGATGATCGCGGACCTGCGGCCGTAGCGGGCGGCGGCGACGGACACGTTGGTCGCGCTGCCTCCGAGGAACTTGCCGAAGGTGGTGACCTCTTCGAGCGGGACGCCGATCTGGGTGGGATAGATGTCCACGCCGACACGGCCGATGCACACGACCTCGTAGGTGTCACCCATGGATCAGATCCTTCGACTTCTGCGGCGCTGGCTACGTCCCGGGCTCCCAGTCTCGCAGCGCGCTCCGGAGGTGTCAAGCTTTGTTAGGACATTAGCCTATTCAGGCAACCGGCGTTTACGCTATCAATGCATCACGCCTTCGGCTATCGTGCGCTCATGGCGACGCAGATCCCTGTGAGTATCGACCGGAACTCACCCGTCCCGCTGTACCACCAGTTGGCCGAGCAACTCGCAGCGGCGATCGACACCGGAGTGCTCAAGCCGGGCGACGCCTTCGAGAACGAACTGTCCCTCGCCGACCGGCTGGACCTGTCCCGGCCGACGGTCCGTCGCGCGATCGTCGAGCTGGTGACGCGCGGCCTGCTCGTCCGCCGCCGCGGCATCGGCACCACCGTGGCCAACGAGGTGATCCACCGGCGCAACGAGCTGACCAGCCTGTACGACGACCTCAAGCGCAACGGCCGCGAGCCGCTGACCGAGGTGCTGGAGTTCAACACCGACTTCGTCGACCAGCGGGCGTCGCAGATCCTCGGCCTGGACCCGGAGACCCCGCTGGTCTACCTGGAGCGGCTGCGGTCGGTCCAGGAGGGGCCGATGTCGGTGCTGCGCAACTGGCTGCCGCCGATGTGGGCCGACCTCGACCTGGACGCACTGGCCAGCCAGGGGCTGTACAACGTGATGCGGGCCCGTGGCGTGGTGCCCGCGGTCGCCCACCAGACCATCGGCGCGCGGCCCTCGGAGCCGAGGGAGCGCAAGCTGCTCGGCCTGGACAAGAACGACCCGGTGCTGACGATGTCCCGCCGCGCCTACGACTCCGCCGGCTCCCCCGTCGAGTTCGGCGACCACTGCTACCGCTACGACCGCTACCTGTTCGACATCACGGTC
>DAINOM010000200.1:0-5877 GCA_036735445.1 Propionicimonas sp.
GCTCGGCCAGCCCTGCCGCCACGACGTTCTTCGCCACCCAGCGCATCGCGTAGGCCGCTGAACGGTCCACCTTCGAGGGGTCCTTGCCGGAGAACGCCCCACCGCCGTGACGGGCCATGCCGCCGTAGGTGTCCACGATGATCTTCCGGCCGGTCACGCCCGCGTCGCCCATCGGCCCGCCGATCACGAACTTGCCGGTCGGGTTCACGTAGGTCTTCAGCCCGTCCGAGGCGATCTCGTAGCGGGCCAGCACCGGCTCGACCACCCGGCGGCGCACCTCGGCGGTGATCGTGGCGTGGCTGACCGCCTCCACGTGCTGGGTGGAGACCACCACGGTGTCCACCCGCACGGCACGGTCACCGTCGTACTCGATGGTCACCTGGGTCTTGCCGTCCGGCAGCAGGAAGTCGACCTCGCCGTCCTTGCGCACCTCGGCCAGCCGCTCCGCCAGCCGGTGCGCGATGTCGATCGGCAACGGCATCAGCGTGGGCGTGTCGGTGCAGGCGTAGCCGAACATCAGGCCCTGGTCGCCGGCGCCCTGTGCGTCGAGGAAGTCGACCGAGCCCTCGGCCCGCTCCTCCTCGGCGTGGTTGACGCCCTGGGCGATGTCCGGCGACTGCGTGCCGATCGACACCAGGACACCGCACGAGCGGTAGTCGAAGCTCTTCTCCGACGAGTCGTAGCCGATCTTCCGGATCCGCTTGCGCGCCAGTTTCGCCACGTCCGCGTAGGCCTTGGTGGTCACCTCGCCGGCGACCACCACCGTCCCGGTCGTGACCAGAGTCTCCACGGCCACCCTGGACTTGGGGTCCTTGCCGAGCAACTCGTCAAGGACGGCATCGGAGATGGCGTCGGCGACCTTGTCCGGGTGGCCCTCGGTGACGGATTCGGACGTGAACAGCCGACTCACTCGGGGTTCCTCTCATCGACGGTGCAGGCGGCGTCAAGGATCGCATGCGCCACCGACGTCTTGGCGCCGGCCGCCCGTCCGGCGACCCCGGACGCGGTGAGCAGCAGCACCTGGTTGTCCGCGGCACCGAACACGGCGCCGCCGGAGACATTGTTCAGCACCAGCAACTGACAGCCCTTGCGGGCGAGCTTCGCGGTGCCGAGTTCCACCAGCTCCGCCTCGTCCGCCGCGGTCTCCGCAGCGAAGCCGACCACCACCTGGCCGGGACGGCGGGCTGCGGCGAGGCCGGCCAGGACGTCGGTGGTCTGGGTGAACTCCATGGTCAGCCCGGCGTCACCGGACTTCTTCAGCTTGGTCGCGCTCGGGTGGACGGGCGTGTAGTCGGCCGGCGCGGCCGCCATCACCACCACGTCAGCGGACGGCGCGAGCCGGTCCATCGCCGCGGCCAGGTCGGCGGTCGAGACCACCGGCACGACGTCGACGGCCGCCGGCGGCTCGATGGCGAGGTTGGCGGCCACGAGGGTGACGTCCGCTCCGCGCTGGACGGCGGCCCGCGCCAGCGCGACCCCCATCCGGCCCGACGACGAGTTGCCGACGAAGCGCACCGGGTCCAGCGCCTCGCGGGTGCCGCCGGCGCTGATCACGACCCTCTTCCCGGCGAGGTCCTGGGTAGCCATCCGCCGTGCCGCCTCGACGTCGGCGAGGGCGGCGAGCGCGGAAGCCTCGATGTCCTCCGGCTCGGGCAGGCGCCCCGGGCCCGAGTCCGCCCCGGTCAGCCGGCCCTCCGCCGGGCGGAGCACCACCACGCCGCGGGAGCGCAGCGTCGCGACGTTCGCCTGGGTGGCGGGGTGCAGCCACATCTCGGTGTGCATCGCCGGGGCTATCACCACCGGGCAGGTCGCGGTCAGCAGGACGTTCGTGAGCAGGTCGTCCGCCCGCCCGGACGCCGCGCGAGCGAGCAGGTCAGCGGTGGCCGGGGCGACGACCACCAGGTCGGCCTCGCGGCCGAGCCGGACGTGGTTCACCTCCTGGGCGTCGGCCAGGACGGACGTGTGCACCGGACGTCCGGACAGCGCCGCCCAGGTGGTCTCGCCGACGAAGGCGAGCGCGGTGGAGGTGGGCACCACCTGCACCGCGTGGCCGGCCTCGGTGAACCGGCGCAGCAGCAGGCACGACTTGTAGGCGGCGATGCCTCCGGCCACGCCGAGGACGATCCGGCTCATCGACGGCGGGGCTCAGCCCAGGTCGTCAGTGCCGAACGGGTCCAGCGAGAAGTCCGGGTCGGCGGACGCCTCCGCACGGGCGGCCGCCTCGGCCTCCGGATCGATCTCCGTGCACTCCAGGACGCCGGCGTTCACCTCGCGCAGCGCGATCGACAGCGGCTTCTCCTGGATGCCGATGTCGACCAGCGGTCCGACGTTCTCCAGCAGGCCCTCACCGAGCTGGCTGTAGTAGGCGTTGATCTGCCGGGCACGCTTCGCAGCGAACAGCACCAGCCGGTACTTCGAATCGACCCTGGTGAGCAATTCGTCGATCGGCGGGTTGGTGATCCCCTCGGGAGTGTGAGTGCTCAAATTCGGCTTCCTGATCGTGGACCGCGGCCGCGCGGGAAGCGCGCAGCCGTCACAGACCCAACAACTCTACCAACTGCCCCACCGCGGCGCCCAAATCGTCGTTCACCACCACGTGGTCGAACTCCGCCGCCACGGCGAGCTCACCCTCCGCCGTCCGCAGCCGCCGGGCCACCTGGGCGGGGGTTTCCGTGCCGCGGGCCGCCAGGCGTTCCCTGAGCGCGTCGAACGACGGGGGTGCGATGAACACCGTCCGCACCTCCGGCAGGCGCTGCTTCACCTGCCGGGCGCCCTGGACCTCGATCTCGAGGATCACCCGCCGCCCGGCAGCGACCGCCGCCCGGACCGGCGCCGCCGGTGTGCCGTAGCGGTCGGTGCCGTGCACGAGCGCCCATTCCAGCAGCCCGTCGGAGGCGATCAGCTCGTCGAACTCCGCCTCGCTCACGAACAGGTAGTGCTGCCCGTCCACTTCCCCCGGACGGGGCGCGCGGGTCGTCGCAGAAACGGATACCCACAGCTCTGGGTGGAGTGCGCGGAGGGCCTGGACGACCGTTCCCTTGCCGACCGCGGTTGGACCTGAGATGACAGTGACGTCACCGGTCACTGAACTCGGCCTTCAGGCCGGCCACCTGATGGCGGCCGAGCCCGCGGATACGTCGGTTGGGCGCGATGTCGAGCCGCGCCATCACCACCCCTGCCCGCTTCTCCCCGACCCGGGGCAGGGCCTTCAGCAGGTCGACGACCTTCACATGGGCGAGCACGTCGTCGTCCGCCGCGACTTCGAGTGCCTGGCTGAGCGTGAGCGCGCCGGTACGGACCTTGCTCTTCAGTTCCGCGCGGCGACGCCGCGCTTCGGTGGCCGCCGCACGAGCGGCCTCGAGTTGCTCGGTGGTGAGCTGCGGGATAGTCACTTCGGGTGCCTTCGTGGGTTGGATGGGTTGCCGACAGGTTCAACCTAGCGGTGGCGAGGGCCCTCCGTCACGAGAACCGGGATGTTCGTACACGCCGCCGGCCGTGTGCTAGTGCCGCGGTCCCACTAGGAGGAATGGACGAGGATCAGTTCGCAGCGGCCGCGAGCAGGTCGGCCACCCGCACACGCAGCGCCGACGCGTCCGGACCGGCCTGGATCACGCCCCGGCCCACGACCGCGAGCACCTGGTCGACCGCGTCGCCGAACAGGGCCGGCAGGTCCTCCATGCGCCCGCCCTGGACGCCGATGCCCGGCACGAGGATCGAGCCGTTGAAGTCCGAGAGGTCGCAGGCGAGGTTGTCGTGGGTGCCGCCGACGACGAGACCGATGGCCTTCTGCCGGGACGCGTGGTTGACCTCGGTCGCCGCGTCGATGATCGACTGGACGACGGACGCGTCCTGGGTGAGCGCGAGTTGCACCTGCCCACCCTCGGGATTGGACGTGCGGGCCAGCACGTAGACGCCGCGCTCGTAGCGGTGCGCCCGCTCGAAGGCGGGAGCGAGCGAGCCGAAGCCGAGGTAGGGCGACAGTGTGATCGCGTCCGCGGCCAGCGGGGAGCCGTCGGCCAGGTAGGCGTCGGCGTAGGCCTCCATCGTCGAGCCGATGTCGCCGCGCTTCACGTCGAGGATGCTCAGCGCGCCGGTGCCGGCGATGTCGGCCAGCACCCGCTCCAGGGCCGCGATGCCCGCGGAACCATAGGCTTCGAAGAACGCCGACTGCGGCTTGAAGGCCGCGACCTGGTCGCCGAGGGCCTCGACGAGGGTGCGTGCACAGCGCTCGGCGCCGGCGGCGCTGCACTCCAGCCCCCAGGCCTTGAGCAGGGACGCGTGCGGGTCGATGCCCACGCAGAGCGGTCCACGGTCGGCGACCACCTCCCGGAGCCTGCGCCAGTAGGTGGTCACGATCCCTGCCTTTCCCCGTCGAGGGCGTTGATGGCCGCGGTGAGCCCGGGCCCGCCGTAGATGAAGCCAGTGTAAAGCTGGACGAGGCTCGCGCCGGCGTCGAACATGGCCATCGCGTCGGCGGCGGTCATGATCCCGCCGACGCCCATCACCGGCAGCTTCGTGTGCGCGCACAGGTAGCCGACGACCTCCCTGGCCCGGACCGTCAACGGGGCGCCGGACAGTCCCCCGGGCTCGGTCGCCGTCCCCTCGTCGCCGGCGGCGAGCCCTTCGCGGGCCAGCGTGGTGTTGGTGGCGATCAGGCCGGCGGCGCCGTGGGCCTCGCAGGTGGCGACGACCTCGTCCAGCTGCTCCCAGCTGAGGTCGGGGGCCACCTTCACGAAGACCGGGAGGGGACGTGCCGGTCCCGACCTCGGCATCCCGGCGCCCGACCCTGTCATCCCGGCGCCCGACCCTGTCATCCCGGCGGACGCCGGGATCCCCGCACCGGTCCGGGGATCCCGGGTCGAGCCCGGGATGACGGTGGGCTGGAGCGTCGGGGCCTCGCCACCCTTCGTGACGCTCGCTGGCGCTCGCTCCTCAGGGACCGGTTCGCGGTCCTCGCGGGCGAGCGATGTGGCCTCCGCCACGAGCGCGGACACCAACCCGGCCAGGGCTCCGGCGTCCTGGAGGCTGCGCAGGCCGGGGGTGTTGGGGCTGGACACGTTCACCGCGACGTAGTCGGAGTGGGGCGCGAGCAGCCGCAGCGAGGTGAGGTAGTCGGCCACCGCCTCCTCGAGCGGGACGACCTTGGTCTTGCCGATCGAGATCCCGACCGGCAGGCCGGCGACGCCGTTGCCGCGGTAGACGTTGCGCGCGGCGAGGGTCGCGGCCACCGCCGCCGCGCCGGGGTTGTTGAAGCCCATCCGGTTGATCAGCGCGTGCGAGTCCCGTAGCCGGAACACCCGCGGCCTGTCGTTGCCGGGTTGGCCGTGACCGGTGACCGTGCCGAGCTCGGCGAACCCGAAGCCGAGCCCGCGCCAGGCCAGCACCGCGGACGCGTCCTTGTCCAGGCCAGCGGCAAGGCCCACCCGGGAGGGGAAGTCGATCCCCGCCACGGAGGTCGCCCGTCCCGCGCTGCCGGCGAGCAGTTCGGTCAGTGACCGGAGCAGCGGCATCGAACCTGGCCCGGAGAGCAGCTCGATCAGCCGCTCGTGGATCGCCTCCGGGTCGCCGCCGTAGCTGCCGAACAGCACCGGCCGCAGCACGTGGGTGTAGCCGGCGTCCAGCAGGCCGGCGGGCAGCCCCATCAGTCGAGCGTTGCCAGCTCGGCGCGGACGTCCGCGCTCCAGTCCTGCAGCGAGCGGACGCCGACCGTCCCCCGCCGGAGCGCCTCGATGCCCTGCACACAGGCGCTCAGTCCCTGCACGGTGGTCACGCACGGGACGTCGGCGAGGATCGCGGCGGACCGGATCTCCCAGCCGTCGCGACGCGGGTTGCCGTGCTTGGACGAGCCCTGCGGCGTGTTGAAGATCAGGTCGACCT
>DAINOM010000201.1:0-5812 GCA_036735445.1 Propionicimonas sp.
TCAGCAGCAGCGACCGCCGCTCCCAGGCGAGGTCGTGGATGCCGGCGATCATCGGCCCGGAGAAGGGCTCGATGGCGATCTCGTCGGTCAGGAAGCCGATCGTGCTCGTGGTGCCGAGGCGGAGTCCCTGCGCGGCGCGGTTGGGCCGGTAGTCGAGGTCCTGCACGGCGGCGAGGACGCGTTCCCGCGTCGCGTTGCTGATCTTGGTGTCGCGCCCGTTCAGCACCAGCGAGACCGTGGTCGGGGAGACGCCGGCAGCCCGCCCGACATCGGCCATTGTCGGCCTGGTCGCGTCAGCCTCGTCGCTCATCGTCCTCACCACTCGCCACCGGACGCGTGCCAGTTAACCGGCCACGGCGGCGCTGGTCAATCGTCACACCTACCCAGTCGAGGCGGGTGGCGTGTCGTCAGCCGCAGGTGACTCCGGTGGCGTGGATCGGGCAGTAGCCGTTGGGGTTCTTGTCCAGGTACTGCTGGTGGTAGCGCTCGGCGTAGTGGAACGGCCCGGCCGGGAGCACCTCGGTGGTGATCGCGCCGTAGCCGGACGAGGCCAGCCGCGGCTGGTACTCGGCGATCGCCCGCCGCGCGGCGGCCTCCTGCCCGGGGCCGGTGACGTACAGCGCGGAGCGGTACTGCGTGCCGTGGTCGTTGCCCTGGCGCATGCCCTGCGTCGGGTCGTGGTTCTCCAGGAAGACCTTCAGCAGCTTGTCATAGCTGGTTTTCGACGGGTCGTAGACCACCTTCACCGCCTCGGCGTGGCCCGTCCGTCCGCTGCAGACCTCTTCGTAGGTCGGGTTGGGCGTGAACCCGCCCTGGTAGCCGACGGCCGTGGTGATCACCCCGTCCTGCTGCCAGAACAGCTTCTCCGCACCCCAGAAACAGCCGAGTGCGAAGTAGGCGACCTCCGCGCCGGGCGGCACCTCGTCGATGCGGGTGCCGAGCACTTCGTGAAAGGTGGTGCCCGGGGTGAGGAGCGGGCGGTCCCGTCCGGGCAGTGCGGCGTCGGGGGCGATCATCGTGGACTTGGATCCGAACACGCTTCCTTGAACCAGCCGGGCGGTCGGGCTATTCCGGCGTGCGGACCCCGTCCAGCCGCCAGTCGACCTCGGTGCCGCCCGCCGCCACGAGCGCGGCGTTGGCCCGGCTGAACGGGCGCGAGCCGAAGAACCCGGCGTGCGCCGACATCGGGGACGGATGGGCGGACGCGACCTGCGGGATCCCGGCCAGCCGCGGCGCCAGCGACTGCGCGTCCCGGCCCCAGAGGATCGCGACGAGCGGTCCACCGCGGGCGGCGAGGGCGTCGATCGCGCACTCGGTGACCTCTTCCCAGCCCTTGCCGCGGTGCGACCCCGGGGATCCGGGACGGACGGTCAGCACGCGGTTCAGCAGCAGCACGCCCTGCTCGAACCAGGGCGTCAGGTCACCGGTGGGCGCCGGCGGGATGCCGAGGTCGGCCTCGAGTTCCGCGTAGATGTTCACCAGGCTGCGCGGCAGCGGACGGACCTCCGGCGCGACCGAGAACGACAGGCCCACCGGGTGCCCGCGGGTCGGATACGGGTCCTGGCCGACCACGAGCACCTTCACGTCCGCCAGTGGCCGGGAGAACGCCCGCAGCACGTGCTGGCCCGCCGGCAGGTAGTCCCGTCCGGCCGCCAGCTCCGCGCGCAGGTAGTCGCCCATCGCCGAGATCCGGTCGGCCACCGGCGCGAGCGCCTCCGCCCAGTCGGGCGCGACGAGTTCCGGCAGCGGCTTCCTCACGGCCGTCACCCTACTGCCGCCGTCCCCAAGGTGGTGGCAAACGGGGACAGACCCCTTTTTCCGCCACCTCGGCCGGGTGGCGGAAAAGGGGTCTGTCCCCGTTTTCCACCGACCGGGGCCAAGATCGGGGGTTCCCCTGAGCGTGGGGACGGGGTCCGCTGGCTACAGTGAGGCCGTGCTGACACCCCGTCCCCGCCGCCGCAACGAACCGGGCTCGCGCGTCCCGCAAGGCATCGTCACCGCCGCCGACTGGGCGTGGCGCGTCCTCGTGATCGCCGGCCTCGTCGCCCTGCTGTGGTGGCTGCTCACCTACTTCTCCGCGGTCTCGGTGCCCATCGCGGTCGCCATGCTGCTCACCGCACTGCTGACCCCGCTGAACCGCATCCTGCGCCGCTGGAACTGGCCACCCGCGCTGGCGGCCGCCGGCAGCCTGCTGGCGATGGCGCTGGTGATCGCCGGGGTATTCGCCGCGATCGGTGCGCAGGTCGTCCGCGAGTGGCCGGAGCTGTGGACGAAGGCGCTCGCCGGCTTCGGCACCTTCCTCAACTGGCTCGCCACCGGTCCACTGCACATCGACCAGGCCCAGCTCGACACCTACATCGCCCAAGTGACCGAGTGGGTGAACGACTCGCTGGCCGAGCTCGCGGCGATCGCCGGACGCGCCGGCGTCGGCGTGGGTCACTTCTTCGCCGGCCTGGCGATCGCCCTGATCGCGACCTTCTTCTTCCTCGCGTCCGGCCGGCAGATCTGGGCGGGAGCCACGTCGTTGCTGCCCCGGCACTACCAGGACGCGACGGTGCGCGCCGCCGACCGCGGCTGGATCTCGCTGGTGGCCTACATGCGCGCGCAGGTGCTCGTCGCCCTGGTCGATGCGATCGGCATCCTGATCGGTGCGCTCGCGCTGCAACTGCCGATGGCGTGGGCCCTGTTCGCGCTGACGTTCGTCACCTGCTTCGTGCCCGTGGTCGGCGCGGTGATCTCCGGGACGGTGGCCTGCGCGCTCGCCCTGGTCACGCACGGGCCGGTGAGTGCCCTGATCATGCTGGCGATCACCGTGTTCGTGATGGAGATGGAGGGCCACTTCCTGCAGCCGATCCTGCTGGGACGGGCAGTGTCCCTCCACCCGCTGGCCGTGCTCCTCGGCCTGGTGGTCGGCGCCACCATCGCCGGCATCGTGGGCGCCCTGCTCGTGATTCCGGTGCTCGCCTTCACGGTCGCCTTCATCCGTGGCCTCGACCCGGAGCGCTTCGGGAATCCGCTCGCGGAGTTACCAAAGTAGAAAGTCACTCTTTCCTTTCTGGAAAGTCCGACCTATGCTCGATGGATGAGCACTCCTGATCTGGGACCGATCCTCGAAGACCTCGCCGCCGGACGGATCGACGCGTCCGAGGCTGCGCGCCGCATCGACGCCGCCAAGGCCGACGCGCCGGAGCCGAAGCCCGCCGAGCCCACCAACGAGGAGCTCGGCGAGGAGCCGAGCCGCCGCCAGTACTCGCCGTACGCCCGCGAGGTGTTCGGCCAGCCGAGCGAGGACGAGCCCGCGCCGGCGTCCGGGCGTCGCCGTCCGACCGGCAGCAAGGGGGTCGACCGCATCTCCGTCCGCGCCGTCGGCCGCCGGGTGCGGATCGTCGGCGACGCGTCCGTCGCCACCGTGTCGGCGGAGGGGCCGCACGTGCTCCGTCGCAACGGCTCGGTGCTGGAGGTGACCAGCGACGGCGAGATCGGGCCGAACCTGGACGGGTTCAGCATCCTGCGTCCGCCGCGCAGCCTCGACGACATCCGTGCCATGGGCCTGGGCAAGGAGCTGTACCTGCGGATCAACCCCTCGATCATCGTCGACGTCGAGGTCACCGCCGGCCACCTGACCAGCGCCGACCTGCCCTACCTGGGCAAGGTGCGGGTCACCGCCGGCGGCGCGGAGCTGTCCGGCATCGCCGAGGTCAACGACGTGCTCGTGCAGGCGGGCTCGGCGTCCATCACGGGCACGATCACCACCGGACGGTCGCGGGTCCGGGTCGAGTCCGGACAACTCACCGTCGACCTCGCCGACGACTCCAACGTCACCGTCCGCGGCGAGGCGCAGCTGGGCAAGGTGTCGTGGAGCGGCGTGCACACCGGCCAGGTGGACGAGGTCGTGCTCGGCAACGGGTCCGCCCGGCTGGACGTCGGCGTGGTCATGGGCTGGGCGAACATCAAGGCCGGAGGGGCGGAATGAGCTACCGGGCGCCGGCCGAGTGCCCGGTCTGCGGGGGAGAGCTGGTCACGACCCGGCTGGGCTGCCGGAACTGCGGTTCGGAACTCGCCGGAGAGTTCGGCCACTGCGACTTCTGCGCGCTCGACGAGCGGGAGACCGAACTGCTGCGGGTGTTCCTGGCCTCGCGCGGCAACCTGCGCGAGGTGGAGAAGCACCTCGGCGTGTCCTACCCGACCGCCCGCGCCCGGTTCACGGCGCTGCTGGTCAAGCTCGGACTCGCCGGGGATACCGGTCCGGTCGCGACGATGACCCGCGACCAGGTGCTCAGCGAAGTCGCCTCCGGCGCCCTGTCGCCCGCCGAAGCCGCCGATCTGCTCGCCGGCCTGGAGTAGCCACTGGCGTCCCGCCTGTGCGGCTCAGGATGTGAAGGGCTTCACCTCGAGGATCGTGACCTCGATGGGCCTGCCGGTGGGAGCGGTGTAGCTCACGGTGTCGCCGGGGTGGTGGCCGAGGATCGCGGCGCCCAGCGGTGACTGCGGGCTGAACACCTCGACGTCCACGGAGTCGTCCAGGCCGACGAGTTCCCGGGAGCCGAGCAGGAAGGTGTCGGTGTCCTCCGGGTCGTCGTCGTAGTAGATCGTGACGGACACGCCGGGGACGACCTCGTCCGAGCCGACCGGGGTCTCGCCGACCTGCGCGTTCTCCAGCATGTTGGTGAGCTGGCGGATGCGGGCCTCCTGGTGGCCCTGCTCCTCGCGGGCCGCGTGGTAGCCGCCGTTCTCGCTGAGGTCGCCCTCCTCGCGGGCCTGGGCGATCTTGGCCGAGACCTTCCGGCGTCCCTCGCCCTTGAGATAGGCGAGTTCATCGGTCAGCCGGTCGAAGGCCTCCTGGGTCAGCCACGTGGTCGGGTCAGTCATGCCGCTCAGGCTAGCCGATGCGCCGGCGGCCCCTGATCAGGTGGTTCGGCACGACTCCACCACGGCGGTCGTGGCCCGCTTGAACGTCTTCAGCTCGAACTCGAGGCGGGTGAGCCGCTCGCCGCCCGCCGGGACGACCACCGGCAGTTCGCCCACCCGCTCGTAGCTGACCGCCTGGGCGTAGAGCAGGCACTGGGCGCCCTTCGCCGGGTCGGGACGGTCCACGGTCACGGTGACGGCGATGAGGGTATCCGAGCGGACGTCGAACGCGTCCACCCGCGCGGTGACCACCTTGGTGGCGCCGTGCAGGCCCGCCCAGACCAGCCAGGCCGTCCCGACGACGGCGAGGACGACGGCGAGCGGGATCCACCAGCGGCGGTGCGGTTTCGGGTACCTGCGGGCGAGGCGGGCGGCGGCGTCCGGGTCGGTCACGAGGCCCATTCTTCCCTGTCCGGCTTGGGGTGCGGGGGTGGTGTTCCGCAGAATGTGACCATGAGCCTGCGGATGCTGCACGTCCACGCGCACCCCGACGACGAGTCGAGCAAGGGTGCGGCCACGACCGCGTACTACGTCGCGCAGGGCGTCCGGGTGGTGGTGGCCACCTGCACCGGCGGCGAGCGGGGCTCGATCCTGAACCCGAAGATGGAGTCGCCCGAGAATTGGAGGAACCTGGCCGCGCTGCGCAAGGCGGAGATGACCAAGGCCGCGTCGATCCTCGGCATCGAACAGGTCTGGCTGGGCTACGTCGACTCCGGGATGCCGGACGAGGGTGAGGAACTGCCACCCGACGCGTTCGCCCGACTCGACCCGGAACTGGCCGCCGGTCCGCTGGTGAAGGTGATCCGCGAGTTCCGTCCGCAGGTGCTGACGACCTACGACGAGAGCGGCGGCTACCCGCACCCGGACCACATCCAGTGCCACCGGGTGTCGATGGCCGCCGTGG
>DAINOM010000202.1:0-5715 GCA_036735445.1 Propionicimonas sp.
CAGGCGCTCCAGCCGGGTGATCTCGTCGGAGGAGTCGACGATGATCCGGCCCACGCCGTGTTCGAGGGCGAGCCGCAGCTCGGCCTCCGACTTGTTGTTGCCGTGCATGCCGATCCGGGCCGGGTCGAAGCCGGCGCGCAGCGCGACCGTGAGTTCGCCGAGGGAGCACACGTCGAGGGACAGGTCCTCCTGCGCCACCCACTTCGCGATGGTGCCGCACAGGAAGGACTTGCCGGCGTAGTACACCGTCCACCCGGAGAAGGCGTCGCGCCAGGCCTGCGCCCGCTGCCGGAAGTCGTCCTCGTCGATGACGTAGACGGGCGTGCCGACCTGTTCGGCGATGTCGGTGAGCCGGACGCCGCCGACGGACACGACGCCGTCGTCCTCGCGCCTGGTGGTGCTGCTCCACAGCTTGGGGGTCAGCGCGTTGGCGTCCTCCGGCCGGGTCAGCCACACCGGCGCCGGTGCGGTGACGTCGGCGTGGATCGAGCCCGCCACGTGCATGTGTGTCATGGCCGCAACAGTGCCACAGTCGCCCGCTCAGCCGCCGCTGGAGACGCGGATCTGGACGTCGGTCGCGCCCCACAGCGTGAGCGCGACCGGGTCGTCGACCGGCCGGCCGTTCGCCTGCACGGTGAGGTCGCCGCAGGCCGCGCCCAGGCAGCGTCCGTCGAACCGGACGCCCCACAGGGTGAAGAACTGGCCGAGGGTGACGTCGGTTGCCCCGGTGCCCTCCAGCCAGACCGTGCCGGAGTCGTCGTGGGTGTGGGCCGGCGCCTGGAGCGCGCGGGGCCGGTCGATGCCGATCCAGGGGACGAGCGGGACGTCCGTGCCGTCGAGCTGGATGGACATGGTGAGCACACGCTGGTTGGTCCGGTCGTCGAGGCGAGACGCGGGCACGCCGGCCAGCTCGAAGTAGGCGACCCCGTCGCGCGGGGCGTCCCAGGGAGGCGGGGTCGTCCGGAGCACCGCGGGAGCCGGCGGGGCCTGCTCCACACAGCCGGCGAGGACGGCCGTCGCCGCGAGGGCGACCAGCGCCCGGCGCAGCAGTCGGGGACCCATGCCGATGAGACTAGTGGGACGAGTCTTTGCTACAGTCACCTTCGGCCCGCACGGGCCGGGCCCCCGTAGCTCAGGGGATAGAGCACCGCCCTCCGGAGGCGGGAGCGCGCGTTCGAATCGCGCCGGGGGCGCAAGCCACATTCGGCCACGCTTGTCGTCGACATCTCTTCCTGCATGGCCGCCGGCCGCCGGCTGCCACCCTGTCGCGATCCGGCCACTCTGCGCGTCCCAATTGCCCCACTGGTCACAACTGAGAAGTTGCGTGGCCAGATCACGACATGCCGGTGACCGGGGAACGTGACGGAGCACCACGTCGCCCGAGCGGGTAGCAGATCGGGCCGTGACGCGATTCGGCCACGGAAGCCGCTCAGCGTGACCCCTGCGACAGGCGGGACATCGCGCGCGGCCAGATCGCGACAGGCGGGAATGGCGGGCGGAGATCCGCACCGCCGGGCGCGGGCCTCAGTTGTCCCGGACCACGCCGGACTCGGGGCTGTGCTCGGGGTCACCGAAGCGTGCGGACTTCTCGGCGGCGTCGCCCACCTTGCCGGAGTCGCCCCACGACGAGGCGGCGTCCTCGATCCCGGGCGTGCGCACGGTGGCGCCCTCGTGCAGCGAGCCGCGCCAGGCACCGGTCGCACGGCCCTCGGTCTCGATGAACTCCTTGAAGCGGTCGAGGTCCGCCTCGGCCTGTCGCTCGATGATGTGCAGCCGGTCGCCGAGGCTCTCCAGCACTCCCTCGGGCGCGAACTCGAGGGTGAGCTGCACCCGGGTCCGGCGGTCCCCGGCGTCGGCGAACGTGACCTCGCCGGCGTTGGTCGCGCCCTCGACCGCGGCCCACGCCACCTTCCGGTCCGGCACCTGCTCGAGGATCTTCGCGATCCACTGCCGGCGAACGCCGGCGATGTCGGCGATCCACTCGAGCCGGTCGTCGCCGAGCTGCCGCCTCGTCCGACGTCGGAGGACCGACCCCACCACAACGTGGTGGAGCGAAACCGGCCAGGACGCCGGGAAATTCTCCCCACTGTGGTGTGCTCGCACCCCGACCCCGTACCCACCTCTCCGGGATCGAACGCATCCGCCAGCGCAGCGATCCCGGCGTGCGCCGGGAACACGTGACGGGGCCTTGGCGGAGCGGGAATGCTTGGGCGTATGAGCTTCAGCCTCGACTCCATTCCTGACCTCAGCGGTCGTACCGCGGTCGTGACCGGCGCGAACGGCGGGCTGGGACTCGCGACGGCGCAGGCCCTCGCCGCGCACGGCGCGACGGTCGTGATGGCGGTACGCGACCGGGAGAAGGCCCGAACGGCGGAGCAGCAGATCCGCGCGGCACATCCCACCGCGGCACTGGACGTGGTGTCGCTCGACCTCGGATCGCTGGCTTCCGTGCGTGCCGCTGCGGCGGAGATCAGCTCCCGACACCCCAGCATCGACATCCTCGTCAACAATGCCGGCCTCATGGCCACCCCCTGGCGCACCACGGAGGACGGCTTCGAGCTCCAGTTCGGCGTCGACCACCTCGGCCACTGGGCGCTGACCGGGCTCCTCCTGCCCGCGCTCCTCGCCGCGCCGTCCGCACGCGTGGTCACCGTCACCAGCACCGCCCACCACCTGGGACGCATCGCCGACTACGGGACGACCGGCTGGCCGGGCCCCTACGACCCCTGGCGCGCCTACGGACGGGCCAAGCTCGCCAACTACCACTTCGGCCTCGGGCTGCAGCGGGAGTTCGAGCGCGCCCGCGCGACTGCCTCCAGCCTGCTCGCCCACCCCGGCCTGACGCAGAGCGACCTGCAGGTCCGCACGGTCGCCGAGGGCGGCGGCGGGCCCGCCGGCCCGTTCTTCGCCTGGCTCGCCGCGCGGACCGGCATGGACGTCACCGACGGCGCACTCCCCCAGCTGCGCGCCGCCACCGACCCTGCCGCCCGCGGTGGGCAGTTCTACGGACCACGGTGGGTGAACAGTGGCCCGCCCGTCGTCCTTCCCGTCCTTCGCCCAGGCGCAGATCGGGCCATCACCCTGCTGTGGGAGACCTCTGAGCGGGCCACCGGGGTCCGCGTCGCGGTCGGCTGACCCGCACCACCGGGTCCACGATGTGCCCCCCGCGGGAGCGCCGCCGACCATTCCCGCGTGCCCGTGGGTAACATCGGCACGAGCAGGCATCGACGCTCGCCGCAAGGCAGAAGGAACATGATCGTGGCTCACGCGCCCCAGGACGTCAGGAACGCTGAGGACTCCGACTTCGGAGCCAACGACTGGCTCATCGAGGAGATGCGCGAGCAGTACCTCGCTGATCCCGCCTCCGTCGATCCGGCCTGGGCCGAGTACTTCACCACCCATGCGTCCGACAACGGGACGGGTGCGGGCGTGAGCCCCGCCGCTCGTGAGGGTGCGGGCGCGAGCCCCGCCCTTCGTGACGCTCCGGGCCTCGTTCCTCAGCCCGAAGCTCCTCAGGGAGCGGGTGGCGGGGACGCGGCGGGGGTCTCGACAGGCTCGACCAGCGATGCGGGGCCGACCAGCGATGCGGGGCCGAGCAGCGGGGAGGGGCCCACCAGCGGCGAGGGATCGGGGGTGACTCCCCGGCCCGGGCCGAAGACGTCGGGGACGCCCGACTCCCCCGGGTCTGGACGGGGGGTGTCGCCCGACCTGCCGCGCGTGCGGCCGGTGCCGGAGAAGGAACAGGCCGAGCCCACCCGCACGCCGTTGCGCGGTGCTCCGCTGCGCACGGCCAACAACATGGACGCCTCGCTGGCCATGCCGACCGCGACCAGTGTCCGCGACGTGCCGATGAAGCTGGCGATCGACCAGCGGCAGATGATCAACGCCCACCTCGCCCGCTCCACCGGCGGCAAGGTGTCGTTCACCCACCTGATCGGCTGGGCGATGGTGCAGGCGCTGAAGGCCCTGCCGGAGATGAACAACTCCTACGAGGTCGTCGGCGGCAAGCCGATGCTGGTCACGCCGGCGTCCATCAACCTCGGGCTGGCGATCGACGTGAAGAAGGCGGACGGCACCCGCCAGCTCCTCGTCCCCAACATCAAGAACTGCGAGGACCTCGACTTCGCCCAGTTCTGGAGCGCCTACGAGAGCCTGGTCCGCAAGGCGAGGGAGAACGCCCTCACCGTCGCTGATTTCGCCGGCACGACCGCGTCCCTGACCAACCCCGGCGGCCTCGGCACCAACCACTCCGTGCCGCGGCTGATGGCCGGCCAGGGCGTGATCCTCGGGGTCGGCTCGATCGACTACCCGCCGGCGTTCCAGGGCGCCAGCTCCAGCCGGATCAACCAGATCGGCGTGTCAAAGGTGACCACGCTCACTTCCACCTACGACCACCGGGTGATCCAGGGTGCCCAGTCGGGCGAGTTCCTGCGCCACATCCACGAGTTGCTGATTGGCAAGCACGACTTCTACGACGAGATCTTCGACGCCCTCCGGGTGCCGTACACCCCGATCCGCTGGGCCAGTGACGTCACGGACGAGAAGCTCGGCTCGATCCCCCGCACCGCGCGGGTGTTCTCGCTGATCAACGCCTACCGCACCCTCGGCCACTACATGGCCGACATCGACCCGCTGGAGTTCCGGCAGCGCACTCACCCCGAGCTCGCGCTGGAGTACCACGGCCTGACCCTGTGGGATCTCGACCGCGACTTCCCGGTCGGTAGCTTCGGCGGTCATTCCGGGGAAGTGGCGACCCTGCGGGACATCGTGGCCATGCTGCGCGGTTCGTACTGCCGCACCGTCGGCGTCGAGTACATGCACATCTCCGACAACGAGCAGCGCACGTGGATCCAGGAGCGCTTCGAGCGTCCGTTCGTGCCCTGGCCGCGAGAGGAGCACATCCGCATCCTCGACAAGCTGAACGAGGCCGAGATCTTCGAGACCTTCCTGCAGACCAAGTTCGTCGGCCAGAAGCGGTTCTCGCTGGAGGGTGGCGAGTCCACGATCGTGTTCCTGGACGAGCTGTGCGAGCGCGCGGCGAACTCCGGGCTCGACGAGGCCATCATCGGCATGCCGCACCGGGGCCGGCTGAACGTCCTGGCGAACATCGTCGGCAAGTCCTACGGCCAGATCTTCCGGGAGTTCCAGGGCAACTACGACCCGCGGCTGTCCCAGGGCTCGGGGGACGTGAAGTACCACCTCGGCGCCGAGGGCCAGTTCACCGCGGCCAGCGGCAAGACCATCAAGACCTCCGTCGCCGCGAACCCGTCCCACCTGGAGGCGGTCGATCCGGTCGTCCAGGGCATCGCCCGGGCCAAGATCGACCGGATCGGCAAGGTGCCGGGGTGGCCGATCCTGCCGATCCTGCTGCACGGGGACGCGGCCTTCGCCGGTCAGGGCGTGGTCTACGAGACCCTGCAGATGAGCCAGCTGCGCGCGTACAAGACCGGCGGCACCATCCACCTCGTGGTCAACAACCAGGTGGGCTTCACCACCGCGCCGATCGAGTCCCGCTCGTCCACCTATTCCACGGACGTGGCCAAGGCCGTCCAGGCACCCATCTTCCACGTCAACGGGGACGACCCCGAGGCCGTCGCACGGGTGGCGCAGGTGGCGTTCGACTTCCGCCAGCGCTTCGCCAAGGACGTCGTGGTCGACCTGGTCTGCTACCGGCGCCGCGGGCACAACGAGGGCGACGACCCGAGCTTCACCCAG
>DAINOM010000203.1:0-5641 GCA_036735445.1 Propionicimonas sp.
TCATGATGCGAGACGGCAGTCTTATCCTATGGACAACTCAAGCGGCGTCGGCGTTCTCGACAAGGCGGCCCTCGTGCTGACCGCCCTGGAGCAGGGCCCGACCACCCTTGCCGGCCTGGTCACCGCGACCGGACTCGCCCGCCCCACAGCCCATCGCCTCGCTGTCGCGCTGGAGCACCATCGCCTCGTCAGCCGCGACCTGCAGGGACGGTTCGTGCTCGGCCCCCGGCTGACCGAACTGGCCTCCGCGGCCGGCGAGGACCGCCTGCTGGCCACGGCCGGCCCCGTGCTGGCCCGGCTGCGGGACATCACCGGGGAGTCCGCGCAACTGTACCGGCGCCAGGGTGACATGAGGGTCTGCGCGGCCGCGGCGGAGCGTCCGTCCGGGCTGCGGGACACGATCCCCGTCGGCGCCCAGCTGACGATGAGCGCCGGGTCCGCGGCGCAGGTGCTGCTCGCCTGGGAGGACCCGGAGCGGATCCAGCGCGGGCTGCAGAACTCGTCGTTCTCCGCCGTCGCGCTGGCCACCGTCCGCCGCCGTGGCTGGGCACAGTCCGTCGCGGAGCGCGAGCCGGGGGTGGCGTCGGTGTCCGCCCCCGTCCGCTCCCCCAGTGGCAAAGTGATCGCGGCCGTGAGCGTCTCCGGCCCGATCGAGCGCCTCTCCCGGCAGCCGGGACGGCTGCACGCGCCCGCGGTGATCGCCGCGGCCGAGCGGCTCAGCGAGGTGCTGCGCCGCAACGGTGGCGAGGGCTGATCCCTGTCACCGACTTGTCAGACTCTCGGCGCGCTATGGCCGGGTGAGGTTCTGACAAGTCGGCGGGGCGGGGTCAGAGCGTGTCGTCGCGGTGCTCGACGACGTTGGTGCGCCTGCTGGCCTGGGCGTTCGTGACCAGGCCGAGGATGATGGCCAGCACGCCGGCGCCAAGGCAGATGTAGCCGATGATGGTCAGGCTCACGCCGGGGATCGAGTCCCTCACGGCGAACGCCAGGATGGCTCCGATCACCAGCAGTGCGATACCGGATCCGGTGGTCGTTGACATGGTCTGCTCCTCGGGTCGTTGACCCCGGTCGCGTACCCGCCACGCCGGACCGCCAAACCGCGCCGGCTCAATACCAGTTCAGCCAGGCGCCGTGGTCGTGGCAGCGGGCGAGCAGTCGATCCGTGCGGACGCCGTCGCGCCAGGTCGTCACGCCGAGCAGCGTCGCGTGGTCGTCGAGGAGCGCGTCCGGGACGAGCAGGACGGGCACCTGCGCGGGGGCTTCCGCCCACAGCCAGGTGAGGCCGCGCGAGCTACCGAGCCGGTCCACCTCCGCGGCGAACGCCCGCTGCCGGTCGGGGTCGAGGTAGCACAGCGTCCAGCTGGTCGTGACCACCGGCGTCCTCCCACCGAGATCCGCCAGGGCCGGGGCGAGGCCGTCCACCGCGTCTCCCCTCCGGACCGCGACCGGGTGCTCCCGGAGAAGCGCGATCGCCGCACGCAGCCGGGCGAGCCGGTCGGCCTGGTCGGGCCACACGCACGCCTCCAGCCAGCGGACGGCGGCCGGATCGGCCGGGTCGACGGGGGCGGCGTCCAGGCCGAGCCGGGCCGAGATCGCCGGGAACCCGTCGGCAAGGCCGTGCGGGCCGACCGCTCCGGGACGGTCGCCACGCACTGAACAGGCCACGCTGACGGTCGAGCTCCCCAGCCGGTTGCCCTGCGCGTCCAGGTAGGCGAAGCGGTCGAGCAGCAGGTTCAGGCCGGCGCTCGCGCCGACGTCCAGCAGTGCCAGCGGCTCGTCCCCGAGTTGGGCCAGTCCCGCGAGCAGCAGCGCCGACCGTCCGACCTCGTTGGTCTGCGGCACCCGGGACGCCAGCAGCGCGCGGAGCGGCTCCGCCCGCCCGGCGCAGAACTCCAGGAACGCGGAGACGGGGTCGGCCGGATCGGTCCCGTCGGTGAGGTCGGGATAGAAGCGGGCCAACGGGGCGTCCGGCTCGCCGAGCAACAGGAAGTGGACGGCGGCGAACAGGTTCACCGGCACGCGCGCGGGCTCCGGGGCGTCCCGGAACAGCTGCCCGACCAGCGCGGATTCGGCGATGCCTGCGCTCAGCCGTGAGTAGAGCGGGGCGCGAACACGGGTCACGCGGGCGAACGCGCCGAACCGGGTGGCCAGGTCGGTCATGCGCGCTGCGGTCCCGCGGCGACGACCTCCAGCAGTGCGCGCAGCCGGGTCGGCAGCACCTCGGCCAGCGAGATCGACGTGCTGCTGCGGGTCACGCCGGGGATGGCGAGCATGTCGTTGGTGACCCGGTAGAGGTGGGTGGTGTCGCGGGCCACGACCTTCACCAGCATGTCCGCGTCACCGCTCGTGGAATGGATCTCGACCACCTCCGGCAGGGCGATCAGGCCTTCCGCGGCAGCGTCGCCGAGCGACTGGCTGATCTCGAGCGAGATGAACGCCACCAGCGGGTAGCCGAGCGCCGCCGGGTCGACCCGCTGCCCGAAGTCGCGGAGCGCGGACACCCTCGCCATCCGCTTCAGCCGGGCCTGCACGGTGTTGCGGGAAACGCCGAGCGTGCGCGACACCGCGAGCGTGGTGGCGTCGGGATCGTCGTCGAGCGCCAGCAGGATCCGGGCGTCGAGGGAGTCGATCAGGCTCATGCTGTGCATCATGCACGTCCTGAACGGTTCAGGGAAGCACAATGCCCAAGGTCGTGCAGCGAGGTTGCGCAGGGTGCCGTCCGCTCGCCACCATGGCGGCAACAGAAAGGTCGACCGTGGACAACGACTCGCTCCCCCGGCTCCGTGCAGCCGTCCAGGCGCTGCCCGCCTATGTCGCCGGACGGAAGGCCTCCGGCGCGGATGTGGCCGCGCTGGCGTCCAACGAGAGCCACTACCCGCCCCTGCCCGGGGTGCTGGACGCGATCGCGGGCGCCGCGACGACCGTGAACCGCTATCCCGACATGGGCACGACCCGGCTGCGGACGCGGCTGGCCGAGCTCAATGGGGTGGGGATCGACGAGGTGGCGGTGGGCCCGGGCAGCGTGGGTGTGCTGTCCCAGCTGGTGGCCGCGGTCTGTGACGCCGGCGACGACGTGGTGTTCGCGTGGCGCTCGTTCGAGGCGTACCCGATCCTGTGCCAGATCGCGGGGGCGAACGCCGTCCGCGTCCCCCTCACGCCGGACGAGGGTCACGACCTGCCGGCGATGACCGCCGCGATCACGCCCCGGACCAAGGCCGTGCTGCTCTGCTCGCCGAACAACCCGACCGGGACGGCGATCACGCTGGAGGCGCTGGCCGCGTTCCTCGAGACGGTGCCGACGAGCGTGCTCGTGGTGCTGGACGAGGCGTATCGCGAGTTCATGGCCGGCGAGCCGGACACGGTCGCGCTGTACCGCGAGTACCCGAACCTGTGCCTGCTGCGGACCTTCTCCAAGGCCTACGGGCTGGCCGGGCTGCGGGTCGGGTACGCGATCGCGCGTCCGGAGATCGCGGAGGGACTGCGTCGCACCCAGGTGCCGTTCTCGGTGAGCAGTGTGGCCGAGGCCGCCGCGCTGGCCGCCCTCGATGCCGCGGACGAGGTGGCCACGCGCTGCGCGACGATCGCCGCCGAGCGTCCCCGGGTGGAGGCCGCGGTACGCGAGCTCGGCTGGGAGGTGCCGGCGGGCGAGGCGAACTTCTTCTGGCTGCGCTGCGGGGACGCGGAGCGCGAACGGCTGGTCGCGGCCTGCGCGGATGCCGGGGTGATGGTGCGCGGCTATGCCGGTGACGGGGTCAGGGTGACGCTTGCCGATCCGGCGAGCAACGACCGCGTGCTGGCGGTGCTGGCAGCGTTCGCGCGGGAGGACCGGTGAGCACCGGGACGGCCGAACTCCGGCGGCCCGCAGGACTGCCGCACAGTCTGGCCGAGGACGTGTTCGCCCTTCTCACCGGCACGTTCGTGGCCTCCTTCGGGCTCTACCTGCTGAAGTCCGCGCACACCGTCACCGGCGGGACGGCAGGCCTCTCGCTCCTGCTGAGCTACGCGTCCGGCTGGTCGTTCGGGCTGCTGTACATCGTCACGACGCTGCCGTTCCTGGTGCTCGCTGTGCGTGCGAAGGGGTGGGCCTTCTCGACGCGGACGCTGCTTTCGATCGTGCTGGTCGCCGGCTTCGCCTACCTGCACCCGCTGATGCTGCCGGAGCCGCGTCTCAACGCCGTGTACGCGACGCTGGTGGGGAACCTGCTCGCCGGGGTGGGCATGCTGATGGTGTTCCGGCACCGCTCGAGCCTGGGCGGGTTCAACACCCTCGCTCTCGTCGCGCAGGAGAAGCTGGGCTGGCGGGCCGGCTGGGTGCAGTTGGCCCTGGACACCGTGGTCATCCTCAGCGCGGTCCCCGTCGTGGGGCCGGGGACGGTGCTGGTGTCCGCCGCCGGTGCGGCCGTGCTGAACGTCGTGCTGGCCCTCAACCATCGGCCCGGACGGTATCTGGGCTACTGAACCACACCCGGGGTACTGGGCATCGGGAGGCAGCCTGCGGAATTGCGCGCTCGACGGCGCCCGGAGCCCTTTCGGCGCGGCCCAATGACATCGAGGGTGCAATTCCGCGGGGCCAGTCCAACTCCGCGGAGTATGGCTAGACGGCGGCCAGCGCGACGCGTTCGCCGGGGTTGACCCGGAGCTGTCGACCGATGGGTCTGAGGTAGCGCTCCTGGTACTCGGCGTCACCGACGTCGTCGAGGATTCTCAGGCCAAAGGTGTCGAGGAAGCCGGGCACGCTGCCGGGGTCGAGGCCGAACAGCCACGGTTCGGTGGTGCCCAGCTGCTGCTTCAGTACGCCTGACCAGCCGGCATAGCTGTTGTCGCCGACCAGGCTCGGCAGGACGTAGGTGAACACCAGAACGCTGCCCCGCGCTGACCCGGCGACGAACCCGAGAGTGGATCGCACCGCAGCCTCGGTGAGGTACTGGGTGACGCCTTCCCACACAAACACCGCGGGACGGCTGCGGTCGAAACCGGCGGCACCCAGCGCCTGGTCGAGTGGCTCGGTGTTGAAGTCGACGGTCACGTAGCGAAGCTCCCCGGCAGCACAGGGCCTGCCACGCAGTCGGTCCCGCTTGAGCCGCTGGATCTCGGGAAGGTCCGCTTCGAACACAGTCGCCTCCGCCAGCGAGGCCAGTCGGTAGGCCCGGGTGTCGAGACCGGCACCCAGGATCACCACCTGGCCGATCCCACCGTCCACCCCCGCTGTGACCACGTCATCGATGTAGCGGGTTCGCATGACCATGCCGCCATAGGTCCCGGGCGGCAGTGAGTCCAGGACCCGCTCCTGCGTCGACACGGACCCCATCATCGCGAGCAGCGGATCCAGCAGGCTCCCCACCACCGGATCGACGAACTGCCGCAACCCGGGCGGCTGGCCCTGCTCCAGGAGCCGACAGAACGCAGCACCACTGGCGGTCCGACTCAACCGGGAACCAGCCACACCCTGATCCAACACCCGATCGTTCCTCGATGCAGAAGGCATCACCAGAATGTGTCGGGCGAGTTCCGGTAAGGCCAGAACCCCTTGCCAGAGTTTCTCTGACAAGGGGTTCCACCTCGTAGCCCCGACGGGATTCGAACCCGCGCTACCGCCTTGAGAGGGCGGCGTGCTAGGCCGCTACACAACGGGGCCCCTAGC
>DAINOM010000204.1:0-5625 GCA_036735445.1 Propionicimonas sp.
CGGCGATGAAGCCCAGCAGCGTGGTCGGCGAGGACGGGTGGAACGGCGGGTTGTGGTGCTCGCCGGTGGCGAACACGTCCAGGCCGATCTCCTCGGCCTTCTTCGCGATCGTGACCGCGGCGAGGATCCGTTCATGCTCGGTCGGCGCCCGTCCCGTGGTCGGGTCGGGCGTGACGTCGCCGACGCTGAAGATCCCGAGCTGCATGTCCTACTCCGATGGTTGCTGTTTCAACTATCTGCTCAACCGTCACCGCTCGCCGGGTATTCCTGACGCGATCCGGCCACTGGATACCCCGCAGAATGGCTCATCCGTCACATACCCGCCACAGGGCGGCCGGATCGCGACATCGTGGACAATGGCCGCATGTACCCGCTCGCCATCGAATGGATCTGGCCGGACACCCCGATCGCGCTCGCGATCATCATCGTGGTCGCGCTGGTCAGCCATGCGCTGATCGTCCGAGGGATCCGGCTGGGCACGCAGGCCGCGATCCGCAGGGCGAAGGCCCACCACGAGCATCCCGATTCCCGCACCGCCCGCATCCTCGCCGTCGCGACCGGAGCGACCCAGGAGCGCCACGAACAGCGGACGGCGACCGTCGGCTCGCTGCTGCGCAACATCACGTCCATCGTGATCTGGCTGATCGCGGTGCTGCTGATGCTGGCGGTCCTGCGCATTCCGCTGGCGCCGCTGCTCGCGTCCGCCGGCGTCGGTGGCATCGCGCTGGCCTTCGGTGCGCAGAGCCTGGTGAAGGACTTCCTGTCCGGGATCTTCATGATCATGGAGGACCAGTACGGCGTCGGTGACCTGGTCAACACCGGCGAGGTGACCGGCACCGTGGAGGAGGTCGGGCTGCGCGTGACCCGGCTGCGGGACGGCACCGGCACCGTCTGGTACGTCCGCAACGGCGAGATCCTGCGGATCGGGAACCAGAGCCAGGGCTGGTCGACCGCGATCGTCGACGTGCCGGTGGCCTACGACGAGGATCCCGGCAAGGTGATCGGCATCCTCGACCAGGTCGCCGCGGACATGGAGACCGATGATGCCTACGCCGACATCCTGCTGGAGAAGCCCACCGTCGCCGGGGTGAATGCCGTCACCGCGACTGCCATGACCATCCGGATGACGGCGAAGACCGCTCCGAACCAGCACTGGGGCATCCAGCGCACCCTGCTGGAGCGCAGCCTCTACGCCCTGGGCAGGGCCGGCGTGCGCAGCCCGGCGCCGAACCTCGGTGTCGTCGGACCCTAGGCGGCCTCGACCTACTCGTTCAGGGCCGGCGCCCTGGCGAGCGTCCGCGTGGAGCCGACGGACGCGACGATCACGCAGGCCATCGCGACCAGTTCCACCCAGCTGAGCTGCTCGCCGAGCACCAGCAGCGCGGCCAGGGCCGCCGCGGCGGGCTCGATGCTCATCAGGATGCCGAACACTCCGGCCGGGATGCTCCGCCGGGCGACCATCTCCAAGCCGTACGGGATCACCGAGCTCAGCACGCCGACCGCCACCGCCAGCCACACCACGTGCGGCTGCCACAGGCTCGTCCCGCCGGCCAGCACGCCGGGGACGAGGAACACCACCGCGCCGACGAGACTGCCCACGCTCACCCCGGTGACGCCCTCCCAGGCCGCGCCGGTCGGACCGGACAACAGGATGTAGCCGGCCCAGGCCGCGCCGGCGAGCAGGGCGAAGCCGATGCCGATCCAGTCGACGGTGGCGGGGAACACCCCCAGCAGCACCACGCCGATCCCGGCCAGCGTCACCCAGATCAGGTCCCGGGCGCGCCGGGAGCCGGCGATCGCCACCCCGAGCGGCCCGAGGAACTCGATCGTCACCGCCAGCCCGATCGGGATCCGGGCGAACGACTGGTAGATCGCCCAGTTCATCGTGGCCAGGGCGATGCCGTAGCCGATCACCACCCGCCACTCCGGCCAGGTGCGTCCGCGCAGTCGCGGCCGGGCGAACACCCAGAAGATGAGCGCGGCGGCGGCCATCCGCAGCCAGGCCACCGCCGTCGGGTCGGTCAGCGCGAACAGCGACTTGGCGTACGCCGCGCCCAGCTGGACGGAGATGATCGCGCCGAGCACCAGCCACACCGGACTCAGCCAGGCCGGCAGGCTGCGGGTCACGACGTGGCGTCCGGTGGCTCGACCGGTTCGACCACCGACAGGGCAGCACACCGCTCGAACGCGGGGCAGTCGACCACATGGTCGTTGACCAGGCCCACGGCCTGGGCGAAGGCGTAGACGATGGTCGGTCCGCAGAACCGGAAGCCGGCCTTCTTCAGCCGCTTCGCGAGTGCGTCGCCGGCCGGGGTCGTGGCCGGGATCTGGCCGAGCCCGGTCCAGGAGTTCTGCAGCGGGACGCCGTCCACGGCACTCCAGATGAAGGCGCTGAAGCCGCCCGGGTAGGTGGCCTCGACCTGCTGCCACGCCTGCGCGTTGGTGATCGCCGCCTCGATCTTGCCCCGGTGCCGGACGATGCCCGCGTCCGCGAGCAGCCGCGTGACCTCCGGCTCCCCCCAGGTGGCGATCTCGTCCGGGTCGAAGCCGGCGAAGGCCGCGCGGAAGTTCTCCCGCTTGCGCAGGATCGTGTACCAGCTCAGGCCCGCCTGGAACCCGTCCAGCACCAGCTTCTCGTACAGCGCCCGCGCGTCCCGCTCGGGCACCCCCCACTCGTCGTCGTGGTAGGCGACGTAGAGCGGATCCGTGCCGCACCAGCCGCAGCGCTCGCCCATTCCCCGGCCTCCTTCCGCGCCGGCTCATGCTAACGCCGAACGCCGGGGTGCGGGGGGGTCACTCCGGGCGGGTCACTCCAGGGTGATCGAAAGGTGCCCCGCGTCGTCCAGGTCGAGGACGTAGGTGTACTGCCCGGCGGGCAGCCGCTGCTCGCCGAGGAAGTCGTCCGGCTGCAGCACCACCCGTTCGCCGTCCCGGCTCACCGCGACCCAGGCGTAGGAGTAGACCGGGTCGTCGAGGTCGGCGTAGTCGCTGGACGCGCCGGCGGCGAGCGGCCCGTACTCGACCTTCATGCCGCTCGGGAAGTGCACCTCCACCGCGTCGAAGTGCTCGCCGGACGCGTTGTGGATCCGCACCTCGATCTGCTCCCCGGACGCCGGCACCGCCGGGTCGGTCGACACGACGACGGTCCCGCCCGGATCCACCGACGCCGGCGACCGGGTGGGCTCGGGAGTGCCGCTCCCCACGGCGGGGACGAGCCTGAGCACGATCGTCCCGGAGGCGTCGCTCAGCTCCAGGACGTCCTCGGCCTGCGTCCCGTGTGCGGCCACCACCCGGGCGTGCCGGGTGTCTTCCAGCGCCTTGTGGAAGCGCTGCTGCTGCTCGACCTCGCAGCCGACATCCGTCTGCGGACCCCAGCCGGAGAAGGTCAGGCTGGCGGGAGCGGAGCCCGACAACGAGTAGGCGCCCACGGAGCCGTTGCACGGGTCGGACGCCCGCACGACGGTCGCAGACACGAAGCTCAACCGGGGCACTCCGTCGGCGGTGGCGGCCACGGCGTGGCCCTGGACCTGGATCGCGTCCCAGGACGTCCCGGCCAGCTCCAGCGGGACGGCCGCGGGCGTGGCCAGCGGCACCGGTACCGCCGGCACCGGAGCCACGGACGTCCGCCACAGCCACGCGCCGACGCCGACACCGGCCATCAGCACCAGCGCCGCGGCCGCGGCCAGCCAGCGGGGCGGCCGCCGCCGTACCGGGACCGGCGCACCGGCCTCGCCGCGGGCGATCACCTCGTCGACGTCGATCGGGCCCAGCCGCGGCTGGTTCGCCACCGCCTGGTGCAGTCCGTTGCGAAACCTCGCCTCGATGTCGCTCATCACCGTCGTCCTTCCGTTCGTATCCGCAGCAGGGCCGTCGCCCGATGGACGTGGGAACGTGCCGTCGCCTCGCGGCAGCCGAGGGCCCGGCCGATCTCGGCGTAGCTGAGGTCGGCGTAGAAACGCAGCACCACCGCCGCGCGCTGCACCGCACCGAGCTCGCCGCACAACCGCCAGACCTCGTCGGCGTCGTCGACGGCCCCGGTCGGGTCGTCGACCACCGGCGCCGCGCGCAGCCGGTCCGGCTCGGCCACCGGCAGTGACCGCGGCCGCCGCCGGATCACCCCGAGGCAGGCGTTGACGACCGTCCGGTGCACATAGGCGTCGAACTCGTCCCCGGACGGCAACCGCGACCAGCGGCCGTAGAGGCCGGCGAGCGCGTCCTGGACGGCGTCCCGGGCGTCCTCACGGTGCCGGGTGATCAGCCAGGCGACCTCAAGCAGCCGATCACCGCGCTCCTCGACGAAGGCCGTGAACTCCGCCTTCGCCGACGCCACCTCGGTCGTCCCTGAGATCCCGGTTGCTCCCACACCCCTGATCAAGTCGCCGCACCTCGCGTCCGTTGCAGTCGGTGCCGGCTTCACCGGTCACCCCGAGCCGGAGAAGGCGAACACCGGACGGGCCTGCCGGTCGAGGCCGGGCAACGTACTCGCGAGCCCAACCGGCGGTCGGGCCCGGACCGGCGGGGGCGATCCCGCGGACCGTCGACGTCACCGGTGCCTGTGGCGCCGGACGCGTGCCGCCCGACCGTGCCGAGCACACCAGCAGCGCCAGCCCACCCACGAGGGCGAACGCCAGGACGGCCGCGAGCCAGCGCGGCGCCGGCCTACCCGTCCGCTCCATACCGGTAACAGTCGCGACGGTCGCGGTTCGTTGCACCGAGGGCGCGGCGAGCGTCGTTGGCCGAGCCGGTCGAGACCTCGCCCGGCGGAGAGCGCAGCTTGCCGGCTTCGCCACGAAAGCCCCGCCGCCTCAGTACGGTAATCACGTGGATGCACCCTGGATCAGGCACTACCAGCCGGGTGTCCCGGCACAGATCGAACTGCCGACCGAGTCGCTGGTGGCGCTCTACGAGCGGTCCGTCGCCGAGGCCGGCACCGCCGTCGCGACCGAGTTCTTCGGCCGCACCACCACCTATGCCGAGCTGGGCGACCAGATCGCCCGGGCCGCGGAGGGACTGCGCCGGCTCGGCGTCCAGTCCGGGGACCGGGTGGCGATCGTCCTGCCGAACTGTCCGCAGCACATCGTGGCGTTCTACGCCGTGCTGCGGCTGGGCGCCGTGGTCGTGGAGCACAACCCGCTGTACACCGAGCGTGAGCTGCGCCACCTGTTCGAGGAGCACGCCGCACGCGTGGCGATCTGCTGGGACGCGGCCGTCGCCCGGCTGCAGGCGATCCCCGGCGACGCCCGTCCCGACCACATCGTGTCGGTGAACCTGCTGAAGGCGTTCCCGACGATCAAGCGGCTCGCCCTGAGCCTGCCGGTGAAGAAGCTGCGCGAGACCCGGGACCGGCTCACCCAGCCCGCGCCGGGCACGCTGCCCTGGGAGAAGCTGCTGGGGGCGCCGCGGCTGGACGCGTCCCATCCGAAGCCCGGCGTGCAAGACCTGGCGGTGATCCAGTACACGTCCGGCACCACCGGCGTCCCCAAGGGCGCGATGCTGTCGCACTTCAACCTGTTCAGCAACGCCCGCCAGGGCGAGGCGTGGATGCACGGCGCGCAGTACCGCAAGGAGGTGTTCTACGCGATCCTGCCGATGTTCCACGCGTTCGGCATGACGCTGTTCCTCACC
>DAINOM010000205.1:0-5555 GCA_036735445.1 Propionicimonas sp.
GCGGAGAAGATCGAGTCCGCGTCGTTGTGGATGTCGCGGCGCCCGTCGCCGTCGCCGTCCACCCCGTAGGCGGCGAAGGTGCCCGGCATGAACTGCATCAAGCCCTGCGCCCCGGCCGGGCTGGTCTGGTTGTTGCCGCCGTGGCGGGTCTCGGCCATCCCGATCCCGGCCAGCAACTCCCACGGCACCCCGTATCGGCCACCCGCCGACAGGTACAGGGCCCTGATCCGGGCAGGAATGGTCTGAGCGGGACTGGTCAGCGACTGGTACCTCGGTGTCCCCCACTTCGGCAGGGCGAACTGGCTCGTGGTCGCCGCCAGCGCTGTGGTGGTGTTAGTGGTGAAGGCGCTGCAGGGGTCGAGCCGAATCTGCTCGGCAACCGCGGGAGCGACCACGACCGTGGCCATGGTGAGGATCCCGATCGGCACCGCGCCGAACAGGACCGGAATGAGGGCCAGCAGGCCGAGTCCCCACCTCATGACCGACCGGCTGTCTCTATGGCCGAGTTTGTCCAGACAATTCGCCTTTCCGCTGGCGCGAGCACGGTCTGAACCTTGAACAATTGTTCTCCGACAAGCCACAACGCGCGTCCGGGGGCTTGGCGGCACCAGTCGGTGACGATGTCGACGGCGATGTCAGGCAGGCCGAGAAGGACGCGGAGTTCCTCGGCGACCGCGGCGTCTTGGCCGTGGAGGATCTTGGTGTCGGCCAGGTGCAGCATGTCCCGCGCGATCGCGGCCGCTTGGGAGCCGGCGTCCCCGACGCTGACCAAGTCGGACGGCTTGTGGGCCAGCGCGAACTGGATGTCCCCGTCCCTGCGCGACAACCTGAGGTCGGCGTCGAAGCTCTTCACCGCATCCACCCCGAGGCGCAGCTGCTTCCAGGACTCGTCGCGGACCACGATCCGCAGATCGCCGGGTGCGGCGGTCTCCCGCATCGCCCGCCCCCAGCTGTTGAGGCACAGCAGCGCCATGCCGACCGCTTCGTCGCCGAGGGCTTCCAGCCGGGACAGCGACAGCGACTGGATCGGTGCCGCCCAGTCCAGCGCGATCGTGGTGTGGTCGTCGAACAGGCCCTTGAGGCTGCCGCCGACCAGCTGGCCGAGCGCGTCCCGGAGCAGCCGGGTCGAGTCGAGGAAGTGGCGGGTGGAGGCGTAGCGGCAGGTCGTGACCAGCTGTTCGGGTGGTTCGTCGAGCAGGTGCCACAGGGCGGGGATGGTGGTTTCGACCAGCCTCGTGTTGCCGCTCGTCTGTCCGGTGAGGAGTTTGAGGGCGGCGTCGACCGCGGTCTCCTCCGACGGGCCGAACGGCACCGGGGATTGGCCGATCTTCGCCGAGCCGACCAGGCCGCGGATCAGGGTGAGCCAGCGGGCGAACACGATCGCCGACCGCCGCTGCACCTCCGCCGCACCGAGGGAGTCCCAGCCGTGGCCGAGGGGTCCGAACTCGAGCGGGTTGATTCGGGCGGTGAGGCCTTGGCCGATGGCGATCGGCTGCACGCCGAGGCTGCGGCACAGGGTCTCGTACTCGTCCTTGGGGTCGCCCAGGATCAGCGCCTTGTAGCCGAAGCCGAGCATCCGCAGCACGAACGCCTTCGCCGTCGCGCTCTTGCCCATGCCCGGTTTGCCGAAGGTGAACATGTTCGGGTTGCTGACCGGCACGGCCGGGTCGAGGACCCAGCCGTTCGGGTCGGCATAGAAGGAGGCCCGGGAGAAGAAGTCGATCCCCATCTGCGCGCCGCGCGGCGGCAGCCCCGGGCTGGTCACGAACGGCCACAGCACCGGCGCCTGATCGGAGGCCATCCGCCACACCGACACCGGCGCGGACGCAGGCGACCAGCCCCGATCCGGCTGCCCGTGGCCGCGGCGTGGCACCGGTTGGAACAGCCGCGCCTCCCGCGTCGGCGGCTCGACGGCAGGGACGGTGGGCAGTTGGTGGCCGAAGTCGGCGAGCAGCCGGTTCACTCCCCGTCCGGTCTGGACGGTGGTTCGGCGGTTCACTGGACGGCCTTCCGGTCCAGGCCGATCCCCAGCGGCAGGTTGGCGGCGGCGAAGCCGGCGTCCTGGGCGAGGTCGAGGCGGAGCGGGGCGAACCCGGCTCGGCGGATGGCGGCGTCGAGGCGGCGTCCGAACTCGGCGATCCGCAGGGTGCGGGGGACGGTGACGCAGGCGACGGCGTAGGGGCGGACGAGGGCGTTGCCGGTGGCGAGCTTGGCGTCCAGGCCGCGGGTGCGGGCGATCACGGTCTGGTCCTTGGCGCGGGTCTTCACCCCGGCCCGGCTGCGGAGGGTTTCGGCCATGTCGGCGGTCCACTCGGCGTTCTGGGTCTGACGGTCGGCGACCGATTGGGCCAGGATCGGGTACACCACCACCATGGAGCGCCGCTCCCCCGGCTCGGTCGGCACCAGCACCGGAGCCAAGGCGCCGATCACCGCACCCTTCGCCGGCAGCTTCAAGGCGGCCGAGATCGAATGCCACGCATCGTGGGCGTAGTGCCGTGCCGCAAGGTCGGCCCCGGACGGGCCGGCCTGTGCCCAGGGCACATCGGCGTTCACCGGCTGCCCGGCGTCGCGGGCGGCGAGGGCGTCGACGATGCCGGCACGGTCGCCCGGCGCGAAGCCGGTGCGGACCGCAACGGCCAGTTGCGGGGAGGTGAGCCAGGAGACGGTGCCGATCCGCATGCCGGTGCGCAGCTGGGCTTCGACCTCGGCCATCAGCATCGCGATCGCCCGGGCGCGGGCGTCGACACCGCGGCCGAACTCCTTGGCCTCCCGGGCCAGCCGGTCCTCCGGCACCACGATCGTGCAGAACGCCTCGGTCCGCACCGACGCCTGCGACAAGGTCGCGGCCAGCTGCGCGTTCACCATCTTCGCGAGCGCGGGGGCGGTGGCGGGCTGGTGGCCGCTCATCCACTGGTCGCGTTCGGCGCCGTCCTCGGGGACGGAGCGGACCAGGAACTGCACCTCGGAGATCAGTTCGGTGCGGGCGCACGCGTTGAGCAGCGTGGTCAGGCCGCGCGCCTGGGAGTCACGCTCGTCGGCGTCGGCGAGGGCGAGGCCGGGGTGGGTGATCGCGGCGGTGGCCGCCCACAGACGGTTGGGGTGGTCCTGGATGATCGCGACCCGGGTGTTCGTCGGCCCCTGCGGCGGGCCGTCGTGGACGCTGATCCCGGCCACCACCCCGGGCAGGTCGGGCTCGGCCAGATCCTCGCCGCGTCCGGTGGCCGCCTTGGACCGCCACCGGGTCCAGCGCAGCGCCGTCCCGATCAGGTGGGCGGCGGAGGCGACCAGCCAGCCGGTCGCCGACCGTCCCCGGATCGGCACGGCCACCAGGGCGAGCACCAGCAGCCATGCCAGGACGAGCCCGGCCACCATCACCCACTGCTGCCGCTGGAACGCCCACAGTGCAGGCGCGGCGGCGACGACCAGGGTGATGAGTTGCCCGCCACTCAGGCCGAAGAACAGCCCGTTGCGGTCCCGGGTGTAGTCGGCATGCACCGTTGCCACGTTCGTCTCCCTCTCTTCAGCTCACAGGGTCACCGCGGCCACTTCGGCCGCACCTGCGCCACCGCCGGCCGCTGCCGTACCAGTACGAGCGGCGAACGTCTCCTCCGACCCGGCAGCAGCGCTGTCTCCCGGCGGGCCGCCGAGTGGGCCGGGCCTGGACGGTTGCCCACCGCCGGTCGGTGCGGGCCCGGGGTCGGGCGACTGGGCGTTGGTGGCGTTCGCTTCGCGGTTGGCTCGCGCGGCGGGCTCGCCGGCGCCGCCCTGGTAGTCGGGCTGGTAGGTGTTGTGGCCGACGCCTTCCTGGTTGGTCAGGTCGGTGAACACCGAGGTGCCGGCGGCGCCGATCGTGGTGATCGCCCCGATCCCGGCCGCGACGCCGGCGCCGATCGGGCCGAAGATCCCGGCGCCCTGCTGCACCGCACTGGTCACGCGGGCGGTGGTCGCGGCATCAGCGCTGGCTTCACCGGCGGACTGGCTGCCGGCGGTTTGGGTGGCGGTGTCGTCCGCACCGGCGGTCGGGTTGCCGCGCAGCAGACCCTGGACGCCCCCCATCGCGGCCAGCCCGGCCCGCATCGACGCGCCGGACGCGGTGCCGGGGTCGACGAAGGCGAGCAGTTTGAACAGTGCGACCGGGCAGACGACTGCAACACAGATCAGGATGATCGCCGGCAGCGCGGTGCCGACCGAGGCCTCCATCGACCCCGTCTTGCCTGCGGCGGCGCCGCTGGCGAACTTCATTCCGACCCCGGTCACGATCACCACCAGGAGCGGGGTGAACGCCGCTACGTGGAACCAGCGGAACGCCTTCCAGAACCACGCCCGGGTGCCCTCGTTCACCAGCCCGGCGGCGGTGATCGGCCCTGTGGCGACGAGCACCATCAGGGCGGCGTCCCGGGCCAGGATCACCAGCAGGTGCCCGATCGCGGCGATCCACATCAGCAGCCCCATCAGGCCCAGCACGGTCGCCAGGCCGGCGTCAGTGATCTGCTTGACGTCGAACGTCGTCCAGGGTTCCCACGAGTTCCACGAGGTGACGCCCATCGCCTGCTCCATTACCGCCCGGGTCAGCCCGCCGGCGGCGGTGGTGATGGCGACGGTGTAGGCGATCCAGCCGCCGGTCACGATCAGGAACTGGCCCATCCCGATCCCGGCCCGGGCCAAGCCCTTGCCGTCGTGGCGTCCGGCGGCGATGCCGAGCTGGACCATGAACATCACCAGCACCATCACCCCGGCGATCCAGAACGTGACCTGGTACAGGTCGTGCGCCGGCCCGTCCGCGGACAGGTCCGGGGTGAGCCAGGCGTCCATCCACGACAGCACCAGCCGCAGCACCCACAACCCGGCGTTCCACACACTCAGCCAGGCGGCAGTCCAGGCGTCGGTGACGATCTGGGCAGCGACCGAACCCAGCTGGCTGAACGGATCCCACGGCATCAGCGCGCCCCGCCTTCGCGCCAGGCCAGCCAGCCCGCCGCCACGGCGGCGTTTGAGCCCGGCCAAGCGGACGGAGCCACGGCCGGTTCGGCGCCGGGGGCCACCTGCCAGCGTCCCTCGACCCACGCCATCCGGGAACACAGCCCGTAGCCCATGCGGGACTCGGTCTTGATCCACGCCTGCACGTCCAGGAGCACGCACACGACCGTCCAGTCCGACCCGTCGCTGCCCTTGACCAGCCCGGCGGCCGGGGCCGCCGACACCACAGTGGTGAGGTCCTTCTCGTCGCTGCCCTGCCGTGCGGAGGTCAGGAACGAGGTCACGTTCCGGGTGAGCGTCCACTCCTCGAAGGCGGGCCCGCCGGGCTGCACCCACGCGGCGTCGATCTCGCGGGTTCGGGGCAGGCTCATCGACTCCAGCACCGTCTTTGCGATTGCAGCCCACTGGCCGACTGCTCCCTCGAATGTGTGGGGGAAGCCGGACGGGACACCGGCCGGTCCGTCGAGCATCAAGGGCTGTGGCACCACCAGCGAGCCGCCGGGTGTGGTCGCCGGGTCCGGATGGAAAGCTGCCTGCGGATCCACCGTCGCCATCGGCGCTGCGGCGATCTCATCCCT
>DAINOM010000206.1:0-5549 GCA_036735445.1 Propionicimonas sp.
CCTCGATGTCGGGCTTGCCGTTGAAGCCCAGCTCCTTCTCGACGGCCAGTTCGACGGGCAGGCCGTGGCAGTCCCAGCCGGCCTTGCGGTCGACGAAGTAGCCCTGCATGGTCTTGAACCGGGGGAAGACGTCCTTGAACACCCGGGCCTCGATGTGGTGGGTGCCCGGCATGCCGTTGGCGGTCGGCGGACCCTCGTAGAACGTCCACGGCCGGCCGCCCTTCGTGCGCTCCAGCGACGCGGCGAAGGTGTCGTTGGCGGCCCAGAAGCCGAGGATCTCGCGCTCCATCGCCGGCAGGTCGAGCATCGCCGGCACGGCGCGGTACATCCTCTGGGGAGCTGAGTCGGTGGTCATTCGCGGCCCTTCTTCGTCTTCTCGCTTCGACGAAGGGACGAATCCTCGCGGACCCGCGGTACCACCCTTCTTGGGCCTCCTGGCGAAGACCCCACTTCTTTCGTTCGCCGCTGCCGGTTCTAGTGGGGGCCCTCGGCCCTGTTCTTCCGGCGGCTCCGGGGTGATGGCCCCATCACTGCCTTGCGGACCCGGTCAGTCTACGCGTCGCCGCCGTCACCACAATCCGGCTCCGGCTGCACGGCCGCGTCCCCAATGCGCAAGGTGGACCGAGACCGTCGATGTCGACGGTTTCGGTCCACCTTGTGTCTGTCGAAGGACGGGCGGCGGCGGTGAGGAGGTGGCGTCCGTCGCCGGCCCGTCGCTGGCTAGATGCCGGCCCCGTCCTCGCCCTCGGGCTTCGGCGCGGGAGCGTCGGGCTGCGGTGGCGGGGGCGCCTGCGGCGTCCACTCGTTCGGGACGGGACCGCCGCTGCCGAGCAGTGCCGCCTTTCGGGTCATGTAGTCCTCGACCTCGATCTCGCCGCGGGCGAGCCGCTCGTCGAGGATCTGCAGTGCCGGTGGCATCGGTGGCCGGTGGTGCGGGTGGTGACCCAACGGTCCGGGACCACCGGGGCCGAACTTCTTGCCCTTGGCCCGCTTCACCAGGTAGACGACCAGTAGCGCGAGCAACGCCAGCACGACCAGCGTGCCGATGAAGCCCATGAATCCCCACAGCAGACTGCTGCCGCCGCCCATGCCTGGACCGGGATAGTGACGCATTCCAACCTCCTCACAGGTCTTGCCTGCCCACAAGTGTGGCCCGCGATTCTGTGGCCATGCTGTGAATCAGCCGCGAAAGGGCCGGTGGTTCAGCGGTCAGTGGTCGAAAATGGGGTCTGTCCCCGATAAGGCTGGCGGCTTAACGGGGACAGACCCCATTTCTGTTCAGCGGTCAGTGGCGGCCAAGGGGATCGGACGCGAGCACCTGCTCGATGACCAGCGCGAGGCCGTCCTCGGTGTTCGGCGCGGTCACCCAGTCCGCGGCGGCGATCGTCTCGGCGACGGCGTTGCCCATCGCCACGCCGACGCCCGCCCAGCGCAGCAGCTCGATGTCGTTCTTGGCGTCGCCGGCGGCCAGCACCTCGGCCGCGTCCACCTCGAGCAGGCCGCACAGCCGGGCCACGCCGCTCGCCTTGGTTACGCCGGCGCCGGCGATCTCGAGGAACGGGGCCCCGGAAGTGGTCGCGTGGAAGCCGGTCAGTCCGGACCGGTCGAGGACGTGCAGCAGGTCGTCGGCGTCCAGGCTGGGGTGCCGCGCGGTCAGCTTTAGCGTCGGCTCGGAGACGATGCTGGCCAGGTCCTGCTCGTCGATCGTCCAGAACCGCAGCTCGTGCGGGCCGATCAGCTCGACGTAGCCGGGTTCGGCGGCGTTCCGGGTGCCGTGGTCACGGGTGGCCGAGAACCGGACGCCCTCCAGCTCGGCGGTCAGGAACGCGACGATGTCGGCGGCGGCGGACGGGGCGAGCAGGTCCTCGAACAGGATGTCACCGCTGGTCAGGTCCACACCGATCGCGCCGTTGCTACCGACCGCGTGGGTGACCCCACTGTCCGGGACCGCCGACGGGACGTGCGACACCTGGCGTCCGGTGGCCGCGACGACCCGGACGCCGGCGGCGGTCGCCCGTCCGATGGCCTCGGTGGTGCGGACGGTCACCTGCTCGTGCTGATCGAGCAGGGTGCCGTCCAGGTCGCTGGCGACGAGCCGGATCGGGTGGGGCAGGACGGGCAGGGCTGGGCTGGTCATCTCCGGAACTCTCATGCGGTCAGCTGGCGGCGGCCCTGGAAGGCGCGGCCGAGGGTGACTTCGTCGGCGTACTCGAGGTCGCCGCCCACGGGCAGGCCGCTGGCCAGCCGGGACACGGTGACCCCCATGGGGATCAGCAGGCGCGAGATGAAGGTGGCCGTGGCCTCGCCCTCCAGGTTGGGGTCGGTGGCCAGGATCACCTCGGTGACCGTGCCGTCCGCCAGCCGCTTGCACAGCTCGCTGATCCGCAGGTCCGCGGGGCCGACGTTGTCGATCGGGCTGATCGCGCCGCCGAGGACGTGGTACAGCCCGCGGAACTCGTGCGTCCGCTCGATCGCCATCACGTCCTTCGACTCCTCGACCACGCAGATCGCGGTGCGATCCCGGCGCGGGTCGCGGCAGACCCGGCAGGTCTCCTCCTCGGAGATGTTGAAGCAGACCTCGCAGAAGCGCACCTTCTCGGTCACCTCGCGCAGGGTGGCGGCGAGGCGCTCCACGTCCGCCTTGTCGGTCTGCAGGATGTGGAACGCGATCCGCTGCGCGCCCTTCGGCCCGATGCCGGGCAGCCTGCCCAGCTCGTCGATCAGGTCCTGGATCGGGCCTTCGTACACGGTCTTCCTCGGTGTTGGGGCCCTTCGTGACGCCCGGCTCGTTCCTCGCCGGGCTCCTCAGGGGCCGTTGCGGCGGCTACAGGCCCAGTTCGGGCATCGGCGGCATGGTGGCCTGGGCCAGTGCCATCGCCTGGTGGTTCGCGTCGCGGACGGCGGCGACGATCAGGTCGGCAAGCGTCTCGGTGTCGGTCGGGTCGCAGGCCTCCGGCTTGATCACGAGGCCCACGAGTTCGCCGGTGCCGGTGAGGGTGGCCTCCACGAGGTCGCCCCCGGCGGTGCCGGTCACCGTCCTCGCGGCGAGCGCCGCCTGGGCCTGCTCCAGCTGGTCCTGCATGGCCTGCGCCTGGTTCAAGAGGCCCTGCAGGTCGATGCTGCCGGGATCGAACATCTCAACTCCTCGATTCGGGACGGCTGCCCGTCATGGTAGCCGTGATCAGTCGCCGTCCTCTGCGATCAGCTCCGCACCCAGCTGGGTGCGCATCAGTTCCTCGGCGGACGCGCCGTCCTCGACGACGTCGTCGTCGCGGCTGGGTTCCGACTCGGGCTTCGGCTCCGGCGGGGTGGCCTGGGAGCGGGTCGGACGCAGGTTCGCCCGCGCGGCCTCCGCTGCCGGTGAGCGCGGCGGACTGTCGGGCGATCGCGGCGGCACCGGGACCGCCGGTGCGCTCGGCGCGGGTGCGGGATCGGCGGACGCGTCCACGATCGGGTTGATGTGCAGCGCGGCCCCGAGCACCTCGAGGATCGCCTCGCGCAGGACGTCCGGGCTGCCGCCGCGGCCGAAGCTGTCCCGGGCGCCGGCATTGGCCAGACCCAGCGTCAGGACGCCCTCGCGGACCTCCACCACCTGCGCGTTCTGGCTGAGCAGGATCCACGTGAACCGGCGACGGCCCTTCACGTTGTCGAGGATCTGCGGCCAGAAGCGGCGGACGTCGGCGGTGCCGAAGGCGTCGGCGTCTGGGGTCGCAGTGGTCGTCTGGTCGGGTTGCGGCGCCCCTTCGAGACGCTCGGAAGTTCGTACCTCACTCCCGAGCTCCTCAGGACGGCGCCTTCGTGACGTCGGCTCGTTCCTCGCCGGCTCCTCAGGGGCCGGGTGAGGGGTCTCGGCGGGCTCGGGCTGCGGTTCGCGCGGGGCGGTCGCGGCGGGCTCGGGCCGCGGTTGGGGGGACGGGGTTGCGGCGGGCTCGGGCTGCGGCTCGTGCGGGGCGGTCGCGGCGGGCTCGGGCCGCGGTTGGGGGGACGGGGTTGCGACGGGCTCGGGCTGCGGCTCGTGCGGGGCGGGGACGCTCAGGCGGCGCTCCAGGCGGTCGAGGCGGGCGTGCAGGCCGCGTCCGTCCACGTCGGCTCCGGGCAGGAGCACGCGGGCGCACATCAGTTCCAGGTGCAGGCGGGGGGCGGTGGTGCCGCGCATCTCGGTGAGGCCGACGGCGATCACCTCGGCCGCGCGGGTGAGCTCGCCCGGACCCAGGGCGGTGGCCTGGGTGGTCAGCCGCTCGGCCTGGTCGCCGGCGACGTCTACCAGGCCGCTGCTGAGCGCCTCGGGAACGGCGGCGACGATGATCAGGTCGCGCAGCCGGCGGAGTAGGTCCTCGGCGAAGCGGCGCGGGTCCTGGCCGACCTCGATCACCTTGTCGACAGCGGCGAACACGCCCTTGGCGTCACCGGCCGCGAAGGCGTCCACGATCTCGTCCAGCAGCGCGTCCGGGGTGTAGCCGAGCAGCGCGGTCGCCTGGGCGTAGGTGACCCCCTGCTCGCTTGCGCCACCGAGCAGCTGGTCGAGCACCGACAGCGAGTCCCGCACCGAACCGGCGCCGGCGCGCACGACCAGCGGCAGCACGGCCGGCTCGACGGCGATGCCCTCCGCGTCGCACAACGTGGCCAGGTAGGCCGACAGCGTCTTGGGCGGCACCAGCCGGAACGGGTAGTGGTGGGTGCGGGAGCGAATGGTGCCCAGCACCTTGTCCGGCTCGGTGGTGGCGAAGACGAACCGCACGTGGGGCGGCGGCTCCTCGACCACCTTCAACAGGGCGTTGAAGCCCTGCGGGGTGACCATGTGCGCCTCGTCGATGATGTAGATCTTGTAGCGGCTGTGCACCGGGGCGAAGAACGCCCGTTCGCGAAGGTCGCGGGCGTCGTCCACACCACCGTGGGACGCCGCGTCGATCTCGATCACGTCGATGCTCCCCGCCCCACCCCGGGCGAGGTCGCGGCACGACTGGCAGACCCCGCACGGCGTCGGCGTCGGACCCTCCGCGCAGTTCAGGCAGCGGGCCAGGATGCGGGCGGACGTGGTCTTGCCGCAGCCGCGCGGTCCGGAGAACAGGTAGGCGTGGTTCACCCGGTTGTTCGCGAGCGCACGCTGCAGCGGCTCGGTGACGTGCTCCTGGCCGATCACCTCGGCGAAGGTGTCCGGACGGTAGCGGCGGTAGAGCGCCAGCGGGGTGTCGGGACGGGAGACCTGGGTGGTCGGCTGGCGCAGCGCGTCCACCACCTCCATCAGGGAGGCGGTCACCTCTTCTTCAGAGCGGCGGTGCGGACCGGTCCCGGCCGGCGTCTCGACGACGTCCTCGGGGAGGTCCTCGACGGCCGGGGACTCGTCGGGACCCTCGCCGAAGAGGTCGGGACCGTCCTGCCCGAACAGGTCCGGGGCATCGGGGTCGAAGAGGTCGAGCGGCTCCTCGGCAAACAGGTCTTCAGCGCTCTCGTCCACGGGGTGAACCTTACGGGTTGCCGGGGACAATTCCCTCGGCGGGGCCGGAAATGCAGCGGCCCCCGCGCACCCGGAAGAGCTCACTTACCCTTGC
>DAINOM010000207.1:0-5542 GCA_036735445.1 Propionicimonas sp.
CGGTGATCCGGTCGTTGGCCTGGTGCGGGATGAACACGTCCAGCTGGTCGGGGGAGAGCCCCGCCCCGTCCAGGCACTGCTTGGTGGCCTGCGCGATGAAGCTGGTCGCCCACTTGAAGACCGCGCGGCCGTCCATGCCGAGCTTGGGGAACTCACCGGTCTCGACGGCCTCGTGCCAGTCGGCGGTCTGCCAGATCACGCCCTCCTGGGAGCCGTCGGAGCCCCACACGACCGGGCCGATGCCGTTGGTCTCGCTGGGTCCGACCACCACCGCGCCGGCGCCGTCGCCGAACAGGAACGCCGTGCCCCGGTCGTTGAGGTCGGTGATCTCGCTGATCGTCTCGCCGGCGATCAGCAGGACGTACGTCGCCTGGCCCGCGCGGACGATCGACTCCGCCTGGGCCAGTCCGTAGCAGAAGCCCGCGCACGCGGCGGAGATGTCGTAGGCGGCGGCATCCGGGATGCCGAGCTCGGTGGCCAGCTTCGGGGCCAGCGCCGGAGTCTGGTGGTAGTGCGAGATGGTCGAGAGGATCACCGCACCGATCTCGGAGCGGTCGATCCCGGCGCGCTCGATGGCCTGGTTCGCCGCCTCCAGCGAGAGGGTCTCGATGCTCTCGCCCTCGGCGATCCAGCGACGCTCCCGGATGCCGGTGCGCTGGGTGATCCATTCGTCGCTGGAGTCGATGTACTGCAGCAGGTACTCGTTGTCGATCACCCGGGACGGGGCGGCCGAGCCCACGCTGTAGATGCGGGCGTACGCCGGTCCGGTGCTGGCCTTGATCTCGGTCATGTTCGCTTTCAGTCCTGGGACGGGGTGGTCACGGGCGAGGCCCAGTTGGTGTCGCCGTGCTGCTCGACGAACTCCTTGGCGGCCGGCAGCTGGTCGGGCGTGTTCAGGCTGAACAGTTCGACGCCCTTGAGGTTGCGCTTGGCGATGCCGGTCAGGGTGCCGGACGGGGGCAGTTCCAGCAGTCCGGTGACGCCGAGGTCGGCCATCGTCTGCAGGCAGAGGTCCCAGCGGACGGGGTTCGCCACCTGCTTGACCAGCCGGGCGAGGTACTCCGAGCCCGACTGCACGACATGCCCGTCCGCGTTGGACAGCAGCCGGGTGCGCGGGTCGTGGGTGGAGATCGCCCGGGCGAGCCGTTCGAGGTGCGCCACGGCGGGCTCCATGTGGACGGTGTGGAACGCGCCGGCCACGCTCAGCTGGATCAGCCGGGCCCTGGCGGGCGGGTTGGCCTGGAGGTCGGCCAGCTGCTCGACGGTGCCGGCCGCCACGATCTGGCCGGAACCGTTGTTGTTGGCCGGGGTGAGCCTGGCGGCCTCGATGGCGGCAAGGACCTCGGCCTGGTCGCCGCCGACGACGGCCATCATCGACGTGGGCCGCGCAGCGCTGGCGAGGGCCATCTGCTGGCCGCGCTCGCGGACGAACACCATCGCCTGCTCGGCCGAGAGGACGCCGACCGCGGCGGCCGCGGTGATCTCGCCGACGCTGTGGCCCGCGGCCACGCCAGTGCGGCGCAGGCCGTCCGCGGGGTGCGGGAACAGGGCCAGCGAGGTGACGAGCCCGGCGGCGACCAGCAGCGGCTGGGCGATCGCGGTGTCCCGGATGGTCTCGGCGTCGGCCCTGGTGCCGTAGTGGGCGAGGTCGATGCCGGCGACCGTGCCCAGCCAGTTCAGCCGGTCGGCGAACGCCTGATCCTCGAGCCAGGGGGAAAGGAAGCCGGGGGTCTGGGCGCCCTGTCCGGGCGCGACGATTGCGAGCACGTATCTACTGTTGCGAACCCCGCGCCCCCGGCTGGCGTGTTCTACAACGAATTTGTAACGGCCGACTTTGTAGGAACCCTACAAACACCGGCGGCCGGAGACGCCCGCCAGTGGCAGGTCTGTTGTCGAATCTCCCGCCTTGGGTGCGTCTGGCGGACGCCGTCCGGTAGCCGGTGGCGGGTGCCCGGAGGTCAGCCGAGCAGGCGGCCGAGCGTGAGCGCGAGACGCAGCGCGTAGCCGCCGCGCGGGTCGAGGGGGGAGTAGCCGGTCAGCTCGTGGATGCGGCGCAGCCGGTAGCGGACCGTGTTGGGATGGACGTACTGGGCGCGGGCGGTGGCCTCGATGGAGCCGCCGGAGTCGAAGAAGGCCGACAGGGTGTCGACGAGGTCGCGTCCGGCTTCGACGAGGGGCCGGTAGAGGTCGTCGGCCAGCGTCCGGCGGGCATGGCCGTCGCCGGCGAGGGCGCGTTCGGGCAGCAGGTCCTCGGCCGCGACCGGACGGGGTGCGTCCGGCCAGGCCCTGGCCGCACGCATGCCGGACAGGGCTGCCCGCGCGCTGCGGCCGGCCTCGGCGAGGTTGGCGACGACCGGTCCGACCACGACCTGGCCGGCGCCGAAGTGGCCGCAGAAGTCGGCGACCTGTTCGACCAGTTCCCTGCGCCCGGCGAGCCGGCCACCGATGACCAGCACGAGGCGGTCGCCCTGGGGTGCCGCCAGGAGGTCGAGGGCGTGCCGGGCTGCCACCTGGCGGATGGCTTCGACCGCACGTCCGGGGTCGCCGGGGGCGGTGCCGATCACGACGGCGATCGCCGGCGGCGACGCCCAGCCGAGCGTCGACGCGCGGGAGACGACCGACTCGTCCGCCTCGCCGCGGATCACCGCGTCCACCACGAGTGCCTCCAGCCGCGCGTCCCAGGCGCCACGCACCTCGGCGGCCCGGGCGTAGACGCGGGCGGCGGCGAAGGCGATCTCGCGGGAGTAGCGCAGGATGCCAATCCGCAGGGGGCCCTGCTCGTCGTCCGGCAGGTCGGCGATCCGGTGCTCGACGGTGTCGATCGTGGTCCGCACCAGGTCCACGGTCTGGTTGAGCGTGATCCGCCGGGCGAGTGCGCGCGGGGCGGCGTCGAAGATGGACGGCGGCGCGGTGTCCGTCCCGCCGGCGGCGAACCAGCGCAGGAACCCGTCGATGCCCGAGCGCGCCACGACGGTGATCCAGGAGCGGTGCTCGGCGTCCAGCTCGGCGAACCAGCGGTGCTCGTCCGCGATCCGGGCGAGGGCGGCCGTGGTCATCTCCGCCGCCGATGCGCCGAGCCGCCGCACGATCTCCTCGCGCGCCTCCGCCGACGGCCAGCCCGCCTCGTCCGCAGCCATGGCCGCATCCTAGGGCTCACCGACCCTCGCCGACTTGTCAGAGTCTCCGCCGGTCCCAGCCGGCGGAGACTCTGACAAGTCGGCGAGGGTGCCGGAGGACAGCGGGAGCCGGGGCCCTAGGCTGGGACCGTGGACCCGGTCGCGGCGCTGCGTGAGATCGCCTACCTGATGGAGCGGGTCCTGGCCGACCCGCGGCGGGTGCGGGCGTTCCGGACGGCAGCAGACGCCGTCGCCGCGCTGCCGGGGGCGGAGTTCGACAGGCACGCCGCGGCTGGCAGCTGGAAGGAACTCCCCGGGGTGGGGGAGAGCACGTCTGCGGTGATCGCCCAGGCGGTGGCCGGACGCGTCCCGGACCGGCTGGCGGCGCTGCGTGCGGAGGCCGGCCCGCTCGCCACCGGAGGAGAGGTCCTGCTCGAAGCCCTCCGTGGTGACCTGCACACCCACACCGACTGGTCGGACGGAGGGTCGCCGATCGAACGCAGCAAGGAGGCCGCCACCGCGCTCGGCCACGAGTACCTGGCCATCACCGACCACTCCCCGCGGCTCACCGTCGCGAACGGGCTCACCGCCGAGCGCCTGGAACTCCAGCTGGCACGAATCGCCGAACTGAACGAGAGCGACGGCTGCCGGCTGCTGACCGGCATCGAGGTGGACATCCTGCTCGACGGCGGGCTCGACCAGACTTCGGCGATGCTGGATCGGCTCGACGTGGTGGTGGCCAGCGTCCACTCCGAGCTGCGAATGCCGTCCGAGCCGATGACCGCCCGCATGGTGGGGGCGATCGCGAACCCGCACACCAACATCCTCGGACACTGCACGGGACGGCTGATCACCGGCGGCCGCGGCACCCGTCCGCAGAGCACGTTCGACGCCGAGGTGGTGTTCGAGGCGTGCCGGCAGTACGACGTGGCGGTGGAGATCAACTCCCGTCCCGAGCGGGCCGACCCGCCCGACGACCTGCTCACCCTCGCCCTGGAGACCGGCTGCCTGTTCGCCATCGACTCCGACGCCCACGCCCCCGGCCAGCTCGAGTTCCCCGCCCACGGGGCCGCCCGGGCCGTGGCGGCGGGGATCCCCGCGGAGCGGATCGTCAACACCTGGCCGCTGCCGGACCTGCTGGCCTGGACCCGGGCCTGACCACTTCGGTCACCCCGGTGGCGACCAGCGAGGCCGGTACGGGTAAGGTCAGACTTGCGCAACGATCTTGTGTGGAAAAAGGAAGGGCACAGCTGTGGCACCTCGCGATTCTGTCGGTCCGATCCTGAACGGATTGCCGACCAATCTGCCTGACATCGACTCCGAGGAAACCGCGGAGTGGCTCGACTCGATCGACATGATGATCGACTCGGACGGTCGCAACCGGGCCCGCTACATCATGCTGAGGCTGCTCGAACGGGCCCGCGACCAGCACCTCGGGCTGCCGTCGCTGACCGCCACCGACTACGTCAACACGATCCCCGCCGAGCGTGAGCCGTGGTACCCCGGCGACGTCGACCTGGAGCGCAAGTTCCGTCGGCTGGCCCGCTGGAACGCGGCGATCATGGTGCACCGCGCACAGCGCCCGGGCGTCGGCGTCGGCGGCCACATCTCGTCCTACGCGTCGTCGGCGACGCTCTACGAGGTGGGCTTCAACCACTTCTTCCGCGGCAAGGACCACCCCGGCGGCGGCGACCAGGTGTTCTTCCAGGGCCACGCCAGCCCCGGCATGTACGCCCGTGCCTTCCTCGAGGGCCGGCTCAGCGAGGACGACCTGAACGGCTTCCGCCAGGAGAAGAGCCACATCGTCGACGGCCGGATCCGCGCGCTCCCGTCCTACCCGCACCCGCGCCAGATGCCCGACTTCTGGGAGTTCCCGACCGTGTCGATGGGCCTGGGCCCGATCGCGGCGATCTGGCAGGCCCAGTTCAACAAGTACCTGCACAACCGTGGCCTGAAGGACACCTCCCAGCAGCGCGTCTGGGCATTCCTCGGCGACGGCGAGATGGACGAGGTGGAGAGCCGCGGCGCGCTGCAGACCGCCGCCTACGAGCAGCTGGACAACCTCACCTTCGTGGTCAACTGCAACCTGCAGCGGCTGGACGGACCGGTGCGGGGCAACGGCAAGATCATGCAGGAGCTGGAGAGCTTCTTCCGTGGTGCCGGCTGGAACGTGATCAAGGTCGTCTGGGGCCGCGGCTGGGACCCGCTGCTCGCCGCCGACCGGGACGGCGCCCTGCTGAACGTGATGAACTCCACGCCCGACGGCGACTACCAGACGTTCAAGGCCAACGACGGCGCCTACGTCCGGAAGAACTTCTTCGGCCGCGACCCGCGGACCGCGAAGATGGTCGAGGACTGGTCGGACGACCGGATCTGGAAGCTCACCCGCGGCGGGCACGACTACCACAAGGTCTACGCGGCCTACA
>DAINOM010000208.1:0-5517 GCA_036735445.1 Propionicimonas sp.
GATGCTGATCGGCGTCCGGGACAAGCTGGCCAACATCGGCGCCATGGGCATGGCCAAGGTGCCGAAGTGGGAGAACGTCGGCTACGTGAAGTGAGCTGACTGACGCCTTCAGGGGCCGGGCCTTCGGGCCCGGCCCCTGTTGCCGTTCCGGGCCCGTAGTCATCCCCGGGCCCGTCGTCATCCCGGCCCGTCGTCATCCGGGCCCGTCGTCATCCGTGCCCGTCGTCATCCCGGGCCCCGTCGTCATCCCGGGCTTGACCCGGGATCCCGTGAACGGCGTTGCCAGGCGGGCGGGCGGGGATCCCGGCATTCGCCGGGATGACGCGAGACAAACGGGGAGACGCGAGACAAAGAAAAAACGCGGTGGAAACCTCTCCACCGCGCGAATGTGGCCAGGGCCGGGATCGAACCGGCGACCTTTCACTTTTCAGGCGAACGCTACTACCATCTGAGCTACCTGGCCGGACGAAGCAATAGCGCTTCAGCGACCCCGACGGGACTCGAACCCGCGACCTCCGCCGTGACAGGGCGGCGCGCTAACCAACTGCGCCACGGGGCCTTGTTAGGCCTCACCGGCCGTGTCCCGGCCAGCCCGGAAACTATAACGTAACCCGTCGCCGACCCGGAAATCGGCCTCGGGGCGGCCGGACGGACGCGTACTCTCGTCCTCATGGGACGCCGGGTTATGATCCTCGCCGCAGGGGTCGGCTCGGGACACAACCAGGCCGCGACCGCGGTCGAGGCCGCCCTGCACGAGCTGGAGCCGGACGCGGACGTGCACCGGCTCGACGTCCTGGAGACCACGAACGACGTCTTCAGCCACCTGATGGACGACACCTACTTTCAGCTGGTGTCCCAGGTGCCGTGGCTGGTCGGCTGGGGCTACGACAACGTCGATCCGCCGTTCAAGCTGGCGGCGTCCCCGCTGAAGTGGCTGGAGCAGCTGAACACGCTGTCGCTCGTGCGGGAGTTGCGCTCCTACAACCCGCACCTGGTCATCTGCACGCATTTCCTGCCCGCGCGGCTGGTGTCGCTGATGCTGGCCCGCAAGCAGCTGCGCGGGGCGCTCACGATCGTCACCACCGACTTCGACGTGCAGGGGCTGTGGCTGACGTCGCCGTTCTCGCACTTCTTCGCCGCGCGCGAGGAGAGCCGCGAGTACCTGACCACGATCGGCATCCCGGCGGACCGGGTGAGCGCGCCGGGCATCCCCGTCCGGCTGGACCTGGCCGAGCCCGTCGACGACGCGGAGGTGCGGCGCAGCTTCGGCCTCCGCCCGGACGGGCCGGTCGTCCTGATCTCCGCGGGTGCGGCCGGGGGACCGTACACGCTGAACGTGGTGCGGCAGGCGCTGCGGATGGCGCAGCCGTGCCAGGCGGTGGTGGTGTGCGGCCGCAACGAGGAGCTCAAGCAGGAGGTGGAGGCGCTGGTCGCCGGCCGCGAGGACGACATCGTCGTGCTCGGCTACACCACGCGGATGGCGGACCTGATGCGGGTGGCCAGCCTGTTCGTCGGGAAGCCGGGCGGGCTGTCGTCCTCGGAGTGCATGGCCGCCGGCCTGCCGATGGTGATCGTGAACCCGATCCCCGGCCAGGAGGTGCGCAACGCGGACTACCTGCTGGAGGAGGGGGCGGCCGTCCGCTGCAACTACCCGACGACGGTGGGCTACAAGATCGACGAGCTGCTCGCCGAGCCGGGACGGCTGAGGCGGATGGCCGAGGCCGCGCGCCGGGTGGGCCGTCCGGACGCCGCGCGGGACGTCGCCACGTCCTCGTTGCGGGCGGCGGCGGACCCGCTGTGGCTGAGCCGGGACGCCCAGCGTGCGATGTTGCAGGCCGTCGAGGACGGGGAAGCGGCCGCGGACGCCGCCGGCGAGCGACGCCTGCGGACCCTCTGCGACCCCCACACGGGACGTTCGGTCGCCCTGGTCACCCAGGCCCAGCTGGAGGTGCTCGGCGTGCAGGAGTGGTCGTCCACCGTGGGTCTGTCGCTGTCGTGGCTGAACGCCCTGCGCTGGCAGCCCGAGCACTTCGACCTGGCCACCACCGGCCGCTGGGTCCTCGGCCGCCGCCAGGAGCGCACGCTGACCGTCCGCTGACCGCCGCAACACCGGACTCCACAGGTCATCCCGGGCTCCCCGCACCGGCGCAAGGGATCCCGGCGTTCGCCGGGATGACATGTCGGCTGCCTCCCAGCGCTCGTGAGGAGCGACCGCCCGTCCTCCTACCGCTCCCTGAGGAGCGAGCGCCGTCCTCCCACCGCTCCCTGAGGAGCAACCGCCAGCGAGCGTCACGAAGGGCCGTCCACGCCCTGCAAATTGGCATCCCCAACGGGATTCGAACCCGCGCTGCCGCCTTGAAAGGGCGGTGTCCTAGGCCGCTAGACGATGGGGACCTGACGCGCCACTATACAGGCAGCCAACCCCGTCCCTGAGCCGACAGAACGGCCTCCGTCGGTGGTGACGGAGGCCGTTCGTTCGGGCGGGTCGGGAGGGGACGACCCGAGCCCGGGGGCGGTGGCATTCCCCTAACTGGGCTCGAACGAGACGTGGACGTGGTCCATGTGGTTCTGGGTGTCGCTGCCGCGGTCCTCCATGGCTTTCCAGTATCCGCGGGAGATGGTGTAGTTGCGCTGCCGCCAGATGATGTAGGTCACGTGCAGCCGCTTGCCGTTGTCGATGAAGTACTGGGCGACCCGGTCGCCGAGGGCCTTGTTGGTCTTGTAGCTGGGGATCATGTTGTCGATCGCCCGGCCGTTGGGGTGGTCGGAGGAGTAGGCGCTGGAGGAGCGCCAGCCGTAGATGGTCTTGATCTCGGGGAAGTTGGCCCGCACCTCGAGCACGGCGGCCTTGCCGTAGGGCTCGAGCTTGTTCAGGCTGTCCGAGCCGAGGTCGGTGGTGGGCTTGGTCGTGGCGAGGGCGGCGCTGGCGACCCAGCTGGTGCCGCCGTTCCAGATGACCTCGGTGAAGCCGCTCTTGGTGGGTCCGGTGGTCCGGATGGGGTCGCCCTGCGCGAGGGTGGCGAGGGCCGCGGACTCGGCGTCCGCCGTCTTGCGCACCACGGCGCTGGCGGCGTTGACGTACAGGGTCTCCTTGCGCAGCGGCAGGACGAGGCTGTCCGGGGTGCCGGCGACGGCCTTCAGGTAGCCGGTGACGACCCACCCGACCAGGCCGGAGTAGACGACCTGGGTGTAGCCGCCGGAGTGGTTACCGGTGGATCCGACGGTGGAGCCGATGGCGATGTTCTTCTGGTTGGTCGCGGCGAGCGACGCGGTGGTGCGCAGGGCCAGCTGGGCGGTGGTGGTGTAGGACGCGACGACGGCCGGGGTGGTGTCGGTGGTGGTGGACAGGAAGCTGGAGTGGATCCACTGGGTGGCGCCGTCGACGGTGACCTGGGCGAACAGCCCGGAGCTGAGGCCGGTCACGGGTACGACCGTCCCCTTGGTGAGGATGGCGGTGAGTTCGGCGTCCAGGCTGGCGGTGGCGCGGACGTTGACGTTGACGGTCGCGGTCCTGCGGCCGGCCGGGCCGCTGATGACGAGGCTGGCGGCGGTCTTGTCCTGGTCGAGGTACTCGGCCCAGACGTAGGCCTTGGCGTTGTCCCAGGTGATCGGCAGCCAGTCGCCGGAGACCTTGCCGGCGGCGACCACGGTCTGGCCGGCCTGGAGCTGGCCGAGGATGGTCTTGCTGGTGCTGGCGCCGGAGCGGATGTTGACCGAGGTGTTGGCCGTCCAGGTGGTGGTGGCTGCGGTGGCCGAGGTGGGGGCGAGCATGCTCCCGGCGACCAGGGACGCGGTGATCGCGACCCAGGCCAGGGCCATGCGCGTGGCGGTCAGCGCTCTGCTCAACGGTCGGGTCCTTCCGGGACTCGGTGTGCTGCTCGGGCGAGGCAGTGGGACGGGTCTTCCCCGTGACGTTCGTCACACCCGTCCCGGCTGCCTCAGCTGAAACAGGACTGTAGGCGCGAGGGCATTTCCCGGTCATCAGATGCTGAATAACTACATTGTTGTGATTTCCGGATTGGCGGCCCGGCTAGGGTTGTCGCATGGCGTTGTCGGTGACCCCGGAGCGGTTCGACGAACTGGTCGACACCGCGCTCGCGGAGATCCCGGAGGAGTTGTTCGACCTGGTCGAGAACTGTGCCCTGATCGTGGCGGAGGAGCCGGAGCCGGAGATGGGCGACGTGCTCGGCTTCTACGACGGAACCCCCTTGTCAGAGCGAACTTCGCAGTATTCGGGAGTGCTTCCCGACCGCATCCTGATCTTCCGCGGCCCGCTGCTGCGCCTGGTCTCGAGCGAGGACGAGCTGGTCGAGGAGGTCCGGATCACCGTCTGGCATGAGATCGCCCATTTCTTCGGCATCGAGGACGACGAGCTGGACGACCTCGGCTACGCCTGACACCTGAGAAATCACCTAGAGCCCTACTTGAGATCTCGTGGCGCAATCCTTGGTCGCCCTGTCCCCGAAACCGCTGGTCGAGACCCTCTACCGCTCCCTGAGGGGCCAGTTCAGCCCTCCACCGCTCCCTGAGGAGGTCGCTCTGCGACCGTCACGAAGGGTCAGCTCAGCCCTCCACCGCTCCCTGAGGAGGTCGCTCTGCGACCGTCACGAAGGGCCGTCCCCGTCCGCACTCACCACCCACAGCTGCCCGGGACTGCTGACCCACACCCCGCACGTCCCCAGACTCGCCTCCGGCACATACCCCGCGCGCAGATCAGCCGCTGCGAGCGGAGCCGCGCCGACCAGCGAGCACAGCACCCGCCGCTGCCCGGCGTCCGGGATGAGGACGGCCGCGCAGCTGAGGGTCTGCTGGACGGCGTTGACCTGAAGGGTGGCGAGCACGTCCCGACTGAGCGAGGGGGCGACGATGACGACGCGCCGGTCGCGCGCGCGAGCCTTCTCGAGGAAGGGCAGGAGTTCGCGGAGGGTGGTCACGTCGTTGTCGGCGACGAGGATCCAGGGTTCGGGAAGCACGCAGAGCTGACTGGTCTCGTCGGTGGTGAACTCCCGCGCGGCGTGCCCGTAGGGCAGGCTGGGTGCGCCGTTGAGCCGCTGCTGCAGTGCGGCGCGCTCGGCGTCGGTGAGACTGGTGGACGGGTGGTAGTCCGCCTTGTGAAGGGCTTCGTACTCGGTCAGATAGGTCGGCGTGCGAGCCTCGGGGGAGAGCCCGGGGACGTCCCGATCAGGCGGCTGGGTCATGGCCTCCTGCCGCCGCCGGGTGTCCGTGCGATCGGCGAGCCAGCCGTAGACGACGACAGCGACCCCGAGCACGAGGACGAGCCCGATGCCCAGGTACCCGATGTCCACATCCCCAGTGTGCACGCACCCCTGACCCCAGTGTGCACGCACCCCTGACCCGTCGGTACGCTACGAGGGCGCTCCGGTCGCTCTCGGTGTTATCCCGCGCCTGACCCGGGATCTCCACAGGTGACCACAGCGCGCGGGGGCCTATAGCTCAATTGGCAGAGCAGCGGACTTTTAATCCGCGGGTTCTGGGTTCGATTCCCAGTGGGCCCAC
>DAINOM010000209.1:0-5476 GCA_036735445.1 Propionicimonas sp.
GCTGCACGAGCAGCGTGGTGGGGACGAGCACCGCCACCTGCTTGCCGTCCATCACCGCCTTGAACGCCGCCCGGACGGCGATCTCGGTCTTGCCGTAGCCCACGTCGCCACAGATCAACCGGTCCATCGGCACGACCTGCTCCATGTCGTGCTTGACCTCGCCGATCGCCGCCAGCTGGTCGGGGGTCTCGACGTAGGCGAAGGCGTCCTCGAGCTCGTTCTGCCACACCGTGTCGGGGCCGAACGCGTGACCGCGGGACGCCTGGCGCGCCGCGTACAGCTTGATCAGTTCCGCCGCGATCTGGCGGACGGCCTTGCGCGCCCGCGACTTGCGCTTGGCCCAGTCGGCGCCACCGAGCTTGTCGAGCGTCGGGTTCTCCCCGCCGACGTAGCGGGTGACGAGGTGCAACTGGTCCATCGGCACGAACAGCCGGTCGGCCGGCTGGCCGCGCTTGGACGACGCGTAGTCGAGCACCAGGTACTCGCGGGTGGCGCCCGCCACCGTGCGCTGCACCATCTCGACGTAGCGGCCCACACCGTGCGTCTCGTGCACCACCGGGTCGCCGGGACTCAGCTCGAGCGGGTCGATCTGGTTCTTGCGCCGGGCCGGCATCTTGCGGGACGCCTTGTCGGCATCGCGCTGGCCGGACAGGTCGCCCGCGGTGAACAGGTCCAGCCCGATCCCGGGCAGGCTGAAGCCGTGCCTCAGCTCGGCCCGGACCACGGTGACCAGGCCCGGACGGGGCTCGGCGTCGAGGGAGTCCGGACGGTCGGCCGGGATGTCCGCGGACTTCAGGATCTCCACCATCCGCGCCGCGAGGCCGCTGGAGTCGGCGACCAGCACCGTCCGGCGCCTGGCCGCCACCGAGTCCCGGATCGTCGCCACCGCGGCCTCGGTGTCACCGCGCCAGACGGGTGCCTCGGTGGCTTCGACCATGCGGGTGGGGACGGACGACGTCACTCCTGCCCCCATCCCGGCGCCGGCCTCCGCTACGCCAGCACCGCCCTCCGCCAGCCCGGCACCACCCTCCGCCAGCCCAGCACCACCCTCCGCCAGCCCGGCACCACCCTCCGCCAGCCCGGCGAACGCCGGGATCCCTGCACCGGTTCCGGGATCCCGGGTCAAGCCCGGGATGACGCGAGGCGGAACAGGGATGACGGGAGGCGCGCCCGGGATGACGGGAGACGGAACAGGGATGACGGATGCGGGCGGCCCTTCGTGACGACCGGCTCGTTCCTCACCGGTCTCCTCAGGGACCGGTTCGCCCGCGCTGAACGGCGAGAGGCTCCACCACGACTGGCCGCGCTCCAAGGCATGTGCCCGGACGTCGGCGAGGCTGCGGTAGGCGGACGCGCCGAGGTCGATCGGCGCCTGGCCGCCCTCCGCCGCGGCGGCCCAGGACGCCCGCAGGAACTCCTCGCTGGTGACGACCAGCTCGTGCGCCCGGGCACGGATCCGCTCGGGATCGCTCAGGAGCACCTGGGTGTCGGCGGGGAGCACGTCCAGCAGCAGCTCCAGGCCGTCCACCAGCACCGGGGCGAGGGACTCCATCCCGTCCACGGCGTGGCCGTTGGCGATCCGGTCGAACAGTTCGCCGAGGTTGCCCGGCGCGTTCAGGTGGGTGCGGGCGAGTTCGGCCGCGCGCTCCTTCACCCGGTCGGTGATCAGCAGTTCGCGGCAGGGCGAGGCGACGACCTCGTCCAGGGTGGTGTCGAACGAGCGCTGGTCGGCGACCGCGAACGGCCGGATCTCCTCGACGGTGTCGCCGAAGAAGTCGATCCGCACCGGGTGCTCGAGGGTGGGCGGGAAGAGGTCGATGATGCCGCCGCGCACGCAGAACTCACCGCGCCGCTCGACCAGGTCGACCCGGATGTAGGCGGCGTCCACCAGGGCTTTCGCCACCTCGGCGAGGTCGTAGTCGGCACCGGCGACGAGCGTCACCGGCAGCAGGTCGGCCAGCCCGGTCACCTGCGGCTGCAGGATCGAGCGGACGGGCGCCACGACGACCCGCGGCGCCGGCAGCGGGTCGTTGCCGACCAGTCGCCGCAGCACGGCCAGCCGGCGTCCCACGGTGTCGGACCGCGGGCTGAGCCGCTCGTGCGGCAGCGTCTCCCACGCCGGGTAGTACGCGACGTCCTCCTCGCCGAGCAGCGAGCCGAGCGCGGCGGTGACCGCCTCCGCCTCCCGGAACGTCGAGGTGACCAGCAGCAGCGGACGCCGGGTCTGCCCGGCGAGGGCGGCGACGAACAGCGGCCGGACCGCGTCCGGGAGAGTGATGTCGAGGGTGGGCAGCCGGCCGCCGCGGCAGTCCGCGATCGCCTCGGCCAGCACCGGCTCACTGCCGACGAGGTCGACCAGCCCGCTGAGATTCACCGCCACACCTTACCCAGCCGCACCGACCGTCCGAAGTGGCGGAAAAGGGGTCTGTCCCCTTTTCCCGCCACGGACGTCTCCGCAGGCCCGCGGGGTGAACGGGAACGGGACCTGTCCCCAGAGAAAGGCGGGCGCGGCGGCCAGGGAAGCCGCCGCGCCCGCGTCCGTCCCACCTGCGGACGCCGCCGGGGACGGCGTCCGGGAGGTGGTCAGGCTTCATGATTCCGGCCCTCTGCCCTCGTTGGGCAGCGGTCGCGGACCTATGCCTTGATCGTGCCGTACTCCACGCCCTTGACGCACTGGGTGGCGCCGGCGGCGACCTTCGCCTTGATCTCGAACTTCTCGGTCTTGCCCGGCGCGAGGTCCTGGATCACGGCGAAGCCGCGGCCCATCACGTCACCGGAGGCGGTGGTCCAGCTCACGGTCACCAGGAAGTCCTGGGTGCCGTCCAGGCTCGAGGTCAGCTCGCCGGAGACCGTCTGCGACCCCTCGTCGGTCTTGCACTCGCCCAGCGTCAGGTCCTTCACGTCGCCCTGCGCGTCCTTGACCACCGGCGGGGTGGGCAGGTCGGTGGGCGACACCCGGGACGGGTCCACCGACACGGTGGTCGGCGAGGGCGTGGCCGGCGGTGCGGCCGTGCATCCCGCGAGGGCCGCGAGGACGGCAAGGCCGAGGACGGGTCCGTGGCTGCGCAACGTGTTCATGATCTCCTTGGGTTGATGCTCTTCCGGGGAGCCGGCCCTCAGGCCCGCCTCCGTCGTCCAACGATAAGCAGCGCCAGGCCCGCGGCGAGGACGCCCCCGCCGAGGAGCAGCGTGCGCGTTCCGGTGAACCCGGTGTAGGCGAGGTCGTCGCCGCCGGCGCCGCCGTCGCCGCCGTCACCCTCGTCGTTATCGTCCTCGACCCGCGCCGTCGTGACCATGACCGTGTCGGCGGCCGAGAGGACCTGGCAGCCGGCCTCCGGGCAGAACGATCCGGTGACCGTCGCCTGGTTGGTGATCCGGCCCCCGTCCACGTCCTGCTCGGTCACGGTGTACGGGTCGGCCGTGCAGGTCATCGACTCCGCCGGTGCGAGGGTCGCGGCCGGGCAGGTCACCCCGGTCAGCATCGGGTCGCTCACGCTGATGCCGTCGAGGGTCACGTTGCCGGTGTTGGTCACCACGAAGGTGTAGTTCACCTGGTCGCCCACCTCGAGTTCGGCCGTGATGTCCGCGCTCTTGACCAGGCCGATCGCCGGCAGCTGGGCCAGCGGCGTGGTCACGGTGTCGTCATCGGTGACCGCGGCGCCGCTCGGCGGCAGACCGCTCGCCGTGGCCGCGTTCACGACCGTGCCGGCGTCCACGTCGGCCTGGGTCACCACGTAGGTGGCGGTACAGGTCATGGACCGGCCGGCCGCCAGCGAGGTGCCCGGGCAGGAGACCGCGCCGACGATCGGGTCGGTGACCGACACGTCGTGCAGCGTCACGTTGCCGGTGTTGGTCACGATGAACGTGTAGGCGATCGTCGCGCCCGCACCGGTGCCGGACGGGCTCCCCGCCTGCTTGTCGAGGCTGAGGGCGGGTCCGGGGGTGATCGGAACGTCCACCTCGTCCGTCGCGCTCACCTCGGCGCCCGCGGGCGTCGTCCCGGACGCCGTGGCCTCGTTGTGCACCACGCCGGCGTCCACGTCGGCCTGGCCGAGGGTGTAGGTGGCCGTGCAGGTCACCGCATCCCCCGGCGCGAGCCGGGTGTCCGGGCAGGTCACCGCGCCGACCTTCGGGTCGGAGACGCTGACCGGGTCGAGGGTCACGTTGCCGGTGTTGGTGACGACGAACGTGTAGGCGATGTGGTCGCCCTCGCGGTGGCCGTCGGCCGTCCCGGACTTGACCAGGTCGATGCCCGGGCTCGCCGGGATCGGGGTGGTCACCGAACTGGTGTCCGTGGCGTCGTCCGCCGTGGTGGCAGGATCGCCGGCCGGCGGGTTGCCGAACGCTGTCGCCGTGTTGTCCACCGCTCCGGCGTCCACGTCGGCCTGGGTGAGCGTGTAGGTCGCGGAGCAGACGGTGCTCGCCGACGGCGCCAGGACGGTCACCGGGCAGGCCACCGCACCGACCTTCGGATCGGAGACGCTGACCGGGTCGAGGGTCACGTTGCCGAGGTTCGTCACCTCGAACGTGTACGCGATGGTCGAGCCAGCCGTGTTGCCGGAGGGCGTACCGGCCTGCTTCAGCAGGCCCACCTCAGGCAGGGACGGGATCGTCGTGTGCGTCGCGTCACCCGCGGTCACCGTCGTACCGGACGGGTCGGTGCCCGCGGCGGTGGCGGTGTTGTCGACCACCCCGGCGTCCACGTCGGACTGCTCCAGGGTGTAGGTCGCCGAGCAGGTGGTCGACGCCCCGGGGGCCAGGGTGGTGTCCGGGCACGTGACCGTGCCCACCTTGGGATCAGCCACGCTGACCGACGTCAGCGTCACGTTGCCGGTGTTGGTCACCACGAACGTGTAGGCGATCGTGTCTCCGGCCCGACTGCCGCTCGGAATGCCCGCCTGCTTGTCCAGCGAGATCGCCGGACCAGCCGGGATCGTCGTGTCGGTCGAGTCATCGCCCGTCACCGGATCACCCGTCGGCGGGGTACCGGACACCGCCGCGGTATTCGCCACGTGCCCGGCATCCACATCACCCTGGCCCAGCGTGTACGTCGCCGTGCAGGTCATGCTCGCCCCCGGCGCCAGCGTGGCGTCCGGACACGACACCCCACCCACCTTCGGATCATCAACACCGACCGCCGTCAGCGTCACGTTGCCGGTGTTGGTCACCACGAACGTGTAGGCGATCGTGTCGCCGGCCTCGTTCCCGCTCGGGACACCAGCCTGCTTGTCGACCATGATCGCCGGCGCGGCCGGGACCGGCGTCGACACCGTGTCGTCTGCCGTGACGGGGTCGCCGGTCGGCGGGGTGCCGGACGCCGTTGCGGTGTTGTCCACCACACCGGCATCCACATCCGCCTGGTCCAGCGTGTAGGTCGCCGAGCAGGTCGTCGACGCCCCCGGAGCCAGCGTGGCGTCCGGACAGGTCACCGCACCCACCTTGGGATCAGCCACGCCCACCGCCGTCAGCGTGACGT
>DAINOM010000210.1:0-5321 GCA_036735445.1 Propionicimonas sp.
GGGCTCGTCGAGCAGCAGCAGGTCGGGCTGCTGCAGCAGCAGCTTGCACAGCGCCACCCGGCGCCGCTCACCGCCCGACAGCACGTCGACGATCGCGTCCGCCGGGGGGCACTGCAGCGCGTCCATCGCTTGCTCCAGCTGGGAGTCGAGGTCCCAGGCGTTGCGGTGGTCGAGCTCGGTCTGCAGTTCGCCCATCTCGGCGAGCAGCGCGTCGAAGTCCGCGTCCGGCTCGCCCATGGCGACGGAGATCTCGTTGAACCGGTCGAGCATGCCCTTGGTCTCGGCGACGCCCTCGTAGATGTTCTCGAGCACGGTCCTGCCCTCGGTGAGCGGGGGCTCCTGCAACAGGATGCCGACGGTCTTGTCCTTGGCCAGCATGGCGTCGCCGTTGTCGGCCCGGAGCATCCCGGCCATCAGCTTGAGCATGGTCGACTTGCCCGCGCCGTTCGGTCCGACGACGCCGATCTTGGCGCCCTCGAAGAACGAGAGGGTGACGTTGTCCAGCACCAGCTTCTCGCCCAGCTTCTTGCGGACGTTGTGCATGGTGAACACGAATTCGGGCATGGCGATCAATCCTCGATGTGGAATGGAGCGGCGACCAGTGTATGCCAGCGCCGCCGGGCCCGGTGTCAGTCGGACGGGCCGGCGACGGCCTGCATCACCCGGCCGAGGGCCTCGAAGTCGGACGGGTCGACCCGGTCCACCAGGGCGGCCCGCACCGACTCCACGTGGTGCGGTGCGGCGTCCACCAGCAGCTGGTACCCCTCCGGCGTGAGCACGGCGATCACTCCGCGCCGGTCGGACGGGCAGTCCGTCCGCTTGACCAGGCCCTTCGTCTCCATCCGGGAGATGGTGTGGGTGAGCCGGGACCGTGACTGCCGCACCCGTTCGGCCAGGTCGGACATGCGCAGCGCGTGCCGTTCCGACTCCGAGAGGTGCACGAGGATCTCGTACTCACCCAGATCGAGCCCGAACGGACGCAACTCGGCCTCCAACCGGTCGAAGACGTGCGCCACACCGTTCAGGTAGGCGCGCCAGATGCGCTGCTGCTCCGCAGTCAGCCAGCGAGGTTCGAGCACGGTGGTCACGCGTCCATCGTAACAAGAAAGTTGACGATTCAACAACTCTGGCGGCGAGTGTCGGGTCATGGCGGCGAGCGGCGGACAGACCGGCGCACAGGTGAGTAGAAACGCCACCAGCAGGGCCAATGCTAGGGCATGGCGGGGCAGCGGCCCCCTAGACTGCGAGGACGGTCCAACGGTGGATGTGAGGGGAAATGGGAGCTGCGAACATCGACGTCGACGCCCTGATCGCCGAAGCGCCGCGCTCCGCGGGCGCGCTCTTCCGCTGGCGGGTCGAACAGACCCCTGCCAAGGAGGCCTTCCGGTATCCCGACCCCAACGACAACTGGGTCTCGATCGACTGGACCCAGACCCGCCGGCGGGTGGACGAACTCGCCGCCGGCCTGCTCGCCCTGGGCCTCCGGCCCGAGGAGCGGGTGGCGATCTCGTCGGGCACCCGGATCGAGTGGATCCTGATCGACTACGCCATCAACTGTGCGGCCGGGGCCACCACGACGATCTACCCCAACACCCAGGGCAAGGACTTCGCCCACATCGTCACCGACTCCGGCTCGGTGTACCTGGTGGTGGAGAACGACGAACAGCTGGCCAAGCTCGACTCCTCGGCCGAGGCCGGGCAGCAGGTCCGCAACATCATCCTGTTCGACGGTGAGGGTGACGGCGAACGGGTGCTGTCGCTGGCCCAGCTGGCCGAGCGCGGTCGCACGCTGCTGGCGTCCGACCCGGAGGTGGTGGATCGGGCGATCGCGTCCACCCGGCTCGACGACCTGGCCACCCTGATCTACACCTCCGGCACCACCGGACTGCCCAAGGGCGTGGAGCTCACCCACCGCTGCTGGGTGTACCAGGCCGTGGTGCTGCGCGAGCTGGAGATCATCGACCCGAGCGCGCTGCAGTACCTGTGGCTCCCGCTGTCCCACGTGTTCGGCAAGGACCTGCTCACCATCCAGCTGGGCATCGGGTTCAGCACGGCGGTGGACGGGCGGATCGACCACATCGTCAGCGGTCTGGGCGAGGTGCACCCCAACTTCATGTGCGGGGCCCCGCGGATCTTCGAGAAGGTGCGCGCCGCCGTGATGCTGGCCTCGCCGCAGGGCGGGTTGAAGGGCAAGATCGCCCGGTGGGCGTTCGCGGTGGGCCGTGCGTCCCGGGAGTACCGGATCGCCGACAAGCCGCTGCCGCCGGCCATGCGGCTGGCGTACACGGTCGCCGACCACCTGGTGTTCAGCAAGCTGAAGGACCGGGTCGGCGGCAACATCGACTTCTTCGTCTCGGGCTCGGCCAAGCTGAGCGCGCAGGTGCAGGCCTGGTTCTACTCCGCCGGCCTGGTGATCGCCGAGGGCTACGGGCTCACCGAGACCGGCGCGGTGACGTGCGTGAACCTGCCCCTGCCCGTCCGGTTCGGGACGGTCGGGCCGGCCCTTCCCGGCACCGAGCTGAAGATCGCGGCGGACGGGGAGATCCTGATCAAGGGTCCGGCGGTCATGCGCGGGTACCACAACGACCCCGAGCGCACCGCCGAGGTGCTGGTCGACGGGTGGTTCCACTCCGGCGACATCGGCAAGCTGGACGCGGACGGCTTCCTGACCATCACCGACCGCAAGAAGGACCTGATGAAGACCTCCGGCGGCAAGTACGTCGCGCCGGCGAAGGTCGAGGGTGTGATCGCCGCGACCGTCCCCTACGTGTCGCAGGTGGTGGCGGTCGGTGACGGGCGCAAGTACATCTCCGCGCTGCTCACCATGGACCGCGACAACCTCGCCAAGTGGGCGGCGCGGCACAACATGGCCGACCGGGACTACGCGGAGATCACCCAGTCGCCGGAACTGCGGCGCACGATCGAGCGGTTCATGAACTCGGCCAACGCCAAGCTGGAGCGCTGGGAGACCGTGAAGCGGTTCGCGATCCTGCCGTCCGAGCTGAGCGTGGACGACGGCGGGGTCACCCCGAACATGAAGATCCGCCGCAAGGTCGTCACCGACCGCTACGCCGACGTCGTCGAGTCGCTGTACGAGGCCGATCCGGCCGACGCCGAGTGAGCTTCGTCAGCCGCGTCCCGCTGCGCTGGGTGGACCTGGACGCCCAGGGGCACGTCAACAACGCCGTGGTCGCCGACTACCTGCAGGAGGCCCGGGTCGAGTGGCTGCTGTCCGGCCCCAACGCGCACCTGCTGGGCACGTCGACGATGGTGGTCTCGCACCAGGTCGAGTACCTCGGGCCGGTGGCGTTCGGCATCGACCCGGTCGAGGTGCACCTGAGCGTCGGCCCGGTCGGCGCCGCCCGGTTCACGCTCGGGTACTCGGTCGTCCAGGACGGACGAGAACTCGCCCGCGCCCGGTCGGCGCTGTGCCTGTTCGACTACGCCGCCGACCGGCCGCGCCGGATGACCACGGCGGAGCGGACGTGGTTCGCCGCCCAGTCCGCCGAGGTGCCGGCGCTGCCCGCACTCGGCCGGTGGCGGGTGGGGGAGCGGGCGCACGCCTACGACGTCGTGGTGCGGTGGTCGGACCTCGACCCGTACGGCCACGTGAACAACGTCCGCGTGTTCGACTTCGTCGCCGAGGCGCGGATCAGGATGAACCCGGACGACGGCGGCGGCGCCACCCGCATGCAGGCCGCGGCCGAGCAGGGGCTGCTGTGGATGGTGGCCCGCCAGGACGTGGACTACCTCGGTCAGATCGCGCACCGGGTCGCGCCGTACCGGGTCCGGTCGGCGATCGGCCGGGTCGGACGCACGTCGGTCACGATCGTCGCCCAGATCGAGGATCCCGCGGACGGAGCCGTGCTGACCCGCACCCGGACGGTGCTGGTCTGCGGTGACTCGACCGGGCGCCCCGTCCCGCTGCCGGAGAACATGCTCGCCGCAGCCGACCGCTGGCCCGCCGACCCCGAGAACTGAACTTCTGTTCAGGTGGGCAGGGTGGCGCGCATGGCGGTCAGGGTTCCGGGGATGTCGCCGGGGATCGACTCGACGTAGCGCGTTTCGGGGAAGCCGGCCAGCATCGTCAGCATGCCGGCGTAGAGCACGTCCACCGGCTCGGCATCGGCGGCTGCCTGCAGGAAGGCCGCGTCCCGGTGGTTGGCGTCCGGGGAGCCGAGCCTGCCCCGGAAGCGGTCGGCGGCCTCCTCGGGGCTGCTGACCAGGGCGGCGAGGACGAACGTGCTGCCGGTCGCTGCGGCGAGCTCTCGGCACTGCGCGACCAGCTGGGGACGCCGGACGAACTGCGGCACGACGACGTCCCCGCCGGCCTCCAGCTGCGTCCGCGCGAGCGCCAGCCCGAGCTCGCGTGCGCGGATCCCGGCAGCCGTGGGGTCGTCCCGCCAGCCGCCCAGCTGGCCGCGAAGGGTGTCGAGGTCCAGCAGCAGGGCGAGCGGACGTTCCTCCACCAGCAGCCGCGCGAGCGTCGACTTGCCGCTGCCCGGAGCGCCGGTCAGGAACAGCAACGTCGGCATCCGACCTCCTTCCGAGGGGTCCGATGCCCACGCTACCCACCGCGGCCAGTAGGGTTGCCCATCGTGGATCACCGCGTAGCTGACCTGAACCTGGCCCCCTTCGGACGCGAGCAGATCTCGCTCGCCGAGCACGAGATGCCCGGCCTGATGGCCCTGCGGGAACGCTACGGCGAGACGAAGCCCCTGCGCGGGGCGCGGATCGCCGGCTCGCTGCACATGACCGTCCAGACCGCCGTGCTGATCGAGACCCTGGTCGCCCTGGGCGCGGAGGTGCGCTGGGCGTCCTGCAACATCTTCTCCACCCAGGACGAGGCCGCCGCGGCGATCGTGGTGGGTCCGGACGGCACCCCGGAGGCCCCGGCGGGCGTGCCGGTGTTCGCCTGGAAGGGCGAGTCCCTCGAGGACTACTGGGCGTGCACCGAGCGCATCCTCGACTGGGGCGACTCCCGGCCCAACATGATCCTCGACGACGGCGGGGACGCCACGCTGCTCGTGCACAAGGGCGTCGAGTTCGCCAAGGCCGGGGGAGTGCCGGAGGCGTCCGCGGCCGACTCCCACGAGTACCGGGTGCTGCTCGCCACGCTGCGGGCCTCGCAGCTGGACTGGGTGAGCATCGCCAACAGCGTCTTCGGCGTCACCGAGGAGACCACCACCGGGGTGCACCGGCTCTACGAGATGGCCCGGAACAACTCGCTGCTGTTCCCGGCGATCAACGTGAACGACTCGGTGACCAAGAGCAAGTTCGACAACCGCTACGGCATCCGGCACTCGCTGATCGACGGCATC
>DAINOM010000211.1:0-3553 GCA_036735445.1 Propionicimonas sp.
ACGTAGTCGGTGACGATGGCCCGCAGAATGGTCAGCTTGCGGTCGTCGAGCACGGCTGACCTCCCTCCGGCGCGTTGGCACTCTCCGTGGTGGAGTGCCAGTCTAGACGACGACGACGTCGGACGCGCCAGCGGCCGGCAAAGGAGGAGTCTCGACGAGCCCGGCCCTCGCGCTGGGCGAGAAGCATCCCCCGGCAGCCCGGTTAGGCTGACGCCCATGATGCAGTTCAGCCTTGGCGAGTTCAGCCCGGTCGCGGACGGCGTGCTGGTGGCGACCGCGGAGCCCGCGGGAGTGAACATCGGGCTGGTCGTGGGCCCGTCCGGGTGCCTGGTGATCGACACCGGCTCGTCGCCGGAACAGGGGGCGGAGATCCGGCACCAGGCCGAACGGGCCGCCGGCGTGCCGGTGGTCGCCGTGCTGGTCACCCACTGGCACTACGACCACCTCTTCGGACTGGCCGCCTTCACCGACGTGCCCAGCTTCGCCCACGAGACCGTCGCCGGCTGGCTGGACCGGGACGAGTGCCGGGAGGCCGCGCTGGGCCTCAGCGTGGAGCCGACCGCCCTGACCGCGCCGACGTCCCCGCTGTCCCTGGCGAAGGTGATCGACGTGGGCGGACGGCGGGTCGAGGCCGTCCACTTCGGACGCGGGCACACCTGCGGCGACATCGTGGCGATCGTCCCGGACGCCGGGGTGATCTTCACCGGCGACCTGCTGGAGAGCGCCGGCCCGCCGGCCTTCGGCGAGGACTGCCACCTCAAGGAGTGGCCCAGCGCCGTGGACGGGATCCTCGGCCTGGTCGCCGAGGACACCGTGCTGGTGCCCGGACACGGCCCGGCGATGGACCGGCTGGCCGCGTTCACCCAGCGCGCCGAGATCTCCGGCCTCTACGGCCAGGCCGAGTACCTGGTGAGCCAGGGCGTCCGCCTGCCCGAGGCCTACGAGGCGGGCGAGTGGCCCTTCGACGAGCCAGTCGTCCGCGCCGTCCTACCCCTGCTCTACGCGCAGCTCGCCGCCGAGGGCAAGGTCCCCCGCACCCGCCTCCCCCTGGCCTGAGTGGTGGAAAAGGGGTCTGTCCCCTTTTCCCGCCACCTCCCCGACCCCGAAGTGGTGGAAAACGGGGACAGACCCCTTTTCCACCACCCCGATGTCATGACGGCTGCCGTGCCTAGCCGTGCGGCCGGGAGCGGCAGGGGCCGCCCTGGAGGACGAGGGGCGCCTCAGCCGCCGGCCTTGCGGCGGAACATGCCGCCGTGGTCCTTCTTGCCGCGCTCCGCGGGACCCTTGTCCCGGTGGTGGCCGCCCTCCTGGATCGACGCGGCCGCACCCTGCTGCTTGCGCTCCAGCGCCTCGCGCATCCGTGCCTTCACGTCGTCGTTTCGATCGTTGTCAGCCATGGCGGCTCCTCCCAGCGTGGATGCGATACGTGCCCACTCTGCCATCCCTCCACACGGTCGTACAGGGGACGCGGCTCCGGCTCAGTCGCCGAAGAGGGCGTCGCGGACGACGTGCCACAGGCCCGGTTCGATCGCCGAGACCAGGCGCCGTCCGATCACTCCGGGGTGGTAGTCGACGCCGGTGTCCGTGGCGATCCGGCCGCCGAGCTCGGTCAGCATGAGCGCGCCGGCGAGGTGGTCCCACGGGAACATCGAGCGGTAGCAGAGGAAATCGACCTCGCCGGTGATCAGCTTCGGGTAGTCGATGCCGCACGAGCCCCACGACCGGACCAGGCGCACGTCCGCCTGCTCCTCCCCCGGCACCGGGAGGTAGCTCGCACCGAGCGGCACCGAGCGCTGGCTGGGCGGCGGGGGTGCGAGCCGTTCGCCGTTGCAGGTGACGCCACTCCCCCGCTCGGCGACGTAGAGCAGGGAGTGGATCGGCTGCCAGATCCAGCCGCGGACCGTCTCGCCGCGGCGAACCTCGGCCACGATCACCGCGAAATCGGGACGCCCCCGGGCGAAATTGCGGGTACCGTCCACCGGGTCGATCACCCAGGCGTGGTCCGCGCCGGGCAGTGCGTCGAGCGTTGTCGGGTCGGTGAACACCCCCTCCTCACCGACGACGAGGACGTCCGGCTGCGCGTCCCGCAGCACCCGGGCGATCTCCACTTCCGCGTCGCGGTCGGCGACGGTGACCAGGTCGCCGGGCTTCTTCTCCTCGATGTCGCCCGAACCGAGCGCGCCGAACCGCGGCAGGATGATCCGGTCGGCCACGTCGACGAGGAGTTCCGACACCTGTTCGGTCTGCACTGCGGAACTCCTGGTCGGCCGGGGATCGGACGTCCTCAGGCTATCCACACCGTGCGCCCGGCCCCGTCCGAGTCCGCTCTGCAGTCCCCGGTGCTCAGCTGGTGGTCACGAAGTCGATCAGCCGCTCGACCTCCCGCGGCAGCGCCGGGTCGAGATCGCGCCAGTCCCGGACCCGGCCGAGGATCCACTGCCACGTGGCCGCGATGTCCGCCTGCTTCGCGAACGGCCGGCCGAGTGCCCGGCTGACGCCGTGCTTCCATTCGATGTCGCGCGGCACCTGCGGCCAGGCCGCCAGGCCGACCCGCTCCGGCTTCACCGCCTGCCAGATGTCGATGAACGGGTGACCGGTGACCAGCACGTGCGGCGAACTCACCTGGCCGACGATCCGAGTCTCCTTGGTGCCGGCGACGAGGTGATCGACCAGCACGCCGAGCCGCCGTCCCGGTTCGGGCGCGAACCCGGCGACGATGGCCGGCAGGTCGTCGATGCCGCCGAGGTACTCGACCACGACGCCCTCGTGGCGCAGGTCGTCACCCCAGATCTTCTCGACGAGTTCGGCGTCGTGCCGCCCCTCGACGTAGATCCGGGACGCCGCGGCCACCTTCGCCGGCGCGACCTCGCCGATCCGCGAACCGGACGCGGTGTGCGTGGGTGCCGCCGGACGGGACGCCTTCGGCGCCACCAGTGCCACCGGCTTGCCGTCCAGCCAGAAGCCGGGGCCGAAGGGGAAGCTGCGCCGGGCACCCCTGCGGTCCTCCAGCACCACCAGCCCGTTCTCCCAGCGCACGACCGCGCCGCAGAACCCCGAGGTCGGGTCCTCGACGACCATGCCGACGCTCACCGGCGTCTCGACCGTGACCGGCTTGCCGGCCCGCTGCCAGCCGGGCTTCAGGACGTCGTCGGAGTAGCGCACCGGGCCACTCTAGGCAGCCGGGTCCCCGCTCCCCCGTCCGCCGCGCTGGCGTCGTCCAGTTGGTGGAAAACGGGGACAGACCCCTTTTCCGCCACACCCGGGAAGGTGGCGGAAAAGGGGTCTGTCCCCATTTTCCGCCACTCGACCGGGGGCGGGTGGACTCAGTCGGCGCCGAGGTAGGCCTTCCGGACGCGGTCGTCGCCGAGCAGGTTGCGGCCGGTGTCGGAGAACATGATCTTGCCGACCTCCAGCACGTAGCCCTTGTCGGCCAGCGACAGGGCGGCCTGGGCGTTCTGCTCGACCAGCAGGATCGTCACGCCGTCCGCCTGCAGTTCCCGGATCGTCCGCATGATCGTCTGGGTCATGATCGGGCTCAGGCCCATGGACGGCT
>DAINOM010000211.1:3563-5283 GCA_036735445.1 Propionicimonas sp.
CAGCAGCTTGGGCCGGCTCATCATCGCCCGGCCGATCGCCAGCATCTGCTGCTCGCCGCCGGAGAACAGGCCGGCCGGCTGGTGCCGCCGCTGCCCCAGCACCTCGAACAGGTCGTAGACGCGGTCCATGTCCGCCTTCACCCCGGACGGGTCCTTGCGGGAGTACGCGCCGAGCCTGAGGTTGTCCTCCACGCTCATCTGCCGGAACAGCCGCCGGCCCTCCGGGGACTGCGCGATGCCCCGCTCGACCACCTTGTGGGCGGCGAGTCCGTCCAGCCGCTGGCCCTCGAACCAGATCTCGCCCGAGACCGGCCTGAGCAGGCCGGAGATCGTGCGCAGCGTCGTGGACTTGCCAGCGCCGTTGGTGCCCAGCAGCGTGACGATCTGTCCCTGCTCGACCGTGAAGTCGATGCCCTTGACGGCGTTGACGCGGCCGTAGGCCACCACCAACTGCTTGACCTCAAGCATTCGGCCCGCCCTCCTCCAGCTGCGGGGAGCCGATGTAGGCCTCGATCACCCGCGGGTCGTTCTGCACCACGCTGCCGGAGCCCTCGACGAGCACCTCGCCGCGGACCAGGCACGCCACCCGGTCGCACAGGTTGAAGATGAACCGCATGTCGTGCTCGATCACCAGCACGGCGAGGCCGAGGTCGCGGATCCGGAAGATCAGCTCCTCCGCCTCCCTGGTCTCCTGCGGGTTCATGCCTGCGGTCGGCTCATCCAGCAGCAGCAGCTTGGGGTCGGTGGCCAGCGCACGGGCGATCTCCAGCCGCCGCTGGTCGCCGTAGGGCAGGTTGCGCGACAGTGCGTCCGCCGCCTTGCCGAGGCCGACGAACGCCAGCAGCTCACGGGCACGATCGGTGGACGCGAGCTCCTCCCGTCGGTGCCGCGGCAGCCGGAACACCGCGTCGATGGCGTTCGTCTTCGTCCGGCTGTACATGCCGACCATGACGTTCTCCAGTGCGGTCATGTTGTGGAACAGCCGGATGTTCTGGAACGTCCTCGCCATTCCCGCCCGCACCACCAGCCGCGGCTTCGGCGGCAGCAGCTGGCCGTCGAACCGGACCTCCCCCGAGGTCGGCCGGTACAGCCCGGTCAGGCAGTTGAAGAACGTGGTCTTGCCGGCGCCGTTCGGCCCGATCAGCCCCACGATCTCGCCGGCGTGGACGGTGAGCGTGACATCGTTGACGGCGGTCAGGCCGCCGAAGCGCATCGTGACGTGGGACGCGTCCAGCAGCACCGTGCTGGCGTCGACGTGATGGCCGCCCTCGATCAACTGGGTCACAGTTCGAACCCCTTCCGCTCGGGGTTGAAGTGGGCGTGATGCGTGATCAGCTCCTCCTCGATCTCCTCGGCGAGCTCCTCGTCCTCGGCGTGGAACTCCAGCTGGCGGCGCTCGTCCGCGATGATGCCCTCCGGGCGGAACCGCATCATGAACACCATCAGCAGGCCGAACAGCAGCAGCCGGTAGTCGGAGAAGAACCGCAGCTTCTCCGGCAGCAGCTTCAGGATGGTGGCGCCGATCAGGACGCCCATCACCGTGCCCATGCCGCCGAGCACGACCGCGGCCAGCAGGAACGCCGACTCGAGGAACACGTACTGGTCGGGCGTCACCGACACGTCGTGGTGCGCCTTCACCGCCCCGGCGACGCCGGCGAGGAACGCACCGCCGGCGAAGGCGAGCAGCTTCAGCGCGAAGGTGTTCACGCCCATCGCCTCT
>DAINOM010000212.1:0-5273 GCA_036735445.1 Propionicimonas sp.
ACGCCGGTGGACTTCGCCTACGCCGTCCACACCGAGGTGGGTCACCGGACGATCGGCGCCCGGGTGAACGGACGGCTGGTTCCCCTGGAGTCGGCGCTGTCCAGCGGCGACGTGGTCGAGGTGCTGACGTCGAAGGCCGCCAACGCCGGACCGAGCCGCGACTGGCTGGGCTTCGTGAAGAGCCCGCGGGCGCGCGGGAAGATCCGCCAGTACTTCATGCGGGAGCGCCGCGAGGAGTCCATCGAGAACGGCAAGGAGCTGCTCACCAAGCAGCTGCGCCGGGCCGGCCTGCCGCTGCAGCGGCTGCTCACGCCCGAGCACATGACCGGGCTCACCGAGCACTTCCGGGTGGCGGACGTGAACGCGCTCTACGCGGCGATCGGCGAGGGCTCGATCAGCCCGCAGTCGGTGGTGCAGCGGCTGATCGCGTCCGAGGGCGGCGTGGAGGAGGTCGCCGAGCTCGGCGGCGAGGACACCTCGGTGATCACCCGGCCGCGGCGGGGACGGATGTCGTCCGGCAATGATGCGGGCGTGGTGGTCCAGGGTGACCCGAACGTCTGGGTGAAGCTCGCCCGCTGCTGCCGTCCGGTGCCGGGGGACGAGATCCTCGGCTTCGTCACCCGCGAGAGCGGCGTGTCGGTGCACCGCGTGGACTGCACCAACGCCCAGAGCCTGCGCAGCCAGCCGGAGCGGCTCGTGGAGGTCGCCTGGGCACCGACGGCGACCAGCTCGTTCCTGGTCGCGCTGCACGTCGAGGGCCTGGACCGGACGGGCGTCCTCTCGGAGATCACCAAGGTGATGGGGGAGCACCACATCTCGATCCAGTCGGCCACGCTGAACACGGCCAAGGACCACACGTTCCGCTTCCGCTTCACCTTCGAGACCACCGACCCCACCCACCTGGAACACCTGATCGGCGCGATCCGCCGCGTCCCCGGCGTCTATGACGTCTTCCGCCTCAAGAACTGAACGTTCCCCCCGCGACATCGGCTCCGGATGGCCCGTCCACCGCTCGTCGAGCTTGTCGAGACGTCCAAAGCGCTGAACCGTGGCGACAGGCCCCACTTCCGTTCACCCCGGCGGGTGGACCGAGTGCGGAACCGTCCCCGCATGGCCCGTCGGCCGGGCGGGCGGACCGAGAGAGGAACCGTCCCCGGGCGTCAGCGGTTGAAGTCGGCGAGCGTGGCCTTCGCCTGGTCGAGCCAGGTCTGGTAGGTGGCGATCGACTCGTTGGCCTTGGCCGCGGCGGCGGCGTCACCACGCGCGGTGGCCTTGGCCGCCTTCTCGGTGAGCTTCTCGATCTCCGCGGTGAGCATGCCGACGGTCTCCTCGGCCCGGGCGCGGGCCTGCGGATCGGTGCGGCGCCACTCTTCCTCCTCGGCGGAGCGGACGGCCGACTCGAGCGCCTTCACCCTCGCGTCGAGCGTGCGCATCTGCTCACGGGGAACCCGGCCGTAGGTGTTGTACTTCTCCAGGAAGGTCCGGAAGCCGGCGCGGGCCGCGGCCAGGTCCGTGACCGGCAGCAGCTCCGCCTCGGCCTGGTCGAGCAGCGCCACCTTGGCGTCGAGGTTGGCCTTGAACTCGGCGTCCTGCTCGCTGAGCACGGACGCGCGCGCGTTGAAGAAGCCGTCCTGGATGCTCCGGAACTCCGTCCAGAGCACGTCCTCGACCTCACGCGGCGCGGCGCCGGCGGCCTTCCAGCGGCTCATCAGCTCACGGAACGCCCCGGCGGTCGCCCCCCACTCGGTGGAGTTGGCCAGTTCGCGGGCCTCCGCGATGATCTGCTCCTTGGCCGCCTTCGCCGACTCGCGCTTGGCCGCCTGCTCCGCAAACTGGGACTTGCGGCGCCGGGTGTACGTGGTGCGGGCGGTCGAGAAGCGGTGCCACAGTGCGTCGTCGGTGGCCCGGTCGATCCGGGGCAGCGCCTTCCACTCGTCCAGCAGCGCGCGGAACCGGTTCACCCCGCCCCGCCAGTCATTGCCCGCGGCGAGGGACTCGGCCTCCGCCACCATCCGCTCCTTGGTCTCCCGCGCCGCGGCGATCTGCTTCGTGCGCTCGGCCTTGCGCGCCTCCGCCTGCTCAGAGAGCAGCGGAGCCAGCGCGTCAAGGCGCTCGACGAGCGCGGCGAGATCGCCGACGGCGTTGGCGGTGCTCACGGTCTCGCGGACCGCGTTGATGCTGTGCCGGGCCTCCTCGGGGGAGAGCGCACCACCCTTCACCCTGGTCTCCAGCAGGCCCACCTCCACCTCGAGCGCCTCGTAGCGCCGCGTGTAGAAGGCAAGGGCCTCGCCGGCCTCGACATCGGGAATCTGACCGACGACCCGCTCGCCGTCCGCGGTACGCACGTAGACCGTGCCGTCCGGGTCGACGCGACCGAATGCAGCCGGACCTGAGGTGGAGTTCATAGGGATCATCTTGCCTGATCCGGCGCGGTCTGTGGGAACGGCCCCCGGCTCGATGTGCCGCTGCTCTTCGCAGTTCGTTCCTCACTGCTCATCAAGACTCCTCAGGATCCCGTCGCTGACGCGCCGGGATCTCTTCGTCGTCTAGGCTGTCGCGCGTGTTCCTCGCAACCTTGCCAACCGGCCACTGGCAGGCGAACTGCTACATGGTCGCGGCGCCCGGGTCTGCCGACTGCGTGGTGATCGACGCAGGGCAGGACGCGGCCGCGGGCGTCCGCCAACTCCTCACCGAGCACCAGCTGAGGCCCAAGGGCGTCCTGGCCACGCACGGGCACTTCGACCATGTGGCGAGCGCCGCGGAGATCGCGGACGAGTACAACGTCCCGCTGTGGATCCACTCCGCCGACCGCGACCTGCTCTCCGAGCCGGCGGCCGGCCTCGGCGCGGACGGGGCTGCGCTGCTCAAGCAGCTCGGCGTCGGCCTGCAGGCCGAGCCCGCCCGCGTGGAGGAGCTGGACGGACTGACCGAGCTCAACCTCGCCCGGCTGCGGTTCACCGTGACCCACGCGCCCGGCCACACCGGAGGCTCCGTCCTGCTGGGCCTGGACTACAACGGCCGCAACACCCAGATCAACCGGATCGTTTTCACCGGGGACGTGGTCTTCGCCGGCTCCGTCGGCCGGACCGACCTGCCCGGCGGTGACGCCAGGGTGATGAACCGGACCCTCCGCGAGGTCGTCCTCGCGCTGCCGGACACCGCCGCGCTGCTGCCCGGTCACGGCCCGCAGACCACGATGGCCCGCGAGCGGGCCACGAACCCGCACCTGCAGCCGGCAGCGGTGATGGCCTGATGAGTTCCGCAACCCCGCGCCGTGGCCGCCCCACGGCGCTGTCCGGCTTCCCGGAGTTCACCCCGGCGGGACGGATCGTCGAGCAGCGCGTGCTGGCCAGCCTCAACGACACCTTCGAGCTGCACGGCTTCGGCTCCATCGAGACCCGCGCGGTCGAACCGATGGAGCAGCTCACCCGCAAGGGCGAGATCGACAAGGAGGTGTTCGTCGTCCGGCGGCTGCACGCCGCGGAGGATGCCGCCGACGAGCTCGGCCTGCACTTCGACCTCACCGTGCCGTTCGCCCGCTACGTGCTGGAGCACGCCGGACACCTGCAGTTCCCGTTCCGGCGCTACCAGATCCAGAAGGCCTGGCGAGGCGAACGCCCGCAGGAGGGGCGCTACCGCGAGTTCACCCAGGCCGACATCGACATCGTCGGCTCCGGCTCGCTGGCGACCCACCACGACGTCGAACTGCCGCTGGTCACCCTCGAAGCGCTGGAGAAGCTGCACGTCGACTTCGGCGTGCCGCCGGCCACGATGAGCGTGAACAACCGCCAGCTCTCCGAGGGCTTCTACCGCGGGCTGGGCGTGGACGACCACATGGCCGTGCTGCAGCGGGTGGACAAGCTCGACAAGATCGGTCCGGACGCGGTCGCCGACCTGCTGGTCACCGAGGTCGGCCTCAGCCGGACGGCCGCGGCCACCTGCCTCGCGCTGGCCGGCATCCGCACCGCGGACGCGTCCTTCGTCGAGAAGGTCACGGCGCTCGGGGTGGAGCACCCCCTGCTCACCGCCGGACTGGAACTGCTCGCCGATGTGGTCGACGCCGCGTCCCGGCTGGTCCCCGGACGGCTCGTGGCCGACCTCAAGATCGCCCGCGGACTCGACTACTACACCGGGACGGTCTACGAGACGACGATGGCCGGCCACGAGGCGATGGGCTCGATCTCGTCCGGCGGCCGCTACGACTCGCTGGCCTCCGACGGCCGCAACACCTATCCGGGCGTGGGTCTGAGTATCGGCGTGAGCCGGATCCTCGTCCCGCTGGTCGGCAAGGGCGTGCTGACCGCGTCCCGGCCGGTGCCGACCTGCGTCCTCGTCGCGGTGGACGCGGAGGAGACGAGGGCGGACGCGATCGCGACCGCGGCCCGGCTGCGCGCCCGGGGCATCCCCTGCGAGGTGGCCCCGAAGGCGGACAGGTTCGGCAAGCAGATCCGCTACGCCGACCGGCGGGGGATCCCGTTCGTGTGGTTCGGCAGCGGCGAGGTCAAGGACATCCGCTCCGGCGAGCAGGTGCCCGCCGACCCCGACGCCTGGACCCCGCCCGCCGCGGACCTGCGTCCGGTCGTCGTAAGATCGCCTCTGGCCTGATTCGCAGGCCTTCGAAAGGACCAATCTCGTGATACGCACCCATCAGGCAGGCTCGCTGCGCCCGGAGCACGTCGGCACCACGGTCACCCTGGCCGGCTGGGTGGCCAAGCGCCGGGACCTGGGCGGCGTGGCCTTCCTCGACCTGCGCGACGCCAGCGGCATCGTGCAGGTGGTGGTGCGCGACGAGGTGCTCGAGACCTCCGGCGCGCACGCCCTGCGCAACGAGTACTGCATCGCCGTCACCGGCGTGGTCGAGGCCAGGACGCCGGACACGGTGAACCCCACACTCGCCACCGGTGAGGTCGAAGTGGCTGCGCAGACGCTGGAGGTGCTCAACGCGTCCGCGCCGCTGCCGTTCCAGATCGACGAGCGGGTGAGCGTCGGCGAGGAGGCGCGGCTGAAGTACCGCTACCTCGACCTCCGCCGGCCGGCCCAGGGGGCGGCGCTGCGGCTCCGTTCGCGCGTGAGCGCGGCGGCGCGCAAGGTGCTGGGGGAGCGCGACTTCTTCGAGATCGAGACGCCGACCCTGACCCGGTCCACCCCGGAGGGCGCCCGCGACTTCGTGGTGCCCGCCCGGCTCTCGCCCGGGAGCTGGTACGCGCTGCCGCAGAGCCCGCAGCTGTTCAAGCAGCTGCTGATGGTGGCCGGCATGGAGCGCTACTACCAGA
>DAINOM010000213.1:0-5198 GCA_036735445.1 Propionicimonas sp.
ACCAGATCGCGTCGAAGGCGATCTGCAGCTTGCGGTAGTCGAAGCCCCGGTCGTATGAGGCGATCACGATGTCGATCTCCTCGGGGTTCTCGCTCATCCGGATGCCGGCCTTCGCCAGCGCCCGCTTCAGCGGCTCCTCGGCGATCGGGAAGACGACGGCGTCCGGGTGGTGCGCCTTCAGCCAGGCCCTGGTGGTGACCACGGTGTTCGCAATGTCCTCGAGTTCGGTCGGCAGGCCCAGCTTCGCCAGCTTCTCCGCGTACTGCTCGGGGTCCTTGGTGGGGTTGTTGGAGAGGAAGCGCACCGGGATGTCGCGCCGCCGCAGCTCGTTGATCATCCGGGCGGCACCGGGGAGCAGGTGCTCACCGAGGTAGATCGTGCCGTCCATGTCGAAGATGTAGGCGTCGAACAACCCGGACGGGAGCCTGAGGACATCGGGGGTACTCATCACGCTCTCCTTCACGCTCGGCGGCAGCTCAGCGATGCGCTGCGTGGCAGCACCGTAGCATCGTCGTGAACGAACGTGCAACACATTTGTTCACAGAGTTGGTTGGGGGTGGACCGCCGGCCTCCCGGAAAGTGGCGGAAAAGGGGTCTGTCCCCGTTCCTCGCCGCGGGGACGGGAGGGAGGGTGGCGGAAAAGGGGTCTGTCCCCATTTCCCGCCACTGGGGGTCAGAAGGGCACACCGCTGCGGAGGATCACGTTCGCGTACGGCGACGCCTCACCGGTGCGGACGAAGGCGTGCGCGTCCGCGCAGGCGGCCTTGAACTCCTCGTGCGGGACGAACGCCGGCTCGCCCACCAGCGAGCGGACGAGGTCCAGCGCGGCCGGGTTCGACTCCCGGACCTCGGTGGCCATCGTCGCCGCCTCCACCACCAGTTCGCCGGCGATCACGGCGAGCACCTGGGCGAAGGTCGGCACCCCGAGGGTGACCGCCAGGTCGACGGTCTCCACACCCGGCGGACGCGGCAGTCCGCAGTCGCCCACCACGATCGTCCGGGTGTGGCCCAGCTCGGCCAACACCCGTGCGAGCTGCGCGTTCAGCACACCGCTGCGCAACACCGGCGACACCCCCTCCACGCCAAGCCCGGGGGTTCGGGCTCAGCCATCGTGCACCTTCCGCTTCCGCGGGCGAACCGCCCGGCCATCGGCCGGCAGGTCGAGGATCGCGTGGGCGGTGGCCGCGTCGGTGACCAGTCGGTTGATGTAGCCGCCGCGCGCCGCGGCGACCAGCGTCCCCGCCTTGCCCGTGCCGACGGCGACGCCGATCGAGAACGGCACCCGGCGCAGGTCGTCGAAACCCATCGCGAACATGTGCTCCGCGCCGGCGAACGGCACCGGACGGCCCGCGGCGTCGAAGGTGCGGTTGCTGATGTCGCCCTCGGCCGCGGCCAGGTCGGCGCCGGAGCGGCGGAGCACGGCCGGCAGCGAGGCCCGGATCCGCGGCGGCAGGCCGATACCGAGCAGCGCGCAGCGGGCGTGCCGCCACAGGTTGATCACCCGCTTGATGCCCGGGTCCTTCAGCAGCGACCGGTACAGGTCGTCCGCCGGCTGCACGGGCGCGTGCAACAGCACCGGGGTCGCACCGGCGCGGACGGCCAGCCGCCGGGTCACCTCGTTGGTCTGGTAGAACTCCTCCGGCTCGTCCTGGCCGCCCACCGTCGGCACGACGAAGACGCCGGGCAGCGGGATCAGTTCCTCGTGCGAGATCTCCAGCATGGTCGCCCCGGAACCGACCACGAGCGCGTCGCCGGGATGCAGGTTGGCCTCGCGCAGCATGGTCGCAACCGCGGGGGCGAGCACGCCGCCGGGCGGGGCACCGAGCACGTTCGGCGTGACCAGCACCCGCTGCAGGCCGAGGTGTTCCTCCAGCGCCGAGCCCAGCGCGCTGAGCTCTCCCGCCGCCGGGTCGCGCACCTCGATGTGCACCACTCCCCTGGCCCTCGCCTCGGACAGCAGCCGGCTCACCGTGGCCCGGCTGATGCCCAGCAGTTCGCCGATCTCGGCCTGGGTCCGGTCCTCTTCGTAGTACATCCAGGCGCCGCGGTAGAGCATGTCGGACGGAAAGCGCAGCACCCGTCCGTTCTCGCTGTCCTCAGCCCGTCGGATCACCGCCATTGCGCCTCCCTCGCGGGTCATTGTTCCACAGCCGGATCGCCCGGTAGAGGTCACAACCGTATAACGTTGTGAACATAGTTGCTAGACAAATGTTCACAGACGGACTAGCGTCACACCTCGAACACCGCCGGGTGCAGAGGTGGACCCGGGCAGCCAGAGCTTCACGACGAGGCCGGGAACGGCCGTCGACGGCCCGCCCGCCCATCAGCACGACCCGGAGTGCCGGAGCACCATCCGCTCGCGAGCGAGCGCCGACGATTGCCAGCCAGAGAGGGAGAGGCGAGATGTCGACAGCCGAAGAGAAGCCCAGCGCCGGGACCCCCGCGCGCCGCGTTGGTCACGGCCGGAGCTACCTCCCCAGGATCATCGGGGCCGCCATCATCGTCGCCCTGGTCGGCGCCATGGCCGCCAGCACCCGCTGGCTCAACGCCGAGCAGGTGGACGCGCTCACCCCCAAGCCGTTCAGCCCCACCGAATTCGCCGCCCAGAAGTTCCCCGAGATCCAGCAGAAGGTGATCGAGAAGGCCGTCGACGCCACCGAGCTCGCGCCCGCGCTGGCCACCGACGCGGCCGCGGCGGGCGCGAAGTTCGGCGTGGACTCCGGCAGCGGCAAGTTCACGATCCCGGTGAAGGCCGAGGGCACGGTCGCCTCCGTCGACGAGAACTGGATCGTGCTGGACACTCCCGGGGTCAAGGGCTTCACCGTCCGCGTCCCGGTCGGCACCACGATCAGCGGCAACCCGATCCGCGACGTCACCGGCGACATCCACTTCGGCGACTTCACCGACCAGACCACCTACCAGGAGGTCGCCAACCAGCTGAAGCTGCTCGTCCAGAGCGAGATCATGGACAAGCTGCCGAAGGACCAGCTCGAGGGGAAGACGCTGAGCGTGCACGGCGCGTTCACCACCGGCGGCGCCCCCAACCAGATCATCATCCAGCCCGTCCAGGTCGAGGTGCGGTGATGACCGCGGCCACGCAGGCCCGTCCGCTCACCGGCGAAGGCGACGGCGACGTCGTCCTGGTCGCCCACGACATCGTCAAGACGTACGGCGTGACCCAGGCGCTCAAGGGCGTGAACTTCGAGGTCCGCAGCGGCAAGGTCACCGTCCTGTTCGGCGAGAACGGCGCGGGCAAGTCGACGCTGATGAAGATCCTCGCCGGCATCGAGCAGCCGACCGCCGGCCACCTGTCCCTCGACGGCGCGCCCGTCCACCTGAAGTCGTCGACGGAGGCCCTCGACAAGGGCATCGCGATCATCCACCAGGAACTCAGCCTGTTCCCGAACCTGAGCATCCGCGACAACATCTTCGTCGGCCGCGAGCTGCTGACCGCTGCCGGGTCGGTCGACTACGCGGCCGAGGACCGGGTGACCCGCGAGCTGCTGCAGCGGCTCGAACTGGACGTCTCCCCCGGCACGCTCGTGGAGAAGCTGCGGCTGGGTCAGCAGCAGCTGGTCGAGATCGCCCGGGCACTGGAGGCCAACGCGCGGATCCTGATCATGGACGAGCCCACGTCCGCCCTCTCGGCCAGCGAGGTCGAGGTGCTGTTCCGGGTCATCCGGGACCTGACCGCCCGCGGCGTGGCGATCGTCTACATCTCGCACCACCTCGAGGAGGCGATCGAGATCTCCGACTTCGCGGTCGTCTTCCGGGACGGCGAACTGGTCGCCACCGCGGACGCCCGGCAGATCGACCTGCCGTGGGTGGTCGCGAAGATGGTCGGCCGCGAGGCCGAGTACGACTTCCGCGACGAGCCCCGCGAGTACGGCGACGTCGTCCTCGACATCGACAACGCCGTGGTGGCCAGCCCCGAGGGCGGCGGCAAGCTCGCCGTGGACGGGGTGTCGATCCAGGTGCGCGCGGGCGAGATCGTCTGCCTGTACGGGCTGATGGGCGCCGGCCGCACCGAGCTCATGGAGGCCCTGTCCGGACGGGACCAGCTCGCCGCCGGCCACGTGCGCCTCAACGGCCGCGGCATCGAGGGACTCGGCGTCCGCGAGCGGATCGCGTCCGGTCTGGGCCTGGTGCCGGAGGACCGGCAGCGCGACGGCCTCGTCCAGATCCTCAGCGTCGGACGGAACCTGTCCCTGTCCAGCCTCGGCCGGATCTCCCGCAACTTCATGCTGCTGCGAGGCAAGGAGCGGCAGCTGGTCAAGGAGAAGATCCTCCAGGTGCGGGTGAAGGCGTACAGCCCGGAGGCCCCGATCACGTCCCTGTCCGGCGGGAACCAGCAGAAGGTGGTGATCGGCCGCGTGCTGATGACCCGTCCCGACGTGATCCTGCTGGACGAGCCGACCCGCGGCATCGACGTGGGCGCGAAGGGCGAGATCTTCGCGCTGCTGTTCGAGCAGGCCAGGCAGGGGCTCGGCGTGCTGTACGTCACCTCGGAGGTGGGCGAGGCGCTGACCGCGTCCCACCGGATCATCGTGATGCGGAAGGGCCGCATCGTGCGTGAGTTCGACCCCCGCACCGCCACCCGCGAGGAGGTCATGGCCGCCTCCGGCGAGGCCGTCGAAGACCCCGACCACACCGAAGGGAACCCGTCGTGAACAACCGAGCCTCCACCGCCGTCCCCCTCGGCTTCGCCCGCCGGATCGACTGGGGCGTCGTCCTCGTCGAGGGCCGTGCCCTGATCGGCCTGCTGCTGATCATGGCGATCTTCACGATCCTCAGCCCCAACTTCCTGCAGCCGGAGAGCCTGATCCTGATGACCCGGCACGTGGCGATGAACGCGCTGCTGGCCCTCGGCATGCTGCTCGTGGTGCTCAACGGCGGCATCGACCTGTCCGTCGGCTCCACCGTCGGGCTCACCGGCGTGGTCGCGGGCCTGATGCTGCGGGGGGTCTCGATTCCCGGGACGGGGATCACCGCCTACGCCCCGATCTGGGTGATCGTGATCGTCGCGATGGCCGTCGGCGCGCTGATCGGCTGGATCAACGGCGTCGTGGTCACCCGCTGGCGGGTCGCGCCGTTCATCGCCACGCTCGGCATGCTCAACGTCGCCCGCGGCATCGCGCTGCTCGGCACCAACGGCGTCCCGATCACGGACGAGCTGAAGGGCAACCCGAACCTCGGCA
>DAINOM010000214.1:0-5196 GCA_036735445.1 Propionicimonas sp.
GCGCGGCGGGAGTCGTGGGCACCGCGGATCCGGGCCGTCGCCGGCCCGGCCGCCCTCGCCGCCTGGCAGCGCGCGGCCGCGGCGCCGACCTGGCCGGGCGGACCGGTGTGGCTGCACGGGGACGTCCATCCGCTGAACGTGCTGCTGCACGCCGACGGCAGCCTGGCGGGTGTGATCGACTTCGGGGACGTCTGCGCCGGCGACCCGGCCAGCGACCTCGCGGTGGCATGGCTGATGTTCGACGCCGATGCCAGGGCCCGGTTCCAGGCGGCCTGCAACCTCTCCGGCGCCTACGACGAGGCGGTCTGGACGCGGGCGTGGGCCTGGGCACTCGGCCTGGTCTGCGTCTTCAGCCAGGCCAGCGACGACATGCCGGCCCTGGCCGCGATCGCCCGGCACGGTCTCGCCGAGACCCTCGCCGACCCTGCAGGAGGAATCAGGTGAACTACCGGAACGTCCAGGCGCCCACGGCGGTGGTGATGGTGCGGCCGCACCGCTTCGCGGTGAACCCGGAGACGCTGGCGGACAACAGCTTCCAGGTCCGGCCGTTGGAACGGCACCCCGACGCCGTGGCCAGCGCGGCGCGGGAGGAGTTCGACGGCTGCGTGGACGAACTGCTGGCCGCGGGCGTCCGCGTCCATGTCTTCGACGACTTCGGCCAGCTGGAGACGCCCGACTCGGTCTTTCCCAACAACTGGTTCTCCACCCACCACGGCGGCCGGATCGCGATCTACCCGATGTACGCGCCCAACCGCCGCAGGGAGCGACGCGCCGACGTGATCGAGCTGCTCAAGAGCACGTACCGCGTGCAGGAGGTGATCGACTACTCCGGCCTCGAGTACGACAACCTCTTCCTGGAGGGCACCGGCGCCATGGTGTTCGACCACCTCGAGCGGGTCGCCTACGTCGCCAGTTCGCACCGCGCCGACCCGGTGGTGCTGGAACGGTTCTGCACGGCGTTCGGCTACGAGCCGATGGCGTTCCCCACCGCCGACGCGGAGGGCCGGCCGATCTACCACACCAACGTGCTGATCAGCATCGCCACCGACTACGCCCTGGTCTGCCTGGCCGCGATCAGCGACGACGCGCGGCGGGCCGAGGTCGCCGAACGGCTGGCCGACAGCGGCCGCGAGGTGCTCGACCTGAGCTTCGCGCAGGTCGCCGACTTCGCCGGCAACGCCATGGAACTCACCGGCAGGGACGGCCGGCTGCTGGCCCTCTCCAGCCGGGCCGCCGCAGCCCTCACGCCGGACCAGCGCGCGGTGATCGAGCGGTCAGCCCGGCTGCTGCCGCTGTCGATCCCCACGATCGAACTGGCGGGCGGTTCGGTGCGCTGCATGCTCGCCGGCGTGCACCTCACGCCGCGTTGAGGCCGACTAGTGCGTCGGCCGTCACGCCTGCGGTGGCGCACAGCAGGAGGTCGAAGACCACGAAGGCTCCCACGAGCAGGCCTGCGGCAGGGAGCCCGAGCCCGTCGACCAGCGCTGCCGAGGCGGCCGGGAAGGTGTCGGCCAGTGCCCAATAGGCCAGCAGGTCGCTGGTCGGCGCAAGAGCGATGCACGCCAGGATCAGCACAAAGAAGACGATCGTGAAGCCGAGGGCCGAGCGGGCAGGATTCCGGCGCCGACCCAGCCAGAGTGACACCGAGGCGACGTAGATCGCCGCAAGTGGGAAATCGATGAACAGTGCGTAGAGCACTTCCACGACGATGAGGGTGAGCGGACCGAGTCGTAGCTGAAGCACCTCATAGGACGGCCCCATCACCAGAGGCGCTGCCGCGATCGCCAGGACGCTGAGTCCGACCGCGAGCAGGGCCTTCCGCACCAACCCCGGCGCGCGCCAGAACATCTCTTTCTCCATATGGAGAAACGTAGCACGCTATTCTCTCCACATGGAGAAGCCGGGGCGAGGGCGCCTGATCACGGCGGCCCTGAGACTCCTTGCCGCGCAGGGCAGCGGCGCGGTGACCGTCCGAGCAGTCGAGCAGGAGGCCGGCATGCCCCACGGGAGCGTCCGGCACCATTTCGGCGGACTGTCCGACCTGCGCAGCGCGCTGGTGAGGGCACTACTGGAGGCCGAGGCGATCCCGGATCCCCCGGAGCCGCACGGCGCCCCGAGCCCCGCCTCGCTGACCGCCCTCGTCGACCACTGGACGGGCGACGGTGCCCCGATCGCCGTCGCCCGGTACGAGGTGATGCTGATGGCGATCCGCGACCCGGCGGTCCGCGACGCCTTCGTGCCGGCGCGGGAGACCTTTGTGGACCGCGTGGCCGCCCTCGGGGTGGAGCGTTCCACGGCACGGACCCTGGTGGCCATGCTCGACGGCATCGTCTTGGACGCGCTGGTGCGTGGACGACCGCCCGAACTCGGACCCTGGCTGGCCTCCCTGGGACACGCGGCGGCTCCGGTGGGTCAGCCCGGCGGGCCGTAGCGCTGCCACAGGGCATCGCGCTCAGCAGAGGCCAACGGCCGGGCGTCGAGCACCTGGTCGCCGATGTCCAGCACCTCGAAACGGCCGTGCTCGAGGTCGGCGACGACGCTCCACACCGGGCCGGAGTCCGCCTGGAACCGCTCGCGCCGGCCGTCAAGCCAGATGACCTGGTACCAGACCACCTCGCGCTTGGCCCACCCCCGACGGGCGGGTACCACCCGGCAGATGAGGTGGGCCACCACCCGTCCGCCGCGGCTGAGCTCCCAGACGGCATTGCGGAACGGATCCAGCCGCGGGTCCTGCGGCCAGTCAGCGATCGATGCCACCCTCACTCCCCCTTCGCCGGACGGCCGCGCTTGGGCAGCGGGCCGGCGCCGCGGGGCGCCCGGCCGGCCTTCGCCAGCGCCTGGCGCAGCAGCAGCTCGATGTGGGCGTTGAGCGAGCGCAGGTCGTCCGCCGCCCAGCGGGCCAGCGCCTCGTGCACGGCCGGATCCAGGCGCAGCAGGACGGGCTTGCGCTCACTCATCAGCGTCACCCCAGGGGGCCCAACGGGCCTGTCGCGATTCGGCCATCCGAGGTTTCACCCCTGGCTCACCTGTCACACCTGGGAGTTCGAGTGGCCAGATCGCGACACGCCACCGCCCGAGGGCGCATCCGCGAGCTTCCGCGGAGTCCAGACGCTCACTCTGCACCGTGTCGCGATCTGGCCGCGCGAGGCTCCAGCTGTGATACCTGGGACCAGTGGGACGGCTCGAGCGGGCAGATCGCGACACCGCGCCGGGATCGGCTGACTGCCTGGCTGTCGGCGACCTCGATCCCCGACTCATCAGTTGTACAGGGTCCCGGTGTTCACCACCGGCGTGGCCTGGGACGAGCTGCAGAGCACCACCAGCAGGTTGGACACCATCGCGGCCTTGCGCTCCTCGTCCATCTCGACCACGTCGTCGGCCTCCAGCTGGCGCAGCGCTCCCTGCACCATGCTCACCGCCCCCTCGACGATCTTCTCCCGCGCCGCGATCACCGCCGAGGCCTGCTGCCGCTGCAGCATGGCGTGGGCGATCTCGGGAGCGTAGGCGAGGCTGGAGATCCGCGCCTCGACCACCTCGAGGCCGGCGATGGCGATCCGGTCGGCGACCTCGGCGGCCAGTTCGGCGGCCACCCGGTCGGTCGAGCCGCGCAGCGACTCCTCCCCCGGCCCCGCGTTGTCGTACGGGTGGGTGGACGCGACGTGCCGCAGCGCCGACTCGGCCTGCACCTGGACGAAGTCGGTGTACCTCTCCACGGCGAAGACGGCCTTCGCGGTGTCGGCCACCTGCCAGACGATGATCGCGGCGATGTTCACGGGATTGCCGTCGGCGTCGTTGACCTTCAGCTCGTTGGTCTCGAAGTTGCGGACCTTCACCGACACCTTGCGGCCCACCACCAGCGGCAGGTTCAGCTGCAGGCCGGGACGGCGGAGCGTGCCGACGTAGCGGCCGAAGAACTGCAGGACCCTGGTGTCGCCGGGGCTCACGATGGAGATCCCGCTGATCAGGAGCAGGGCGAGCACGAACAGCAGCGCGCCGGTGATGCCGAAGGCCGTGCCGTCGCGTCCGGCCTCGTCCGCGGACGCGGCCAGCACGATCAGCCACACCGACACCGCGAGCAGCACCACGAAGGTGATCGTCGCCGCGGCACCGGAGACCGACCATGCGCGCCGCTCGGTGATCTCCACCCTGGCTCCGTCGTGGCCCACCGGCACTCCGGCCGGCTCACCGCCCACCGTCTCCTGGGCGTCGCGGGGCAGGTCTTGTTCGGACATCGAGGCTCACTCCCTCACTAGAAATCTGATAGCTAAGTGATATCAGATTATTCGCGGGAGGGGAAGGGGTCGCTCCGGGGTGCCCTTCGTGACGGCCGTTCGTTCCTCACGGCCTCCTCAGGGACCGATGTGGCGGCCCCGGGAGCGTGAGGAGGGCTACAGGTTGTAGCCGATCGAGCGCAGCTGCTCGCGGCCGTCCTCGGTGATCATCTCCAGGGTCCACGGCGGCAGCCACACCCAGTTGATCGTCACGGAGTTCACCAGCCCCTCCAGGGCCAGCTGGGTGTCGTACTCCAGCCGGTCGGTGAGCGGGCAGGTGGGCGAGGTGAGGGTCATGTCGATGGTGGCGTTGTTCGCCTCGTCGATGGTCACGCCGTAGACGAGTCCGAGGTCGACGACGTTCACCATCAGCTCGGGGTCGACGACGTCCTTCATCGCCTCGAGGACGTCCTCCTCGCTCGGCGCCGCGGTGGTCGTGTCGGGGAACGTGTCCTGGACCAGGTCGGACGGACGGGGGTACTGGGTCATTCGGATTCCTTCCCTTCGGCGGCGAGGGCCTGTGCTGCGGCGTCCTTGAAAGCCGACCAGCCCAGCAGCGCGCACTTCACCCGGGCGGGGAACTGGGCGACGCCGATGAACGCGACGGCGTCCTCCAGTCGCTCCTCGTCGGGCTCGGCCCTGCCCTGGCTGTGCATCATCTCGGTGAACTCGGTGTGCAGGTCGAGGGCCTCGGCCACGGTCCTGCCGATCACCAGGTCGGTCATCACCGACGTGGAGGCCTGCGAGATCGAGCAGCCGACGCCCTCGTAGGACACGTCGACCACCCGGTCGCCGTCCAGCGCGACCCGCAGCATCACCTCGTCACCGCACGTGGGGTTCACGTGCGTCACCTGCGCCTGGTACGGCTCGCGCAGGCCGCTGTGGTGCTTGGCCTTGTAGTGGTCGAGGATGATCTCCTGGTACA
>DAINOM010000215.1:0-5142 GCA_036735445.1 Propionicimonas sp.
CGAGGCGATCCACGCCTGGACCGCGGGCGCCGAGCTGGCCGACGTGCTGTACCTCTCGGGCCTTACCGCGGGTGACTTCGTCCGCTGGGCCCGCCAGGTGATGGACGCCGCGGGCCAGCTGGCCGAGGCCGTCGGCCCGGGGGAGCTGCGCAACACCTGCCGAGAGCTGATCGCCCGCGTCCGCCGCGGCGTGGTCGACGCCGCCCCGCTGGAGGACTGAGCCCAGACCTGGGGACGGTTCCTCTCTCGGTCCAGCTCAGGGTGGGGCCGAGAGAGGAACCGTCCCCAGGCCGGTCCAGGTCGGTCCTCGTCGGTGGCGGGATAGCCTGAGCCCATGCCGCTCGCCATCCGCGTGATCCCCTGCCTCGACGTGCACGACGGCCGGGTGGTGAAGGGCGTCAACTTCCGCAACCTGCGGGACGCCGGAGACCCGGTCGACCTGGCGGCGGCGTACGGCGCGGAGGGGGCGGACGAACTCGTCTTCCTCGACATCTCCGCATCCGCAGAGGGCCGTGCGACCACCTACGACGTGGTCACCCGCACCGCGGAGACCGTGTTCATCCCGCTGTGCGTCGGTGGGGGAGTGCGCGGCGTCGAGGACGTCGACCGGCTGCTGCGCACCGGCGCGGACAAGGTGGGCATCAACACCGGTGCGATCACCCGGCCGCAGGCCATCGACGAGATCGCCCGGCGGTTCGGCAACCAGGTGCTGGTGCTCTCGCTGGACGCCCGCCGCGAGCCCGGCCAGCCGTCCGGCTTCGGCGTGACCACCCACGGCGGCCGGACGTCCGCAGGGCTCGACGCGATCGAGTGGGTGCGCGAGGCGACCGAGCGGGGCGCCGGGGAGGTCCTGCTCAACTCGATGGACGCGGACGGCACCACCAACGGCTTCGACGTCGAGATGATCCAGGCCGTCAAGGCGGTGGTGGACGTGCCGGTGATCGCCTCCGGCGGGGCCGGCACCGTGCAGCACTTCGTGGACGCCGCCCGCGCCGGAGCGGACGCCGTGCTCGCCGCCAGCGTCTTCCACTACGGGACGTTGGCCATCGGCGAGGTCAAGGCCGGGCTCGCCGCGGCCGGTTTCCCCGTACGCTGAGCGCCATGGCTTGCTTGTTCTGCAGCATCGTCGCCGGCGACATCCCGTCCAGACAGGTCTACGCCGACGAGCACGCGATCGCGTTCCTCGACATCAACCCGTGGCATGTCGGCCACACGCTGGTGGTGCCGCGCCGCCACGTCGACGACCTGCTCGGCGAGCCGGAGGCGCTCACCGAGATCGCGCCGGCCATCGCGGCGACCAGCCGGCTGCTGGTGGATCGCCTCGCCGCGGACGGGCTGAACCTGATGTCCAGCACCGGAGCCGCCGCCGGGCAGGAGGTGTTCCACCTGCACGTCCATCTGGTGCCGCGGTTCGCCCACCGTCCGGGCCTGCGGGAGTTGTTCGTGCACGAGGCGGACGTCGACCTCGACCGGGTCCACCGCCAGATCATCGGCGACTGACGGGGACGGCTGGGATCAGCCGAAGCTGACGATGCAGGCCTTGCCGGTGGGGCAGGTGATCCGGCCCACGGCGAAGTCGGCGTAGGTGCCCGTGGACGTGGTGACCACGCCGGTCCTCGCCGCTCCCAGGGTGGTGCGGTCGGCGCTGCTCAGGGCCTTGTAGGCGGTGAGCACCGCGCCGGTCAGCGCCGGGGTGCTCGTCGTGGACGTCGCGGTCGGCTTGGGCGTGGTGGTGGCGGTCGCGGTCGCCGTGGCGGTCGCCGTTGCCGAGGGCGTCGCCGTGGCGGTCGCCGTCGCGGTGGGCGTGGCGGTAGCGGTCGCGGTGGCCGTGGTGCTCGGCGCCGGCGTCTCCGGGCTGGTCGTCAGGTTGGTGGTGGTCGAGCCGCCGGTGATCTTGAACAGGCGTTCCTTCAGGCCGAAGGTGCTCTTGAACGATCCGCCCGAGACGGAGACCGACCCCTTGGACCCGGTGATCTTCACCTTGTCGACGCGGCCGCCGTAGGTGCCGTCACCGTCCCGCTCCGTGACCTGCACCGACTTCAGCGTCCCCACGCTGGGATACGCCTTCTGGACCTTCGACGAGCTGAGGGTGACCGACCACGACTGGTCGCGCTTCACGCCGTCGTACGGGTCCTGCTTCGCCTTCAGGTACGGGTAGTCCGAGCCGCCGGACGCGGACCAGCCGCCGTTGGAGGCCGAGAACATGGTCAGGGCGAGCTTCCCCTTGTACTCGACCACCTTGCCCGCCGTGGCGGACACGGCCTTGTCCGTGGCCGGGTACTCGGTCGAGGTGCCCTTGTAGACCTGGCACGCCGAGGTGTCGCAGAGGTCGTAGATCGAGCTGCTGGCCGTGGCGCGCAGCTTCGCGGCGTAGGTGCGGGCAGCGACGGACTGGGCCTTGAGCGCCTCGGCGTGCCAGGACCCCGGCATCTCCGACGGCACCACCGAGCGCAGGTACGCCTCGATCGACAGGTAGTTCACGACCTTCAGCGAGCTGCCGCTGAACCGGGCGGCGAGCCGGCCGCGGTAGGTGCGGTCGCTCGTCCCCGGCAGCGCGAGCTTCACCGTCCCGGACTTGTCGTTCTCGACGTACCAGATCTTCTTGGGGTCGAGCTTGGTGCTCACCTTCACGTACTTGCCCGACTTCGCCCGGTAGGCCAGCACCCGCTTGCTGCCCGATCGGCTGACCCGCCACTTGGTGTACTTCGACCCGGTGGGCACCTTGTAGGTGACGCCGGCCGAGTCGGTCACCGTCAGGCCGCTCGCGGGCCGGAAGTGCAGGATGTTGTCGTTGTCCGAGCTGATCAGCACGCGGATCAGGTTGCCGCCGGCGAGCTCGTCCAGGTCCGTCCCCGGGTAGTAGAAGTCGACGATCTCGGTGTACTTCAGCCCCTTGGTCGCCGCCCCGTAGGCGCCCCACTGGGACATGCCCTTGCCGTGCCCCCAGCCGGCGCCGGTCACGGTCACGGCACCGCTCTTGGGTGCGACGGCGGAGTCTGCCTTCGCGGGAACATCGGACAGGGCCGTGCTGAGCACGACGGCCGTGGTCGCCACGGTGGCCAGGGCGGCGCGGACGAGTGGTCCTCGCGCAGCGGAGGTCGACATCGGGGGGTCCCTTCGTTCTGCGAGCTGACTGTCATCGTGACCCACCGGCGTGTCCCCTTGCCAGACCGGCCCTGAGGATTCCTCAGAAATGGCCGCCAAGTCGAAGGGGCGGGTTGAGGGTCGCCCACGATGTGAAACGCCGTGGTCATGTATTGACATGCCCCCGGTCAGGCGGCCACCCTTGTGCCGTGCGGAAGTTCATCCTCGTAGTTAGCCGGCGTGTCGGCTGAGAACACTGCTTCTCGATCGACACGCTCCCTCGCCTGCGCCAGCAGCGGGGGTTTTTTTCTGCTCCCGTACACCCACGACCAACGAAGAGAGGTAGAGATGCCCGGGGAGTCACCGACAATCCTGACCGGGGCCCAGGCCCTGGTGGAGTCACTGGAGCGGGTGGGCGTCGAGGTTGTCTTCGGCATCCCCGGCGGCGCGATCCTGCCCGCCTACGACCCGCTGTACGACTCGAAGATCCGGCACATCCTGGTGCGGCACGAACAGGGCGCCGGACACGCCGCCGAGGGCTACGCCATGGTCACCGGCCGGGTCGGGGTGTGCATCGCCACGTCCGGCCCGGGCGCGACCAACCTGGTCACGGCCATCGCGGACGCCTACATGGACTCGGTGCCGATCGTCGCGATCACCGGCCAGGTGGCCAGCAAGGCCATCGGCACGGACGCCTTCCAGGAGGCGGACATCCGCGGCATCACCTTCCCGATCACCAAGCACAGCTTCCTGGTCACCGACCCGGCCGAGATCCCGCACGCGATCGCCGCGGCGTTCCACATCGCCGCGACCGGGCGTCCGGGGCCGGTGCTGGTGGACATCGCCAAGGACGCGCTCTCGTCCCCGACCGAGTTCACCTGGCCCGACGAGCTCCACCTGCCCGGCTACCAGCCGGTGGCCAAGCCGCACGGCAAGCAGCTGCGCGAGGCGGCCCGGCTGATCGCGGCGGCGAAGCGTCCGGTGCTGTACGTGGGCGGTGGTGTGGTGAAGGCGCAGGCCTGGGACGCGCTGGCGGAGCTGGTGGAGCTCACCGGGATCCCGGTGGTGACCACGTTGATGGCCCGGGGCGCGTTCCCGGACAGCCACGAGCTGCACATGGGCATGCCGGGCATGCACGGGTCGGTCGCGGCGGTGGGCGCGCTGCAGCGTTCGGACCTGCTGATCACCCTCGGCGCCCGGTTCGACGACCGGGTGACCGGCAAGCTCGACTCGTTCGCACCGGAGGCGAAGGTCATCCACGCCGACATCGACCCCGCGGAGATCTCGAAGAACCGGGTGGCGGACGTGCCGATCGTGGGCCACCTGGGCGAGGTGCTGGCCGAGCTGAACACGTTGCTGCGGGCCACCGAGCTGCCCGACTACGGCGAATGGTCACGCTACCTGATCGGGTTGAAGGAGAAGTACACCCCGGACACCTCGCCGATCGAGGAGGGCCTGCTCAGCCCCGAGTACGTGATCAAGCGGCTGGGCGAACTGGCCGGTCCGGACGCGACCTACGTGACGGGGGTGGGCCAGCACCAGATGTGGGCGGCGCACCTGCTGCCGCACGAGCGTCCGGCGCGCTGGCTGAACTCCGGCGGCGCGGGCACGATGGGCTACTGCGTGCCGGCGGCGATGGGCGCGCAGGTGGGCCGTCCCGGTGAGGTCGTGTGGGGCATCGACGGCGACGGCTGCTTCCAGATGACCAACCAGGAGCTGGTGACCTGTGCGCTGGAGGGCATCCCGATCAAGATCGCGGTGATGAACAACCAGTCGTTGGGCATGGTGCGGCAGTGGCAGACCCTGTTCTACGGGGAGCGGTACTCCAACACCGACCTGAAGACCCACCGGGTGCCCGACTTCCCGAAGCTGGCCGAGGCCATGGGCGCGGTGGGCCTGCGCGCGGAGACCCCTGAAGAGGTGGAGGACGTGATCGCCCAGGCCATGGCCGTGAACGACCGTCCGGTGGTGGTCGAGTTCGTGGTCCACAAGGACGCGATGGTGTGGCCGATGGTCGCGGCCGGCACCAGCAACGACGACATCAAGATCGCTCGGGAC
>DAINOM010000216.1:0-5120 GCA_036735445.1 Propionicimonas sp.
CACGTCGTGCCGGGTGACCCGCTCGCGCGCGTCGATGGAGGCGAGGTCCACCTGCCCGACCACCCGCTCGTAGTCGGCGATCACCCGCTCCGGGTCGTCCCCGCCGAAGTCGACGCCGAGTTCGGCCTGCGCCCGCAGCACCGCCAGCCACAGCTTCCGCTCGGCGACGATCTTCGCCTCCGGCGACCAGATCTCGCGCATCGCCGCCGACGCGTACCGCGTGGCCAGGACATCGGGAATCATCCCTCCACCTCCGAGTTGTCAGAGTTTGTGCCGCCCACGACCGGCTGAGGTTCTGACAACTCGGCGGGGGGAGCGGTGGGGCGGGAGGCGGCCAGGGCGATGTCGGAGCGGGAGAAGCCACCGGGGAGCGAGATCCGGGCGACCTTGGCGTAGGCGGCGTCGCGGGCCTCGGCGAGGGTGTCGCCGGTACCCACGACGGTGAGGACGCGGCCGCCCGTGCTGACCAGGCGGCCGGACGCGTCCAGTGCGGTGCCGGCGTGGAACACCCCCGGCTGGTCGGCTCCGGTGATCGGGTCGCCCTTGCGCGGCGCCTCCGGGTAGCCCTCGGCGGCCACCACCACGCCCACGGCGGCCCCGCTGCCCCACTCCAGCGGCGGGTGGCCGGCCAGCCGGCCCGTGGCCGCAGCCAGCAGCACCTCGTACAAGGGGGTCTGCAGCCGGGTCAGCAGCGGCTGGGTCTCCGGGTCGCCGAAGCGGCAGTTGAACTCGACCACCCGCAGGCCGCGCGAGGTGAGCGCCAGCCCGGCATAGACCAGGCCGACGAACGGGGTGCCGCGGCGGCGCAGCTCGTCCACCGTCGGCTGGATCACCGTCCGGACGACCTCGTCGGCCAGCCCGGCCGGCGCCCACGGCAACGGCGTGTAGGCACCCATGCCGCCGGTGTTGGGGCCCGCGTCGCCGTCGCCGACCCGCTTGAAGTCCTGCGCCGGCTCGAACGGCAGCACGTGCTCGCCGTCGCTCAGCGCGAACAGGCTCACCTCCGGCCCGTCCAGGTACTCCTCGACGATCACCCGGTGGCAGCTCGCCGCGTGCCGGATCGCCGCGTCGCGGTCGTCGGTGACGATCACGCCCTTGCCCGCGGCCAGGCCGTCGTCCTTCACCACGTAGGGCGGCCCGAACTCGTCCAGCGCGGCCAGCACCTCGCCCATGTCCAGACAGAGCCGGGCGTCCGCGGTGGGCACGCCGGCGGACTCCATGATCTCCTTGGCGAACGCCTTGCTGCCCTCCAGCCGCGCCGCCTCCGCAGAAGGCCCGAACACCGGGATCCCCCGCGCGCGCACGTCGTCCGCGACCCCGAGCACCAGCGGCGCCTCCGGCCCGACCACGACCAGGTCGGCGGCCAGTTCCACCGCCAGCGCGGCCACCGCCTCGCCGTCCAGCGGGTCCACGGGGTGGTTGGTGCCGACCGCGGCGGTGCCGGGGTTGCCGGGCGCGATGTGGACGACCACCTGCGGGTCGCGGGCCAGCGCCCACGCCAGCGCGTGCTCGCGGCCTCCGGATCCGATCACCAACACCGTCTGCGTCACGCCGGAATCCTACCGACGCCCCACCCCGTCCCTGGATCGTGACCAGAGCGTAATAGTAAAGACTGTTTATAGATAGATCCTTTCCAGTACTGTCGGAGCATCCGCATCGCCGCGGCCACCTTCGAGCGAGGAGTCGAAGACGTGAAGAAGATCCCCAGAGCACTTGCCGGCGCAGCCGTGGCCCTCTCGGTCGCCCTCACCGGATGCACCTCACCCGCACCCGCCCCGCAGGACACATCGTCCGGCGGCACCCCGGTCAAGGCGCCCGTCCTGCGGGTGTGGTCCGGCAATTCCACCCCGATCACCGTCGACTTCAACCCGTTCCACGTCGACACCGCCATGCACGCCACTTTCGGCGCGATCTACGAGCCGCTGTTCTTCTTCAACGAGTTGTCCGCGGCCGCTCCGACCGGCCTGATCGGCGACAGCTACACCTACAGCGCGGACGGGAAGACGATCACCATCAAGATCAAGTCCGGCCTGAAGTGGAACGACGGCCAGCCGCTGACCGCCGAGGACGTCGTGTTCACCTTCGGCTACGGCTCGAACAAGTCCGAGCACGTGACCTCCGCCACGGCCTCCGACGACACCACCGTCGTGCTCGCCTACGACGAGCCGCAGTTCACGTCCGCGCCCCTGCTGCTCGGGAACACCTGGATCGTGCCGAAGCACGTCTGGTCGTCCATCGACAAGTGGATGGACGAGACCAACCCCAAGCCGGTCGGCTCCGGCCCGTACCAGGTGAAGACCACCTCGGACGCGTCCTACTCCATCGAGGGCAACACCAACTTCCGCGACGGCGTCCCGGCGATCAGCGAGGTGCAGTACGTCGGCCTGGACTCCAACCAGTCCGGCGAGGACATGATCAAGACCGGCCAGCTGGACTGGATCGGCCAGTTCATCGCCAACCCCGACCTGATCACCGCCAGCGGCGACGTAGCCACGATGAACAACCAGCTCGACCCGACCGTGATCATCACCTGCGCCGACACCGCCAAGGGCTGCAAGGGCGCCCAGACCGACCCGGCCGTCCGGCAGGCGCTGAACGCGGCCATCGACCGCACGTCGATCGCCGAGAAGGCCTTCGCCGGGCTCGTCGGCACGTCCAACCCCGCGATGGTGCTGCTGCCCCGCGACCAGGCCTGGCTGTCCGACCCGTCGCTGGGCGAGAGCCCGCAGCAGCCGGACGCGGCCACGGCCGAGCAGATCCTCACCGGCGCCGGCTACGCGAAGGGCTCGGACGGGTTCTTCGCCAAGGACGGCAAGAAGATCAGCCTGGACCTGTTCTCCCCGGACGGCTGGACGGACTACAACGACGCGGCCAAGCTGATCGCGGAGTCGGCGGGCAAGGCCGGCATCGAGGTCAAGGTGCGCACGGTTTCGGAGGCCCAGTACTGGACGCCGATCAGTGACGGCGACTTCCAGCTCGCCATGTACGGCCTCACCCAGTCGCTGGTGGCCGACCCGTTCACGATCTACCACGAGTACTACTACGGGCCGAGCACCGACAAGGTGGGCACGACGCCCAACGGCCAGAACTACTCGCGGTACAACAACGCGGTGGTGGACGCGGCGGTGAAGAAGGCGTCCGCGACCAACGACGAGGCCACGAAGAAGGCCGCCTACGCCGAGATCCAGGCCCAGATCGCCAAAGACCTGCCGTACATCCCGGTGGTGCTGAACGCGTCCCAGGCGTTCTTCAACGTGCGCAGCTTCACCGGCTGGCCGACCGCGGACGACCTGTACGCCAACCCGCTGCCCTACCGGGCGGTGGCGTCCGCGATCGTCCTGGCGCACCTGAAGCCCAGGCAGTGAGCTGAAGGACTCCTCGTGCCGTTCTATCTCCGCCGGGTCGGCTTCTACCTGGTCACGTTGTGGGCAGCGATCTCGCTGAACTTCATCCTGCCCCGGCTGATGCCCGGCGACCCGGCGGCGATCATGCTCGGCAAGCTGCGCCGGGCATCAGGTGGCCGGCCACTGTCCGAAGAGGCGGTGCGCTCGGTCCACCTGCTGCTCGGCGCGGACAAGACCACACCCCTGTGGGACCAGTACCTGGCCTACTGGGGACGGATGCTGACCTTCGACCTGGGCATCTCGTCGACGCGGTACCCGTACACGGTGTCGTCGCTGATCGCGAGCGCGCTGCCGTGGACGCTGGTGCTGGTCGGGACGGCGACGCTGGTCTCGTTCGTGCTGGGCATCGTGGTCGGCGCGTGGGTGGGCTGGCGGCGCGGCACGTGGCTGGACCACCTGGTGCCGATCACGACGCTGCTGCAGTCGATCCCGTACTTCTGGCTGGCGCTGGTGCTGGTGGCGGTCTTCTCCGTCCAGCTGGGGCTGCTGCCGATCGTCGGCGGCTACGACGTGTTCGGCTTCCCGTCCGGGCCGGAGTGGAGCTGGGCGTTCGTGGCCAGCGCGTTCGAGCACGCCATCCTGCCGGCGGTGACGATCGTGATCTCGTCCGTCGGCGGGTGGCTGCTGGGCATGCGCAACATGATGGTCTCGACGATGAGCGAGGACTACGTGCTCACCGCCGAGGCGAAGGGGCTGCGGCCGGGACGGATCCGCGACCGCTACGCCGCCCGCAACGCCGCGATCCCGAGCCTGGCCGGCTTCGGCATCGCGCTGGCGTTCGTCGTGGCCGGCTCGATCGTGATGGAGCAGGTGTTCAGCTACCCGGGGATCGGCAAGTTGATGATCCAGGCCGTGCAGAACCTCGACTACGCGCTGATGCAGGGAGTCTTCCTGGTGATCACCCTCACCGTGCTGATCGCCAACTTCGTGATGGACCTGATCTACGGCTGGATCGACCCGCGGGTGCGCAGCCATGGCTGACCGGCTGGCCGGGTTCCGGCACCTCCTCCCCCGCATGTCCGGCAAGCTGGCCGTCGGCCTGGTGCTGGTCGGGTTGATCACGCTGTTCGGCCTGGTCGGGCCGCTGGCCACCGTCGACCCGAGGGACTCGTCCTTCAAGGGCCTGCGCCCGCCCTCCGCGGAGCACTGGCTGGGCACGAGCAAGCTGGGCTACGACGTGTTCGCCCAACTCGCCACCGGCACCCGCGGCTCGCTGTACATCGGCCTGCTCGGCGGGCTGGTCGCGCTGCTGCTGGCGATCGTCTTCGGCATCCTCGCCGGCTACTTCGGCGGCTGGGCGGACGAGATCCTGACCGTCTTCACCAACATCATGCTGGTCATCCCGGGACTGCCGCTGGTGATGGTGATCGCCGCCTACGTGCAGAACGCGGAGGGGCTGGGCGACTTCGCCCGCAGCTCGACGCTGGTGGCGCTGATCCTCGGCGTCACCGGCTGGTCCGGCTCGGCGATCGTGCTGCGGGCCCAGGCCCGTTCCCTGCGGACGAGGGAGTACGTGGCGGCCGCGCGGGTGGCCGGCGAGGGCGGCCTGCGGATCATCTTCGTCGAGATCCTGCCGAACCTGGTGCCGCTGATCGCCGCGCAGCTGATCTGGGGGATCATGTCGGCGGTGCTCGGCGAGGCCGGGCTCTCCTACCTCGGCCTCGGCCCGACCAACTCGATCACGCTCGGCACCATGCTGAACGACGCCCAGACCGG
>DAINOM010000217.1:0-5081 GCA_036735445.1 Propionicimonas sp.
AGTTCACCCAGCTCGACATCGAGATGAGCTTCGTCGACCAGGACGACGTGATCGAGCTCGCCGAGGCCGTGCTCGCCGAGGTCTGGCGGACGATCGGCGTCGAGCTGCCCCTGCCGCTGCCGCGAATGACCTACCACGAGGCGATGGACACCTACGGCTCGGACAAGCCCGACCTGCGGTTCGGGCTGCCGCTGACCGAACTCACCGAGTTCTTCGCCGACACGGCCTTCCGCGTGTTCCAGGCACCGTACGTCGGTGCCGTCGTGATGCCGGGAGGCGCGTCCCAGCCGCGGCGCACGTTCGACGCCTGGCAGGAGTGGGCGAAGCAGCGCGGGGCGAAGGGCCTCGCCTACGTCACGGTCGGCGAGGACGGTGAACTCGGCGGTCCGGTGGCCAAGAACATCACGGACGCCGAACGGGCCGGGCTGGCCGATCGCGCCGGCGCCCGCCCCGGCGACTGCATCTTCTTCGCCGCCGGTGCGCGGAAGTCGTCCCAGGAGCTGCTGGGGGCTGCCCGCAACGAGATCGCCCGTCGTCTGGAGCTGGTCGATGAGGAGGCATGGTCGCTGCTGTGGGTGGTGGACGCGCCGCTGTTCGAGCCCGCGAGTGAAGCGGTGGCGGCCGGCGACGTGGCCGTGGGGGAGGGCGCCTGGACGGCCGTCCACCACGCGTTCACCTCGCCGAAGCCCGAGCACCTGGACACCTTCGACACCGACCCCGGCTCGGCCCTGGCCTACGCCTACGACATCGTCTGCAACGGCAACGAGATCGGTGGCGGCTCGATCCGTATCCATCGCCGCGACATCCAGGAGCGGGTGTTCAAGGTGATGGGCATCGGTGAGCAGGAGGCGCAGGAGAAGTTCGGCTTCCTGCTGGACGCGTTCGCCTTCGGCGCCCCGCCGCACGGCGGCATCGCCTTCGGCTGGGACCGGATCGTCGCGCTGCTGTCGAAGTCGGAGTCGATCCGCGACGTGATCGCCTTCCCGAAGACCGGTGGCGGCTACGACCCGCTCACCCGTGCGCCGGCGCCGATCTCGGCGAAGCAGCGCAAGGAGGCGGGCGTGGATTCGGTGCCGCCGCCCCCCAAGCCTGCCGCCTGAGGGTTCCAGACGGCCCGACGCCATCCCGCGAGGCTCCTCACACCACAAGGTGGAGAGTTTCCGGCGACTACGCCGGGTAACTCTCCACCTTGTGGTGTAGCGAGTGGTGGACGGGGGGGGGGACGGGCGGGTCAGCGCAGGTCGTCGCCGTTGTGGACGTCGTCCTCGTCGGGCTCGTCCGTGGCCAGGAGGCCGTAGAGCTTGCGGCGGGTCTCCGCCAGCAGCCTCGTGGCCGCCTCGACCTGGGCGGAGCTGCCGTTGCGGGAGAGCTCCTTCAGCGCTCCGGCGAGAGTCGTGAACTCCCTCCACAGGCCCTTCACCTGGTCGGGGCCCCAGCCGGCCATGGCCTCGTTGACCATCTCCCAGGGCTTGGTCTCCACCTGGTCGGCGGCCTCGCGTCCGGCGTCGGTGAGCCGGAACGCCTTCTGGCCCTCGTTGTCGAAGGCCTCGATCAGGCCCTCGTCCTCCAGCTGCGCCAGCGCCGGGTACACCGCGCCGGGGCTCGGCTTCCAGGCGCCCTGCGTGCGCTCGGCGAGGCTCTGCATGATCTGGTAGCCGTTCAGCGGCTCGTCGGCCAGCAGCGCCAGGATCGCGGAGCGGACGTGACCACGGCGACCGCCGCGACCCCGACCCGCCGGGCCCATCGGGCCGCCGGGACCGAACGGTCCACCCGGACCGAACGGTCCGCCGGGGCCGAAGCCGGGACCGAAGCCTGGGCCGAACAGCCCGCCCATCGGCGGCAGCTGGTGACCGCCGCGTCCGCGGTGGCCGCGGCGGCGGGCCCTCGGGTCGTCGGCCCACTGGTTCTCTTCATATCCGAAGTCGTTCATGGTTGTTCTCCTCTGGTTCATATCGACGGTAGGTCATCGATATATCGAGAATAGCTCGGGCGATCGAGATGTCAAGTTCGTCGGTGGCGCGGTGTAGCGTCCCCTCGTGATGGACACGGACCTGTTCGGCAACCCGGTGGACGGGCCGGCCGCCCCCACGCCGGGCGGTTCACTGAGCACGGCCGGCCATGTGGATACCCCGCTGGCCGTCCGGATGCGGCCGCGCACCGTGGACGAGATCGTCGGCCAGGACCACCTGCTCGGCCCGGGATCGCCGCTGCGCCGGCTCGCCGAGGGCCGCACCGCGATGTCGGTGTTCCTGTGGGGACCGCCGGGGGTCGGCAAGACGACGATCGCCGCGGTGGTCTCGGCCTCGGGCCAGCGGCGGTTCGTCGAGCTGTCCGCGGTCACCGCGGGCGTGAAGGAGGTCCGCGCCGCGCTGGCGGAGGCGCAGCGCGAGCTCGTCCGGGGTGTCGGGACGGTGCTGTTCGTCGACGAGGTGCACCGGTTCAACAAGGCCCAGCAGGACGTGCTGCTGCCCGCCGTCGAGAACCGGCTGATCACCCTGATCGCCGCCACCACCGAGAACCCGTCCTTTTCGGTGATCTCACCCCTGCTCAGCCGGTCACTGCTGCTCACCCTCAAGCCACTCACCGACGCCGACATCGGCGTGCTGCTCGATCGTGCGCTCACCGACGAGCGCGGACTGGGCGGGGAGTACGAGCTCACCGACGAGGCCCGCTCGGCCCTGTTGCGGTTCGCCGGCGGGGACGCCCGGCGCGCACTCACCTACCTGGAGGAGGCTGCGGCCGGTGCCGCCGCCCAGGGCGGGACGGAGATCGACACCGACATCGTCTCGGCCGCGGTCGACAAGGCCGCCGTCCGCTACGACCGTGCGGGCGACCAGCACTACGACGTGATCAGCGCCTTCATCAAGAGCCTGCGCGGCTCGGACGTCCAGGCCGGGCTGCACTACCTGGCCAGGATGCTGGAGGCCGGCGAGGACCCGCGGTTCATCGCCCGGCGGCTGATCATCCTGGCCAGCGAGGACATCGGCATGGCGGCGCCCTCGGTCCTGCAGACCTGCGTCGCCGCCGCCCAGGCCGTCCAGCTGATCGGCATGCCGGAGGCGCGGATCAACCTCGCCCAGGCGGTGGTGGCGTGCGCGCTGGCGCCGAAGTCCAACGCCGTAATCAAGGCCGTGGACGCCGCGATCGCCGACGTCCGTGCGGGGCGGATCGGCACCGTCCCGGCGCACCTGCGCGACGCGCACTACCCGGGCGCCAAGACCTACGGCCACGGCAAGGGCTACCAGTACGCCCACGACGCCGAGCACGGCGTCGCCGCCCAGCAGTACCTGCCGGACGAGCTCGCCGATGCCCGCTACTACGAGCCCACCGAGCACGGCAACGAAGCGTCCCTGGCCGAACGGCTCCGCGTCCTGGAGGAGTTGCTGGGCCGCGGCGGGGGTACCGACCGGGCGGAATGAAATCGAGCGCTGAGAGGTTGCCGCGGGACGTGACCCAGACCTCCAAGCCCTGGCCGGCCCTCTGGGCCCTGGTCGTGGGGTTCTTCATGATCCTCGTCGACACCACGATCGTCTCGGTGGCGAACCCGCGGATCATGCAGGGGCTGCACACGGACATCAACTCCGTGATCTGGGTGACCAGCGCGTACCTGCTGACCTATGCCGTGCCGCTGCTGGTGACGGGCCGCCTGGGTGATCGCTTCGGCCCCAAGCGCATCTACCTGCTGGGTCTGGTGGTCTTCACCCTCGCCTCGGCCTGGTGCGGGTTCTCCGGTTCGATCGAGATGCTGATCGCGGCCCGGGCCGTGCAGGGGCTCGGCGCCTCCCTGCTCACTCCACAGACCATGTCGGTGATCACCCGGACGTTCCCGCCGCACGAGCGCGGCCAGGCGATGAGCCTGTGGGGTGCCACCGCCGCGGTGGCGACGCTGGTCGGTCCCATCCTCGGCGGCTTCCTCGTCGACGGGCTCGGCTGGGAGTGGATCTTCTTCGTCAACGTCCCGGTGGGCATCATCGGTTTCGTCCTCGCCTGGCGGCTGGTGCCGACACTGGAGACCCACAGCCACCGCTTCGACGTCCCCGGCGTGGTGCTGTGGGCGATCGGCATGTCGTGCCTGGTCTTCGGCATCCAGGAGGGTGAGACCTACGCGTGGGGCCGGATCTGGGGACCGGTCAGCGTCTGGGGGCTGATCGTCACCGGTGTGGTGGTGCTCGGCGTGTTCGTCTGGTGGCAGCGCGTCGGACGTGGCGAGCCGCTCCTGCCGTTGCGCCTGTTCCGCGACCGGAACTTCTCCCTGGCCAACACCGCCATCGCCATGGTGGGCATCGCGATCACGTCCAACTCGCTGCCCCTGGTGTTCTACTACCAGCTCGTCCTGGGCTTCAGCCCGACCCGGGCCGCGCTGCAGCTGGTGCCGATGGCCCTGTTCTCCGGTGGTCTGGCCCCTGTGGTGGGACGACTGGTCGACCGCGTGCACACCCGCTACCTGGCCGGCGCCGGCCTGTTCGGCATGGCGGTCGCGATGGTCTGGTACGCGGTGTGGCTGGTGCCGGACGAGAGCCTGTGGTGGCGGCTGCTGCTGCCGAGCGGCCTGATGGGCATCGCCAGCGCGTTCACCTTCTCGCCGATCAGCGCGACGGCCACCCACAACCTCGCCCCGGCGGATGCCGGCGCCGGTTCCGGGGTGTACAACTCGGTGCGGCAGGTCGGCGCGGTGCTCGGCAGCGCGGCCATCGCCGCCCTGATCCAGGCGCGGCTCGCGGTGACCCTGCCGGGCGGCGCGTCCGCCGGCAGTCGCGCCGAGGCCGCCGGGCGCCTGCCCGAGGCGCTGCAGCCGGGCTTCACCGCGGCCATGGCCTCCAGCATGCTGCTCCCGGCCGCTGCCGCCCTGGTCGGCGCGGTGGTGAGCATCTTCTTCGTCGAGCGCACGGTGGACCGCGCCTGGGGCGCCACCCCCGCCACGCGGGCTGAGATCGCCAGCGCCGACAGCGCACCCTAGCCCCACAGAGTCCGGCGTTCGGCGGGAGTGGGGGGTCAGGGGATAATCTTGCCCCTGAACCCTTTCGAGACAGCGAGGTAGCCCATGTCCGCCGGAGAGATCGCCGGCCTGATCGCGGCCGTGG
>DAINOM010000218.1:0-5080 GCA_036735445.1 Propionicimonas sp.
GGGTGCCCGACCACATGCGGCACCGCTACGCCAACTGGGTGAACGGGCTGAACGGTGACTGGCTGATCAGCCGGCAGCGGTTCTTCGGCGTGGCGTTCCCGGTCTGGTACGCGCTCGACGCGGACGGCGAACCCGACTACGCGCACCCGATCACCGCGGCCGAGGACAGCCTGCCGGTGGATCCCTCCAGCGACTGCCCGCCCGGCTACGCCCCCGAGCAGCGCGGCGTGCCCGGCGGCTTCATCGGCGACCCGGACGTGATGGATACCTGGGCCACCTCGTCCCTCACCCCGCAGATCGCGTGCGGCTGGGAGCGGGACGAGGAGCTGTGGCGGCTCACCTTCCCGATGGACATGGCCCCACAGGCGCACGACATCATCCGCACCTGGCTGTTCTCCCGGGTGGTGCGGTCGCACTTCGAACACGGCACGCTGCCCTGGCGGCTGGCCGCGATCTCCGGCTTCGTGGTGGACCCGGACCGGAAGAAGATGAGCAAGTCCAAGGGCAACGTGGTGGTGCCGACCGACATCCTGGACCGGTTCGGGTCGGACGCGGTGCGCTGGCGCGCGGCGATGGTCCGTCCCGGCATGGACTCGCCGTTCGACGAGACCCAGATGAAGGTCGGCCGCCGGCTGGCCATGAAGATCCTCAACGCCAGCAAGTTCATCCTGGGGATCGCGGCCGACACCCCGTCCCGGGCGCTGCCGACCGAGCCTGTCGACCTGGCGATGCTCGCCGCACTCGCCCGTGTGGTGGAGCAGGCGACGGCGGCCTTCGACGCCTACGACTACTCGGCGGCCCTGGAGGCGGCCGAGAAGTTCTTCTGGCAGTTCTGCGACGACTACCTGGAGTTGGTCAAGGAACGCGCGTACGGCGACGAGGACACCGCCGGCAGCGACTCGGCGCGAGCCGCGCTGCGGGACGCGCTCGACGTGCTGCTGCGGCTGTTCGCGCCGTTCCTGCCGTTCGTCACCGAGGAGGTGTGGTCGTGGTGGCGGTCCGGCTCGATCCACCACGCGAGCTGGCCGGTGCTCGGCGACCTCGCGGGTGAGGGCGGCGATCCGGCACTGCTGGACGACGTCGCCGCCGCCCTGATCGGCATCCGGGGTGCGAAGTCGCAGGCCAAGGTCTCGATGAAGACGCCGGTGACCCGGGCGGTGCTGTCCGGACCGGGGGAGACCCTGAACCGGCTGCTCGCCGCCGAGGACGACCTGCGGGCCGTGGGCCGGATCACCAGCCCGATCGAGTGGCTGGCCACCGGCGAACCGCTGGACGTCAGCATCGAGCTGGCGCCGGCCGAGGGCTGATGGCCGCCGGCCGGTCGGCCCGCGCGGTCGCCGGGGCACTCCTGGCGCTCGTCCTCGCCGGGTGCGGGGCCGGCGTTCGCGATGATGCCGGACGGGTGACCGCGCCGACCACGACCGACACGTTCTCCGTCCGGGTGGGCGACTGCCTCGGCAAGCTGCCCACCGAGAGCACGGCGGAGCTGTCGCTGCTACCCTGCGCCGAGCCGCACTACTGGGAGGCGTTCGCCACCGCGACGCTCAACGGCGACGACTTCCCGGGTGCGGCCGCCGTGCGCAACCAGGCCGAGGACGAGTGCACCCGCGCGTTCGCCGGCTTCGTCGGCGTGGCCGCGAACAAGTCGAAGCTCGAACTGACCATGCTCACGCCGACCAAGGAGACCTGGACGCAGGCGAACGACCGCGAGGTGGTCTGCCTCGTCGGCAGCCCGAGCGGTGGCGTCACCGGCACCCTGAAGGACGCCGCGAAGTAGACCCCCACCTGCCGAGTTGTCAGAATCTCAGCCGGCTATCGGCGGCTGAGATTCTGACAGGTCGGCGAGGGGGTCAGAGCAGGTCGCCGAGGATCGGGTCGGCCATCGCCATGACGGCCGCCTTCGCCTCGGTGGCGTTGGTCCCCGCGCGTGCGGCTGCCGCCATCTGCTGGCACTGGGTGAGGGTGTGCAGGCCCAGCGCCGTGCGGACGGCCGGCACCTTGCCCGGTGCCATGGACAGGCTGGACACGCCGAGCCCGGCCAGGACCAGCGCCAGGGCCGGATCGCCACCGGCCTCGCCGCAGACCCCGATCGGCTTGCCCATCATCTGGCCGCCGTCGCAGGCGAGCGCGACGACATCCAGCAGCGCGGGCTCCCACGGGTTCAGCAGGTCGGCCAGCTCGCCCTGCATCCGGTCGGCGGCCATCGTGTACTGCTGCAGGTCGTTGGTGCCCAGCGACGCGAAGTCGACGTGGTAGAGGATGCCCCGGCTGCGAATGGCCGCCGCCGGCACCTCGATCATGATCCCGACCTTCGGCAGCCCGAGCGCGCGCACCCGTTCGGCGAACCACATGGTCTCCGCCTGGGTGGCGATCATCGGCGCCATCACCCGGACGTCGGCGTTGGTCGCCTTGTACGCCGCGGCGAGCGCCTCCAGCTGCGCGTCCATCACGTCGGTGCGGATCATCCCGAGCCGGATGCCGCGCCGTCCGAGCGCCGGGTTCTCCTCCGGGCCGAGGTCGGCGAACTTCAGCGGCTTGTCCGCGCCTGCGTCCAGGGTGCGGACGACGATCCGGCGGTCGCCGAACGCCTCGAACACCTCGGTGTAGGTGGCGGTCTGCTCCTCGACGGTCGGCATGGTGTCGCGGTCGAGGAACAGGAATTCGGTGCGGAACAGGCCGACGCCCTCGACCGGCTGCTTGGCGGCCTTTCGGGCGTCCTCGGCGGTGCCGATGTTGGCCAGCAGTGCCACCGGGTAGCCGTCCTTCGTCGCGCCCTTGCCGGTGCCCCCGGCCAGCGCTGCGGCGCGGCGCCGCTTCCGCTCCTCCAGCAGCCCGATCTCCTGCGCGGTCGGGTTCACGGTGATCTCCCCCACCCCGCCGTCGATGGCCACCGTCGTGCCGGCGGGCACGTCCAGGATCCCGACCGCCTGCACGACGGCCGGAATGCCCAGCTGGGACGCCAGGATCGCGGTGTGGCTGGTGGGACCGCCGGCCGCGGTGACGATGCCGAGGCAGGTCTCCGTGGTCAGGGTTGCGGTCTCGGCCGGCGCGAGGTCGTGCGCGGCCAGGATGCTCGGCTCGCTGAGCGTGGGCACGCCCGGCTCCGGCTGGCCCAGCAGCCGGGCGACCGTACGGTCGCGGACGTCGCGCAGGTCCGTCACCCGTTCGGCCATGTAGCCGCCCAGGGACTCGAACATCGCGCAGTACTCCTCCACCGCGGCGGTGACGGCGTTGGTCGGGCCCTTGCCGGCCTGCAGCTGGGTGTCGATGCCCATGGCCAGACCCGGGTCGCGAGCCATCATGGCGCCGGCCTCGAGGATCGGACGGGCGTGGTCGCCGGCCACGGCCGCACGCGCGTCCAGACCCTTGGCGACGTCCTCCAGGACGCCCCGCACCAGCGTGGACGCCGACGTGGCGTCCGTCGTCGGCGGCTCGTCAGCAGGCGCCGTCGGGGCGGGGGTCACCACCACCAAGGGTCCGACGGCGGTGCCGGCGCTGACACCGATGCCGTGGAACGTCGAATGCAGGTCGGCGGCGCCGGCGGTCATCGGACTACTCCGCGTCGAGGTCGCGCGAAAGGAGCTCGACCAGCGAGTCGAGTGCGGCGTCCGCACCCTCACCCTCGGCGGAGAGCGTGACGGTCTCGCCGTGCTTGGCCCCCAGCGCCATCACCATCAGGATGCTGCGCGCGTCGACGGGGTTGCCGCCCTCCTTGGCGATCGTCACCGGCAGGCCGGTCGCGGTCGCGGCCTGGACGAACAGCGAAGCGGGACGGGCGTGCAGACCGACCGAGGAGGCGATGCTGACTGAACGGGTGGCCATGGGGACTCCTTCGTAGGCGACGTTGTCTCGGGTCCCACAATGGCATAACCGTGGCGCCGCCTGCGACTCTTTCTCGTCCCGAGCAACACCATGAACGATTCAATGCGTATCACCTGTCATCCCGGCAACCCATGTCGTCGCCGCCCGCACTGTCCTCCCGGCCACCGAGGTCCCCACCACCCCAACTGTCATCCCGGCCACCGAGGTCCCCACCACCCCAACTGTCATCCCGGCGAAGCCGGGATCCCTGCACCGACCCGGCAACGCAAGGCACGGGATCCCGGGTCAAGCACGGGATGACGAACGGACGGTCGGGCTGACGAACGGTCGGTCGGGATGACGAACGGACGGTCGGGATGACGAACGGACGGTCGGGATGACCAAGGACGGTCGGGATGACGAACGGGGCGGGGGACGAAGGGGGGATCGGATGACGAAAGAGCCCGGGCGACGGTGAGGGCGCTCAGGCGCTCTTGTCGCGACGCTCGCTGCGGGCCAGCTGGGCGCGGCTGACCAGGCGCGGGGCCGCGCCGTTGTTGACCACGTCGGCGTCGACGAGCACCTGGGCCACCTCGTCGTCGCTGGGCACGTGGTACATCACGTTCAGCAGGATCTCCTCGAGGATCGAGCGGAGCCCGCGGGCGCCGATCCCCCGCCGCAGCGCCATGTGCGCGATCGCCTCGATGGCGTCGCCGGTGAACTCGAGGTCGACGCCGTCGAGTTCGAAGAGCTTGCGGAACTGCTTGATCAGCGCGTTCTTGGGCTCGATGAGAATGCGGACGAGCGCGTCCCCGTCCAGCTGCTCCACCGTCGAGATCATCGGCAACCGGCCGATGAACTCCGGGATCAGGCCGAACTTGTGCAGGTCCTCCGGCCGGACCTCCTCGAACGGGTTCAGTGAGGTCGGCCGGCGCACGGCCGCGTCGTTGTTGAAGCCCAGCGGACGCTTGCCCACCCGCGCGTTGATGATCTCCTCGAGACCGGCGAAGGCACCGCCGACGATGAACAGGATGTTCGTGGTGTCGATCTGGATGAACTCCTGGTGCGGGTGCTTGCGGCCACCCTGCGGCGGGATGATGCCGGTCTCGGCCTTCTTGACGTCGTAGTCGGCGGCCTGGATCAGCTTCAGCAGGATGTTCTCCACGTCCTCGCCGACGTAGCCGGCCTCGGTGAGCGCGGTGGCGTCGGCCATGGCGAACGGGACGTTCAGCATGCGGGCCATGGTCTGGGCGAGATAGGTCTTGCCGCAGCCGGTGGG
>DAINOM010000219.1:0-5055 GCA_036735445.1 Propionicimonas sp.
CTGCACCGCTGTCTCGAACAGGGGCGGCATGCTCGGTTCTCGCCTGGCGGCCACGGAGCTGAGCGTACTCATTCGGCGTGCTCAACCCGTGGTTGGCACGCCGTCAGGACTCCGCGGGCTCGAAATCCAGGCTGACCGAGTTGATGCACCAGCGCTCATCGGTGGGGGTGTTGTACCCCTCGCCGGTGAACACGTGGCCGAGGTGGGAGTCGCAGGCCGCGCAGCGCACCTCGGTGCGGGGCCGGCCGGGCAGGCTGCGGTCCTCGAGCAGGCGGACGCGGTCCTCCGCGGCGGCGGTGTAGAACGACGGCCAGCCACAGTGCGACGCGAACTTGTGCTCGCTGCGGAACAGCTCCGCGCCGCACGCCCGGCAGCGGTAGACGCCGATCCCGGTGTGGTCGGTGTACTCGCCGGTGAACGGCGCCTCGGTGCCGGCCTCACGCAGGACCCGGTACTCCAGCGGCGTGAGCTGCGCGCGCCATTCCTCCGGGCTCTTGATCACCTTCAGTTCCATCGGACCTCCCATGGGCAGTTGTGCGCTTCGCCATGCCCCCACGCAGCCTACGTCGGCGTGGGGACACTAGCCTGACGGCCATGGCGACGCCGGTTGAGCTGCTGGACATCGATGGGCGCGAGGTGCGCGTGACCAGCCCCGACAAGCCGTACTTCGCCGACCTCGGGGTGAACAAGCTCGGGGTGGTCGGATATTTCCGGAGCGTCGGCAGCGGCATCCTGCCCGCGCTGCGCGACCGGCCGACCGCGATGGAGCGCTGGCCGGGCGGGGTCCGGGAGGACGTGGTCGTCGCCACCCGGGCAGACCACCGGGGAGAGGCGTTCTACCAGAAGCGGGCACCGGCCAACACGCCGGAGTGGGTGCAGACCGCCGAGGTCACCTTCCCGTCCGGGCGGACGGCGACCGAGGTGGCCCCGGCGGACCTGGCGACGATTCTGTGGATGGCGAACCTGGGCACCGTCCGGTTTCACCCGTGGCCGGTGCGCGCGGCCGATCCGGACGCCGTCGACCAGTTGCGCATCGACCTGGATCCGCAGCCCGGCGTGGGGTTCGCGACCGCGGTGCGGGCCGCGCTCGAGTTGCGCGAGGTGCTCACCGAGGCTGGGCTGACCCCGTTCTGCAAGACCAGCGGCGGACGCGGCGTGCACGTGTTCGCCCCGATCGACGGCGCGGACTTCATCGACGCCCGGCACGCCGCGATCGCGGTCGGCAGGGAACTGGCCCGACGGCTGCCGTCCGACGTGACGGTGAACTGGTGGAAGGAGGAGCGCGGCGAGCGCGTGTTCGTCGACTTCAACCAGATGGCCCGGGACCGGCTGATGACGTCCGCGTACTCCATCCGGCCGACGCCGCGCGGGCTGGTGTCGGCACCACTGGAGTGGGACGAACTGCCGGACGCCGATCCGGCCGACTTCACCATCCTGACGATGCCGGCCCGGTTCGCCGAGCGGGGCGACCCGTGGGCGGTGATGGACGCCACCGCACCCGGTTCGCTGGCGACGGCGCTGGAGTGGTACGAGCGGGACTCCGCGAACGGTGAGGGCGAGATGCCCTACCCGCCGGAGTACCCGAAGATGCCGGGCGAGCCGCCGCGCGTGCAGCCGAGCAAGAAGAACCCGGCGAACTGGGCCTGAGCCTCCTCGCGACGACTGAGTCCCTCGCGAACCGCGCTGTCGCGATCTGGCCATTCTCCGCGGCTCACGCGTCACCCCCGTCACATCCCGCGAGCAGAGTGGTCGAAAGGCGACACCCGGCGTGGGACCCGTCTCGGGACGCATTTCCGCGCGCCGGACCGGGGCTCGCGGGAGGACTGTCGCGATCTGGCCACGTGAGCACCCAGATGTGACGGGAGTGACGTGCGGGACAGCTCCGGTGGCGGGATCGCGACACGCGGCCGCCCGGGGCCGGCCCAGGGAGTCTGGACACGACAGGGAAGATGGTCGCATGCGCCTGCCCGTGATGCCGCCCGTTGCCCCCATGCTGGCCAAGGCCGTGCCGACGATCCCGGAGGGGGAGTTCCTCTACGAGCCGAAGTGGGACGGGTTCCGCTCGATCATCTTCCGGGACGGCGACGAGGTCGAGATCGGGTCGCGCAACGAACGGCCGATGACGCGGTACTTCCCCGAAGTGGTCGAGCAGGTGTTGGCGAACCTGCCGGAGCGCTGCGTGGTCGACGGCGAGCTGGTGGTCGTGGTCGGGGACCGGCTGGAGTTCGAGGTGCTGCAGCAGCGGATCCACCCAGCCGCGAGCCGGATCACGCTGCTGTCGGAGACCACCCCGGCCCGGTTCGTCGCGTTCGACCTGCTCGCACTCGGCGACCAGGACTGCACGGAGCTGCCCTTCGCCGAGCGCCGGGCGATGCTGGAGGAGGCGCTGGCCGGGGCGCAGCCGCCCATCCACCTCACCCCGGCGACCCGCGACCGGTCACTGGCACTGGACTGGTTCGACCAGTTCGAGGGCGCCGGCCTGGACGGGGTCGTGGCCAAGCCGCTGGCCGGTGCGTACCAGCCCGACAAGCGGGTGATGTTCAAGATCAAGCACACCCGCACCGCCGACTGCGTGGTGGCGGGCTACCGCACCTTCAAGGGCGACGAGGAGGCCATCGGCTCGCTGTTGCTGGGCCTCTACACCGAGGAGGGCGCGCTCGCGTCCGTCGGTGTGGTGGGCTCGTTCCCGGCCGCGCGGCGACGGGAACTGTTCGCAGAGCTGCAGCCGCTGGTGACGACGTTCGACGACCATCCGTGGGCGTGGGCCGCGCCGCCGGAGGGCGTCCGCACGCCGCGCAGCTCGGAGTTCAGCCGCTGGAACAACGGCAAGGACCTGTCGTTCACGCCGCTGCGTCCCGAGCTGGTCGTGGAGGTGCGCTACGAGCACATGGAAGGCGCCCGGTTCCGGCACACCGCGCAGTTCAACCGTTGGCGCCCCGATCGCGAACCCGCCTCGTGCACCTACGCGCAGCTGGAGGAGCCGGTGCGCTACGACCTTGCCGACATCCTCGGCCTCTAGCCGGACACTTCGGCGGGTTCGCCCACGCCGAGGCCGTTTACGGTCCAGACTGTGCCAATGAGCGCCGAGAAGCCAAAGAAGTCCGAATCCCCGCTGTCCGAACTGCTGCGGGTGCCGACCGGGCCGGTGTCGATGGCCGACTTCGATCCGTCAGCGACGCCCGGCTATCCCGGCGAGGGCAAGGCGGACGCGGACGAGCAGACCGCGGCCCTGGCCCCGGAACTCTCCGACCTGCAGGAGCGCCTGTACGCGGCCGGACGCAGTACGCCCGACACCGCGCCGCGGGTGCTCGTCGTGCTGCAGGGCATGGACACCTCCGGCAAGGGCGGGGTGATCCGGCACGCGATCGGACTGGTCGACCCGCAGGGCGTCGACCTCACCTCGTTCAAGGCGCCGACCAAGGAGGAGCTCGCCCACCACTACCTGTGGCGGATCCGCAACGCCCTTCCCGGACCGGGCAAGATCGGGATCTTCGACCGTTCCCACTACGAGGACGTGCTCGTGGTCCGGGTGCTGAGCCTGGTGCCGGAGGACGTGTGGAGCACGCGCTACGACGAGATCAACGAGTTCGAGGCCGGGCTGGTCGCCGGCGGCACCACCCTGATCAAGTGCATGCTGAACATCTCTTCCGACGAGCAGAAGGGTCGGTTGGCCGAGCGCCTGGAGGACCCGTCCAAGCACTGGAAGTACAACCCGGGTGACGTGGACGCACGCAAGCTCTGGCCCGCCTACATGGAGGCCTACGCGGCGGCCCTGGAGAAGTGCAACACCGAGGCGGCTCCTTGGTACGTGATCCCGTCCGACCGGAAGTGGTACCGCAACTGGGCGGTCGCCGAGCTGTTGCGCGAGAAGCTCGCCGCGCTCGGCCTCGGCTGGCCGGCGGCCGACTTCGACGTGGAGGTCGAGAAGCAGCGCGTCGCAGACAGCTGAGTCAGGCGCGCCCGCCGGGCGCTAGGCGCTGACGACGCTCAGGTGCCGCTCGGGCTCGGGGAGTTCGTCCTCGAAGCCGAAGTCGAGCAGGTCCATGGCAGCGAAGGCGTACCGCGCCAGCACCAGATCGAGCACCTCACGGGCCGCACCGATCGGGTCGCTGACCGAGACAGCCCCGTACCGGTACGCGAGATCGGACTGCGCGTGGTAGGCCTCGTCCGCGCTGAGGAAGAACGAGCCGACCGCGATGTGGCGACGTCCCTGGGCGCGCAGGCCCATGATCGCCTGGGCGACGGACGGGCCGGAGTCGTCGGCGACGGCGGTGAGGCACGGCAGCCGGTGGTGGGTGGACCATTGCCGGGCCCGGCGGGCGAGCAGGGCGCTGCCGCGGACGTCGCCGGTACAGGCGGCCGAGAGCACCAGGCCGTCCAACTCGAGGCAGCGGGCCTGGCTGAGGGACGTGCGCAGCCGCTGGTCCAGGATGGTCAGCAGGCTGATCTCCGGGCCGACCGGACGGGAGAGGGTGAAGCGCAGGTCGGGGTAATTGCCGCGGGCGCGGTGGAGCAGTTCGGACATCGCGGGATCGCACTCGACCGCGTTGGTCAGCTCGAGCGGGACGAGCACGACCTCGGTGGCGCCGGACGCGGCGAGCTGGTCGAGGACCTGGCTGGCGCTGGGCGGGCTGGCTTGCAGGAAGGCACCGCTGACCGCCATCTCGGGACGCATCTGCGACAGGCCGTGGACCAACTGGTGGGTGACTTGGGCGACCATGGGGTCGGAGCTGCCGCGGGCCACCATCACAAGGGCTGGGGCTGTCATGGGCATGCCTTCCTGTCCGAAGGAGCCGGCTCCGTTGCCGAGTTTGTCAGCAAGAACTGTGGTCGTTATCAACCCGTGACGCAATTTTGCTTACCGGATCGCGAGACGCTTGTCCAAATACTGAGAAATTGCGACCGGACTGGTCGATATCAGCCCTTGAGTCCCGCGAAAGGGGGACTTTGCTCTCAAATGGTGGGATTCGACCTCTCGAATCTTGAGACGAGCGCGGTGTCGGTGGGCGATACTGGGTTCGAACCAGTGACCTCTTCGGTGTGAACGAAGCGCGC
>DAINOM010000220.1:0-5007 GCA_036735445.1 Propionicimonas sp.
CGGTGATCGCCTGCCGGTAGGTGTGGTCGACGAGGTCGCCGGCCGCGAACACGCCCGGCACGTTCGTGCGGGTGCTCGGTGCATCGACCACGACGTAGCCGGCGGCGTCCACCTCGACCTGGCCGCGGACGATCTCCGAGCGCGGGTCGTGCCCGATCGCCACGAACATGCCCTGGACGCCGAGCTCACGGGACTCGCCCGTGACGGTGTCGGTGAGGGTCGCGCCGGTCAGCGTCCCGTTTCCATGCAGGTCGGCCACCACGGAGTTCCAGGCGAACCGGATCTTCGGGTCGGCCAGCGCCCGGTCGACCATGATCTTCGAGCCCCGCAACTCGTCGCGGCGGTGGATGATCGTCACCGAGTTCGCGAACCGGGTGAGGAACGTGGCCTCCTCCAGCGCGGAGTCGCCACCACCGACGACGGCGATGTCCTTGTCGCGGAAGAAGAAGCCGTCGCAGGTGGCGCACCAGGAGACACCACGTCCGCTGAACTCCTCCTCGCCGGGGACGCCGAGCTTGCGGTAGCCGGACCCCATCGCGAGGATCACGGCGGCCGCCGAGTAGCTGTTGCCCTCACTGTCGGTCACCGTCTTGGTGTCCCCGACCAGGTCGACGGACACCACGTCGTCCGTGATGATCTCCGCGCCGAACCGCTCCGCCTGCGCGCGCATCGCCAGCATCAGGTCAGGACCCATGATCCCGTCCGTGAACCCCGGGTAGTTCTCCACCTCGGTGGTGTTCATCAGCGCGCCACCGGCGGCGAGGGCGCCCTCGAACACCAGCGGCCTCAGCCCGGCGCGGGCGGTGTAGATGGCTGCGGCGTAGCCGGACGGGCCGGAGCCGACGATGATGACCTCACGGGTGTCGGACATGGGAATCCTTGGACGGTTCGGGTGGGTGCCCCACTCTATCGAGCACCCGGCCTGCACACCGCGCTAACCATCGCGACGCCCCGGTCATTCCCGGAGGCGAAGGGCTCAGCTGGACGCGAACTGCGCGGCCCACTCCGCGACGCGGGCGGAGCTCTCGTCGTCGGACAGGTCCTCGACCCGGGTCATCACCGACCAGCGGACGCCGAACGGGTCCCGGATGCTCGCGAAGCGGTCGCCCGAGACGAAGTCGGTCGCCGGTTCGCGGACGGTGGCACCGGCGGCGACGGCCTTCTCGACCACGGCGTCCACGTCCGGGACGTAGATGCCGATCGAGAAGCAGCTGTCGTCGGTCGTCGACTGGCCGACCAGGTGGTACTCGGGGGACGGCTCGCCGACCTGGAGGCGTCCGTTGCCGAGGTCGAGTTCGGCGTGGGCGACGAGGTCCCCGAACTCGGTGGTGCCGATGACGGTGGCGCCGAACACGTCGCAGTAGAACGCGATGGCGTCCCGTGCCGGGCTGACCGCGAGGAACGGCGTCAGGCTGGAGAAGCCGTTCGGCCGGCCGTTGCTGGTGTGGATGCCGTTGGCAGCTCTGGATTCGCTCATCCCGCCACGCTAGGTCGCGGCTGTGGCTCCGGCTTGCAGATTCCCGACAGGGCTGCGGTCGGGACCTTGACGAAGGGCCGGACTCCGCTGAGGCTGGCGGACATGCTCCCGTCCTCGCGTGGCGCGCTCTTTCCGAAGCGGCTGCCCGACTTCCACCGGCTCGCACCACCGGTGGAGGCGGACGAGCTCGTCGAGTGGTTCTGGATCACCAGCTGGAGCCTCCCGGACGGGTCGGTGTCCCGCCAGAACGTGATCGGCTACCCCACCTCCAACCTCGTCGTGGAACCGGCGTTGGTCGGTCTCGCCGGACCGACGACCCGGGCGTCCCATCGCGACCTCTCCGGCCGGGGCTGGGCCGTGGGGGCCCTGCTGAAGCCGGCCGCGGTACCGGCGTTCACGTCCGATCCGGTGAGCCTCCGCGACCGGTACGAGCCGGTCGACGCGCCCGACCTGCTGGGCCGGGTGACGGAGGCGCTCGCCGCCGGGGTGACCGAGGCGACCCGGACATCCGCGGCAGCGGAGTTCGCGGCCTGGCTTGCGGAGGAGGTCGGCGAGCTGAGCAGCGAAGCCCGGCTGGCGAATCGGTTGGCCGAGCTCGCCGGGACGGACCCGGCACTGCTCCGGGTGGGCGACCTCGCCGACCGCCTGGGTCTCTCGGAGCGCGGCGTCCAGCGACTTGCCCGGCGCTACATCGGCCTCAGCCCGGCGGCGTTGATCCGGCGCCGTCGACTCCAGGAGGCCGCCGAGCGGATCCGGAGCGAGCCCGGCGCCGATCTGGCAACCCTCGCCGCCGACCTGGGCTACGCCGACCAGGCGCACCTCACCAACGAGTTCACGCGGGTGCTCGGCTTCACCCCCGCGGAGTACCGCCGGACCAACCGGGTGCGGCCGGTCCGGTGATCGCGATCGTGGGTCCCGACCGGGTCCGTGATCGCACGGGGTAGCGTCCTGCACGTGGGTGGAGACGGACAGCCGGGCGGCAAGTGGGCCGGACGCGCGCACGCCTATGCCGAGACCTTCGCCGGGCAGTGCGCGCACACCGTCCCGGTGCTGTTGGACGCGCTCGATCCCCGGCCCGGCTCCCGGCTGCTGGACGTGGGCATCGGCGCGGGCGCGGTTGCCGCCGCCGCCGTGGTCCGCGGGTGCGTGGTGACCGCCGTCGATCCCGCGGCCGACATGCTGGACCTGGCCGCGCTCGCGGCTCCCCGCGCCTCCCTGGCGCGAGCGGCGCTGCCCGACCTGCCCTTCCCGGATGGTGCGTTCGACCTGGTCAGCGCCAACTTCGTGCTGAACCACGTGCCCGACCCGCGGGCTGCGGCTGGCGAACTGGCCCGGGTCCTCGCCCCGGCCGGCCGTGTGGCCGGCACCGTGTGGCCGGACGATCCGACTCCGCTGCGTCGCCTCTGGGACGACGTGGTGCGCGACGCCGGTGTGCAGCCACCCCGGAGCGTGGCGCCGCTGCCAGCCGACCTCGACTTCCCGCGCACCCCGGACGGGCTGGCCGGTCTGCTGAGCGCCGCGGGCCTGCGGGTCGAGCGCGCCTGGCTGCACGAGTTCACCCACGTGGTCGAGCCGGACCTGTGGTGGAGCGGCGTGACCAGGGGCGTCGCGAACATCGGGCAGACCTACCTCGCCCAGGACGAATCCGGACGAACCGCCATGACCGCCGCCTTCGACCGGCTCAGCGCGGCGTACCTGCACGCGGACGGCCTGTTGCACCTGGCCGGGGCCGCCGTGATGGCGCTGGGCGTTCGCTGAGGATTTGCACTGTGGACGCCGTTTCGGGCCCCAAAATGGCCTTCTGAGCTCATCGACGGTGCAAATCCTCGCAGACCACCGCTACGCTCGCGGGGGTGCTGATCCTGCTCTCCCCGGCGAAGTCGCTGGACTTCGCGTCGAAGCCGCCCAAGGTCGCCACCACCCAGCCGAGGCTGCTGGCGGAGTCCGAGCGGCTGGTCGAGGTGATGCGGACGAAGTCCGTGGCGGATCTGGCCGCACTCGCCAGCATCTCCGACGAGCTGGCCGCCCTCAACGCAGACCGCTGGACGGCGTTCGACACCCCGTTCACAAGGGCGAACGCGCGGGCTGCGGTGTTGGCGTTCGCCGGCGACGTCTACCAGGGCATGGATGTCCGCGGCCGCTTCGGCACCCGCGACTACACCGAGGCCCAGAAGACCGTCCGCATCCTCTCGGGCCTGTACGGCGTGTTGCGTCCGCTCGACCTGATCCAGGCCTACCGCCTGGAGATGGGTACCCGGCTGGCCACCGACCGCGGCCGCTCGCTGTACGACTGGTGGGGGTCGACGATCACCGACGTGCTCCGCGAGGACCTCGCTGCCTCCCCGGGAGCGCAGGTCGTGGTGAACCTCGCCTCGACCGAGTACTTCAGCGCCGTCCGTCCGGACGAGCTGGGCGTCCCGGTGATCTCCCCGCGGTTCGAGGACACGGACGGCCGCGGCCGCCGCTCGGTGATCTCGTTCTTCGCCAAGCGTGCCCGCGGCGAGCTGGCCGCCTGGCTGGTGCTCAACCGGGCGCGGACGGCCGCCGCGCTGAAGGCGTTCGACGGGGCGGGCTATCGCTACGACAAGGCCGCCTCGACGGTCGGGGTGCCGGTGTTCGTCCGGTCGTTCGCCGACCGTCGGTAGGCCCACGGCATTTGGTCAGACCAGGGTTTTCCGGACGCGCTTCGCGGGTACCGCCAAGGGTGACGAAGGAGGACCAGATGTCCAGTGACTACACCGGCAACACGCCCGACGACACGACCGGAACCGAGAACGCACGGCGGCTGCATCGCGCGGTCGGCAACCCGGGCGGCACCGCTGACCCCCAGGACGAGCTCAGCCAGCCGAGGGCGGTCGGCAACCCCGGCTCGACCGCCAACCCGGACGACGAGTTCGACCAGCCTCGCGCCGTGGGCAACCCCGGTTCGACGTCCAACCCCGACGACGAGTTCGACCAGCCCAGGGCACTCGGCAACCCCGGCCCTGTCCAGTAGGCGCCGCCTGAGCGGAAAGTGAACGGGAATGGGACCTGTCCCCATTCAGAGCGGGGGACAGGTCCCATTCCCGTTCACCGGGCTCAGCCCAGGCCGTAGGCCTGGTGGATCAGGAAGATCGGGTGCTCCGTCCGTACCCCCGACGACTGTTCGATCTGCCAGCGGCAGGTCTCGGTGTCGCACAGGGCGAGGTCGGGATTGGTGGCCTTCACCATGTCGAACAGCGGCTTGCCGACGGCTTGGGCGATCTCGTACTTCTCCTGCTTCAGCCCGTAGGTGCCGGCGATGCCGCAGCAGACCTTCTCCGAGTCCACCACGGTGAGTCCGGGGATGAGCTTGAGCACCTCCAGCGCGGGCTTGCCCATGCCCTGGCTCTTCAACTGGCACGGGGCGTGGTAGGGCACGGTCATCTCGATCGGCTGGAAGTCCGTGGGCAGCTCGCCGGCGTCGTAGAGGTCCAACAGGAACTCCATGATGTCCCGGATCCGCTTCCCGACGTCCAGCAGCTTCTCCTCGGAGACGCCCATGATCTCGT
>DAINOM010000221.1:0-4998 GCA_036735445.1 Propionicimonas sp.
TCGCGACCGGTTCCTTGACCTTCAGCAGCAGCTCGGCCTCGCTCCACACGTCCGCGGCGGTCTCGAGGACGGTCGCGCCGGCGGCCCGGAAGTCCTCATCGGAGATGGCCGAGCCGACGCCGGCACCGGACTGCACGAACACGCTGTGGCCACGATGGCTGAGCTGGTGCACGCCCGCAGGGGTGATCGCGACGCGATTCTCCTGGCTCTTGATCTCGGTGGGAACGCCTATCTTCATTGACTTGCCTCTCGTCGGCCGGAGCGGGGGGTGCCCGGCGGTGGGTTGGCGCCAATGTATGAATCCGGCAGGGCCCGCGAGCACCCCCTGGGGCCACACACTGAAGGATCTTCGGCACGAATCCGCCGGCCCACGCTGCGGCACCGCGGCCGGGACCGGTCGCTGCCGAAGGATCTTCAGCCGGGACGAATTCCCTGCACCTTTCTTCTGCCGAGGTGTCTGCCGGGTTCGCCCGAATCGTTTAGCCTGTGCAAGTGACCGGCGATGAAGGCTCGAGCCGTCCGCAGCCGCCCCGCTCCCTCGACGCGATCGACCGCCGACTGCTCAGGCTCCTCCTGCGCAACGGACGGATGTCGAACAGCCGACTGGCCCAGGGGGCCGACGTCGCGGAGTCGACCGCCCACAACCGCGTGGCGGCCATGGTGGAGTCGGGTGTGATCCGGGGGTTCCGGGCGGAACTCGACCTGACCGCGGTCGGCTGCCCGATCCAGGCATTGATCCTGGTCCGCCTGCAGACGTCCGCCCGTCCGCGGCTGCGCGAGGAGGCGCAGCGCCTGGCCGGCGTCCGCGGCGTGCTGGAGGTGCTGTTCCTCGGCGGGCAGTACGACCTCTCGATCCGGGTGGCCGCCCAGAACACGACGGACCTGCGCGACTTCGTCGTCAACGAGCTCAGCCGGCACCCGGAGATCGCCGGTACCGAGACCTGCCTCGTCCTGGAGGACCTGCGCGGCGAGGCGCCCCCCTTCGGCGGCTGACCCCTCGGCCAGGGACGGTGGACCGAGAGAGGAACCGTCCCCGGAAGTCAGGAGTCCCCGGAGGTCAGCCGCGGCGGACCAGCCCGGTCTCGTAGGCGAACAGCACCAGGCCCACCCGGTCGCGGATCTGCAGCTTCGACAGCAGCCTCGTGATGTGGGTCTTGACGGTGCCCTCGGCCATGTACAGCCGGCTGGCGATCTCGGCGTTGGTGGCGCCGGCGGCGATCTCGACCAGCACCTCCTGCTCGCGGTCGGTGAGCACCTCCAGGCGCGGGTCGGTGCCCTCGGGGCTGGCCGGCAGGGTCGGCACCACGTGGTCGAGCAGCCGCCTCGTCGCGGACGGGGCCATCACGGCCTCGCCGGCGGCGACCGTCCGGATCGCGTTCAACAGGTCGCCGGGACGCGCGTCCTTCAGCATGAACCCGCTGGCCCCGGCCTTCAGCGCGCTGAACACGTACTCGTCCAGGTCGAACGTGGTCAGCACCAGCACCCGGGTCGGCACGCCGGACGCGACGATCCTGCGGGTGGCCTCGACCCCGTCCATCACCGGCATCCGGATGTCCATCAGCACCACGTCGCAGGGCACCGACAGCACCCCGGCGACGGTCTGGGCGCCGTCCGCGGCCTCGCCGATGACCTGCAGGTCCTCCTCGGCCTCGATCAGCATCCGGAAGCCGCTGCGGACCAGCTCCTGGTCGTCAGCGAGGAACACCCGGATCGGGCTCATCGTCTACTCCTCCCCGTGGTCGTCCACCAGCGGACGGATCGGCAGCACCGCGGTCACCTGGAAGCCGCCGTTCGGTCGCGCCCTGGTGAGCAGCCGTCCACCCATCGACGCGACCCGCTCGTGCATGCCCCGCAACCCATGGCCCGGATTCTGCGGCGCGACGGACGGGCTCGCGACCCCATTGTCCAGCACGTCGATGGCGATCTCCCGCATGCCGTAGGTGATCGTGACCATGGCGGTCGCCTGCGGGCCGGCGTGCTTGAGGAAGTTCGTCAGCGCCTCCTGCACCACCCGGTAGACGGTCAGTTCCAGCGCTGCGGACGCCCGCGGCGGCTGCCCGTGGACGGCCAGCTGGACGCGGTCGCTGGTCCGCGCGACGAGGTCGGGGATGTCGCTCAGCCGGGGCGCGGGGGCGAAGTCGGCCTGCCGTCCGGGCTCGGGACCCTCGCGCAGCACGCCCAGGATCCGGCGCATCTCGCTCAGCGCCTCGCGCCCGGTCTCGGCGATCGTGGTCAGCGCCTGCGTCGCCGCCTCCGGTTTCTTCGCCGCCAGCGCCTTGCCGCCCTCGGCCTGCACGATCATCACCGACAGCGAGTGGGCGACGATGTCGTGCAGCTCGCGCGCGATCTGCGTCCGCGCCCTGGACTCGGCCAGCCGGGTGTCCTGGTCCCGCTCCAGCAGCATCGTCCGGTAGCGCTCCTCCGCCGCGGCGACCCGGTCCTGGTGCGCCTCGCCGGACTCGCGCACCCGCCGTCCGATCGCGTACGGGGTGATCACCAGCCCGAGGCAGACGAACCAGGCCAGGGCCAGCCAGATCAGCTGGCGCAGGCTCGGGTTGCCGAGGTCGTCCAGGATCCAGCGCATCGGGCCGAGCACCGAGCCGACCGCGCCGATCACCACGACCGCCCGCGCGGGCTGGCCGGGGATCCACCGGGCGACCGAGTAGGCGACCACGGGGACGGCGACCAGCGTCGCCATCGGCTGGTCGGAGAACACCAGCTGCATCAGTCCGGCCAGCGTCACGCCGGCCAGCGCGAGGAACGGCGAGTGCCGGCGCAACACCAGCGAGCCGATCATCAGCACCGCGCTGGCCAGCGGTCCGATCGCGCCGAGGAACTCGCCGGTGGTCGGGTAGCTGGCGAAGCCGCGCACCCCGTACGGCGGGATCGTGAGCAGGCCCAGGCCGGCGGCCAGCGCCGCGTCCAGCACCCAGTCGTGCCGGGTCGCGCCGGGCGGGAAGAGCAGCTCACGGTTCATCGCTGCCAAGACTAGGGTGCGTCGCACAACCCCGGGCCCGGCCGACGGCGACAACCTCGCGGCGACCGGCCACTACCATGGCTGGGATGGGAGGGTCTTCGATGCTGCGACGCTGGGCCGGGTGTGGTCTGGCGCTGTTCCTGGCGCTGGGCGGCTGCACGGCCGCCGCGACGCCGACGACGTCCGGCAGCGAGGAACCGAGCGCCGGTGTGACGTCCGCGACCCCGACCGCTCCCGGCGCGGCCCAACTCGTCGTCGGCGACTGCACCGGTGACGTCGACCTCTCCGGGGCGTCGATCACCGACGTGCCCACCGTGCCGTGCGCCGAGTCCCACTACTACGAGGTGCACGCCGTCGTGCCGGTCACCGGCGATGTCTACCCGGGCGCGGAGGCGCTCGCGGCCCAGGCGAAGACGGCCTGCACGGCGAGCTTCACCAGCTACGTCGGGGTGGCCCAGCCGTACAGCCGCTACGGGTCCGCCTATCTCGCCGCGGACGAAGCCGCCTGGGCGACGCCGGAGAACCGGGTGATCACCTGCCTGGTCGGCTCCGCGGACGGCGGCCTGGAGGGTTCGGCCAGGGGCGACACGCTGGTCTTCCCCGGGAAGGGCCAGTGCACCGGTCCGCAGGACGTGGCCGCGCAGGCCGTGGAGGTGCTCGACTGCTCCGCGTCCCACTACTACGAGGTGTTCGCCGCCAAGCAGGTGGACGGCAAGAAGGCCCCCACCGCGGAGCAGGAGCAGAAGCTGTTCACCTCGGTCTGCCAGGCCGGCTTCAAGGACTTCGTCGGGGTGGACGTCGGCAAGTCGAAGTACGAGGTGGCCTACTTCCTGGCCGGCTCGGACATCTGGGACAAGGTCGCCGACCACCGGATCGTCTGCAGCGCCGGCTCCCCGGAAGGCGGCATCAAGGGCTCCCTGAAGGGCGTCAAGAAGTAGCCCTGAACCGCGGGGACGGTTCTCAACTCGGTCCAGCTGGACCGAGTTGAGAACCGTCCCCCGTCGCTTTCCTGGACCGAGTTGAGAACCGTCCCTGTCGTTCAGCCGCCGAGGAGTTCGCTGAAGTCGGTCACCTCGAAGTCGTCGTCGCGCTTCGCCGGCGTGGCGGCGAGGACGAGGCGCGCGAACTCCTCCGCGGCCCGCGCGATCCTGCGATCGAGCTTGCCGCCGGGCGTACCCCAGTCCTTCGTGGCCGCGAACACGGCGTGCGGGGCGACCAGCGCCTTCAGGTAGAAGAACAGCGGCAGCATCGCGTGGTCGATCGCCAGCGAGTGCCGGGCCGTGCCGCCGGTCGCGGCCAGCAGCACCGGCCGTCCCTTCATCACGCCCTCGTCGAGGCCGTCGAAGAACAGCTTGAACAACCCCGAGTACGAGCCGTTGAACACCGGGGTGACCGCGATCACCCCGTCCGCCGTGCAGACCGCGTCGAAGGCCTCCCGCAGCCGTGCGGACGGGACGCGCGTCGCCAGCTGGTTGGCCAGGTCCGCCGCCAGCGTGCGCAGCTCGAGGTGCGTCACCCCAGTCAGCGCGCCCGCCTTCACCAGTTCCGCGGACGCCGCCTCACCCAGCCGCTCGCCGAGCATCCGGCTCGAGGACGGGACGCTGGTGCCGGCGGTGACCACCACGATGCTGGTCATCGGTCGCTCCCCGCCGACGGGGTCTCGACGAGCTCGACCAGCGGTTGACCCGACTCGGGGTACGGCGAGCGGCCGGTGACGTCGTCGAGAGTGGCCCTTCGTGACGCCGCCTCGTTCCTCGCCGGCTCCTCAGGGACCGTTCCTGAGCCAGCGTCGCTCTTCGCCCGCTCCTCAGGGACCGCTTCCCCACCGCTCCCTGGGGTGTCGCGAAGGGCGTCGCGCGCGGCGACCAGACTGGCGTGCGTCGGGGCGTCCGGGATGTGCGCGGGCCGGCCCTCGGCGAAGCCCTTGCGCAGGTCGGGCAGTATCTCCCCGAGGAGGTCGAGCTGTTCGAGCACGGTCTTCAGCGGCAGGCCGGCGTGGTCGACCAGGAACAGCTGGCGCT
>DAINOM010000222.1:0-4968 GCA_036735445.1 Propionicimonas sp.
GGTGGTGAACTTCCACGCGAACACCCTGGTCAGCGGCCCGGACATCCACGCCCGTGGTTTCGCCGAGGACGATTCGGTGTTCGACGAGATCCGCCCCGAACTCGTGCAGGTGATCCTGAGGGCGCTGGAGGACGGCGTGGAGGACACCTTCCAGCTCCAGCAGTTGCTGCGCCGCACCATCGGTCGCTGGGTGAGCAACAACTTCCGGCGGCGGCCGATGATCCTGCCGATCGTCGTGGCGAGCTGAGCCCGGACCCCGGGTCGGCTCGATTGGCACGGTCTCGGTCGGGTCAGGTATCGTTGGCAGGTCCCTGTCGTGGGGGCCGAACTTACCTGCGTGCGCTGTCGCGTGGAATCGATGAGACAACAAGGAGTACTCCGGTGGCTGCCGTCTGTGACATCTGCGCCAAGGGTCGAAGAAGAAGACCAACCGGCGCTGGAACCCGAACATCCAGCGGGTGCGCGCTGTCGTCGACGGCACCCCGAAGCGGCTCAACGTGTGCACCTCCTGCCTGAAGGCCGGCCGGGTCACCCGCTGAACCATCCCGACAGAGACCCGCTCGAAGGGCGGGTCTCTTCGCATGTCCGCACCCCGTGCCACCATGGGTGCGTGACCACCCCGGCGCCTGACCGCTTCCCCGAGCCGGACGGCATCGCGCCCGTCGATCCACCGCGCTATGCCTGGGATGTCCTCGGCACGCCCGAGCCACACCCACAGGACACTCCTGCGCCGCCGGCCGTGCGTCGGGTCGTGCGCCGCACGCCATCGGTACCGGACGTCGTGCCACCGGCGACGCTGCGAGCGCTCCTGCATACGGTCGCGTACGAGCTCGGCGGCGCCAGGGCCTCGGCATCGTCCGGACTGCTGCCCGGACGAATGCTCGGCGCGGTGGGGCTCGCCGGGGTGCTGGTGTCGCTCCTGTTCGGCCTGCTGATGCTCGGCCTGCAGGTTCTTGCCGGCGTGGTGGCATCCGCGGTGGCGCTGGTCGGCTTCCTGCTCGTCACCGTCGCGGGCTACCTCCGCTTCCGGCGCGGTCCGGGAGCGGGCTGACGTGGCCCGGGCTGTCCGGGACGCGGAATAGGCTGACCCACCGTGGAGACGGCACTGCACGGCTGGCGGACGAGCATGTACGCAGAACTCAACGCTCCGCTCGGCCAGGTCCTGGGGGAGCGGACGGCGAAGGAGTTCGCCGCGCTGCGCATCGCCACCGTCGGCGACCTGCTCCGGCACATCCCGCGGCGCTACCTGTCCGGCACCGAACTCACCGACCTCGGCACGCTCACCGAGGGTGAGCTGGTCGCCGTGGTGGCGAGGGTGGCCGACATCCGCCGTCACGAAGGCCACTCCCAGCCCGGACGGGGTGCCCGGCCCGGCCGGCTCGAAGTGCTGCTCAGCGACGGCAACGGCCGGCTCGCCGTGACGTTCTTCGGCAAGCCCCACCTGCTCGGCTGGTGGGAGAAGCAGCTGCGCGAGGGGGTCGCGGGCCTGTTCGTCGGCAAGGTCGGCAGCTTCCGCAACCAGCTGCAGATGAGCCACCCCATGTTCGCGATGATGGACGCCGCCGGCCACATCGTCGCCACGTCGGAGGAGAAGGAGCGGATCGCCGCCCTCGCCACCGGTGGGCTCGTCGGCATGTATCCCGCCACGGCGAAGCTGCCCACCTGGAAGGTCGCCGAGTGTGCGCGGCTGGCCCTGCAGTCCCTCTCCGGCGCCGAGGACCCGTGGCCGGCCTGGGTCCGGGAGCAGGCCGGGGTCGTGGAACTCGCCACCGCCTTCGCGGCCGTGCACCACCCGTCCAGCCTCGCCGAGGCCGAGCGCGGCGCGCAGCGGCTGCGGTTCGACGAGGCGCTCGCCACCCAGCTGACCATGGCCTACCGGCGGGCGGATGCGGCGTCGCGGCCCGCGCAGCCCCGCGTCCGGGTCTCCGGTGGCCTGCTGGACGCCTTCGACGAGCGGCTGCCGTTCCGGCTGACCGGCGGTCAGGCGGAGGTCAGCAGCGCGATCCTGGACGACCTCGCCCGGCCCCGACCGATGCAGCGGCTGCTGCAGGGCGAGGTCGGGTCGGGAAAGACGGTGGTGGCGTTGCGCGCCATGCTGGCCGTCGTCGACGCCGGCGGGCAGGCCGCGCTGCTGGCGCCGACCGAGGTGCTCGCGTCCCAGCACTTCCAGACGATCCGGGAGCTGCTGGGCGATCTCGGCGGCGGCCGCATGCTCGGTGCGCCGGACGTGGCCACGGACGTCGTCCTGCTCACCGGCTCGATGACCGCGGCAGCGCGGAAGTCGGCGCTGCTGCGGGCGGCCAGCGGCGAGGCGGGCATCGTGATCGGCACCCACGCGCTGCTCGCCGAGCGCGTGCAGTTCGCCGACCTGGGCCTGATCGTCGTCGACGAGCAGCACCGGTTCGGGGTCGAGCAGCGCGCCGTCCTCGCCGACAAGGCCAGCAGCCGTCCGCACGTGCTGGTGCTCACCGCGACGCCGATCCCGCGCTCGGTCGCGATGACGATCTTCGGCGACCTCGACGTCTCCACCCTGGCCGAGCTGCCGGCCGGACGCGCCGACGTCGCCACCGTGGTCGTGGACGCCGCCGCCCGTCCGCAGTGGGTGCAGCGCGCGTGGGACCGGGTGCTGGAGGAGGTCGCGGCCGGACGCCAGGTGTTCGTCGTCGTACCGAGGATCGCGAGTTCGGCCGAGGGCAAGGGCGTCGTCGAGCTGGCGGACGAACTGCGCTCCGGCCCGCTGGCCGACGTCCGGGTGGGGGTGCTGCACGGCCAGTTGCCCGGCGACGCCAAGGACGAGGCGATGGGCGCGTTCGCGACCGGTGACCTGGACGTGCTGGTCGCCACCACCGTGATCGAGGTCGGCGTCGACGTGCCCAACGCGTCGATGATGGTCGTCTGGGACGCCGACCGGTTCGGCATCTCCCAGCTGCACCAGCTGCGCGGCCGGATCGGTCGGGGCAGCCATCCCGGCGTGTGCCTGCTGGTCACCAGCGTGCCGGACGGCGAGCCCGCCCGCGTCCGGCTCGACGCGGTGGCTTCCACCCGGGACGGCTTCGAGCTGGCCGAACTCGACCTCGAACAGCGCCGGGAGGGCGACGTCCTCGGTGCCACGCAGGCGGGCAGCCGGTCGAGCCTGCGCCTGCTGCGGGTGCTCGAGCACGCCGACCTGATCGCCCGGGCGAGGGAGCTGGCCGCGGAGTGTGTCGCCCGCGACCCCGACCTGACCACCCCCGGTTTCGCCGACGCCATCCGCGCCACCGAGATGCTCGCGTCGCCCGACTGGCTGGAGCGAAACTGAGAACACGGGGCTCCGTTACCCTGACCCGGTGACCAGGATCATCGCCGGCCGGGCGAAGGGACGCCGGCTGCGCACGCCCGCGCACTCGGCGACACGACCGACCACGGACCGCGTCCGCGAGGCGGCATTCTCGCTGGTCGCGGACTGGGCGGGCACGCTCGGCGAGCCGGCGGAGACCCAGCTGGCCGGGATCGGCTTCCTCGACCTGTACGCCGGGTCCGGGGCGGTGGCGCTCGAAGCGGCCAGCCGCGGCGCGGATCCGGTCTGGGCGGTCGAGTCGGACGCGGCGACGGCCCGGATCGCCCGCGGCAACGCCCGCGAGGCCGGCCTGCCGGTCACCGTGCTGGCGTCGACCGTGGAGAAGGCCCTCGCCGGCGAGCCCGACCAGCGCTTCGACGTCGTCTGGGCGGACCCGCCCTACGCCGTGCCCGTCGAACGGCTGGCGCCGGTGCTGGCGGCCGCTGCCGACCGCTGGCTGCTCGCCGACGGCCTGCTGGTAGTCGAACGTGCCAGTCGAGACCTGCCGCCCGTCTGGCCGTCCCAACTGTCACAGCAGTCTCATCGGCGTTACGGTGAGACGACGCTCTACTTCGCCAGGAGGCCGCCGGAATGATCGCCGTCTGTCCCGGGTCGTTCGACCCGGTCACCTTCGGGCACCTCGACGTGATCCGCAGGGCGGCCGCGCTGTTCGAGCGGGTCGTGGTCGCCGTGGGCCAGAACTCCGCGAAGAAGTACCTGTTCACGCCGGAGGAACGGCTCGACCTCGTGCGCCGCACCACGTCCGACCTGGCCAACGTCTCCGCGGAGCCGCTGGACGGGCTGCTGGTCGACTTCGCGAAGGCCCACGGCGCCGGTGTCCTGGTCAAGGGCATCCGGTTCGCGTCCGACTTCGAGTTCGAGCTGCAGATGGCCCACATCAACGCCGTCGTGGGTGCGGTGGAGACCGTGATGTTGCCCGCATCGTCGGATTGGTCCACGCTGTCCTCCACGATGGTCCGCGAGGTCGCCTCCTTCGGAGGGGACGTCTCGGCCTTCGTGCCGGAGTTGGTCGCCCGGCAGATCCGCCACAAGACCCAGGAACGGGAGCAGCCCAATGGTTGAGCAGACGAACGAGGTGCTCAGGCAGCTCCGCCAGATCGTCGAGAACGCCAAGGCCGTGCCGATGTCGGCCTCCTGCATGGTCAACCGGGCCGAGGTGCTCGCACTGGTCAACCAGGCGGCCGAGGCCCTGAACGCCGACCTCGGCGAGGCCCAGCGGGTCACGGCCACGTCGCTGGAGACCCTGGAGCGTGCGCAGGAGGAGGCCGCCCAGATCATCTCCTCCGCGGAGGAGAAGGCGCAGTTCCTCTCCGGCCAGACCCCGGTGATGGAGCTCGCCCGCAAGAAGGCCGCGCAACTGGAGGCGAAGGCCCTCGCCGACGCCGAGGCGCTGCGCCGCGAGGCGGACGCCTACGTGGACGCGCGGATCGCGTCCTTCGAGGCCGGCCTCGCCAAGACCATGTCGCAGGTGCGGACGATGCGCGACCGCCTGGCCAGCCGCTCCGCCCTCGACGACACGTCCACGCGCGCCCTGCCGCGGTTCGAGGGCTGAGGACGGCGTTTTGGCGGCTGCCGTCCGCTCACGGTAGAGTTCTGCGTTGGTTATGACGCTGTCGAACCGTGTGCTGAAG